>JAFKFJ010000029.1 GCA_017307335.1 Alphaproteobacteria bacterium | reverse complement strand
TTCATCGGCTGCACGAACTATCCTGCCTGGCAGTACACGCGACGGCACACGGTGGAGAACGGCCACGATGCTGCGGACACGCTGAAGAAGGGCATGCGCGTGCTCGGCGCGCATCCCGAGAGCGGCGAGGAGATCAGCGTCCGGCGCGGACCGTACGGGCTCTACGTGCAGGAGGGCGGGGCGGACAAGGAGGCGAAGCGCAAGCCGCGCCGCGCCTCGCTGCCGCGCGGCATGGACGGCGAGACGATCACGCTCGACCAGGCGGTGTCGCTGCTGTCGCTGCCCCGCATCGTCGGCATCCATCCCGAGACGCGCGAGCCGATCGAGGCCGGCATCGGCCGCTTCGGGCCGTACGTGAAGATGGGCGCGGTGTTCGCCTCGCTCGACCGCGACGACGACGTGCTCGTGGTCGGGCTCAATCGCGCGGTCGATGTGCTGGCGCAGAAGCTTGCCAACATGCGCACGCTCGGCCCGCACCCGGGCGACAAGGAGCCGGTGCTGCTGCGCAAGGGGCGGTTCGGGCTGTATGTCCAGCACGGCAACATGGTCGCGAACGTGCCGCGCGACGCGGGCATCGACGACGTGACGCTCGCGCAGGCGGTCGAGCTGCTGGCCGGCAGGGGCAAGCCGCTGAAGGCGCGGGGCGGACGCA
The DNA here is from genome assembly GCA_017307335.1 of Alphaproteobacteria bacterium. Classification (GTDB taxonomy): domain Bacteria; phylum Pseudomonadota; class Alphaproteobacteria; order Acetobacterales; family Acetobacteraceae; genus JAFKFJ01. Next base: position 2,900 of record JAFKFJ010000029.1, on the reverse strand, counting down.
AGGCGAAGGCGGCGGTGAAGCCGCGGCCAGCACCACAGAAGGCCGCGGCGGCGGCGGCGAAGCCGAAAGCGAAGGCCAAGCCCGCGGCGAAGAAGCCGAAGGCGAAGCCGAAGCGCGCCGCGAAGCCGGCCGCACCGCCGCGGCGCAAAGCCGTCGGCTGACGTGGCCCGGCGGCGTCGCGACCCACCTCCGCCGACGCATCGCCGTACGACCGAGCGGTTGCCGGAGACGACGGTGGTGCAGATCACCGGCACCGACCCGGACGGCGATGCCATCGGCCGCCCGGTTCACTGGCAGGCCGACGGGCCGCCGCCGCTGATCCTGATGGCGCCGGAGCCGCGCGGCCGCCCTGCCCTGGCACCCGGCGAGCGCGTGCTGGCGCGGCTGCGCCGGATCGGCCCCGGGCGCTACGAGGGGCGGACGGTGAAGCGGCTCGCCGACACGCCGGCGCGCATCCTCGGCGTCTATCGCGCCGGGCGCATCGTGCCGACCAACCGGCGCGCCAAGGCCGAGTGGACGGTGCCGGCGGGCGCGGATGGCGGCGCCGTGGCGGGCGAGATCGTGCTCGCCGAACCGCTGCCCTCGACCGGCTACGGGCTGAAGCCCGCGCGCGTGATCGAGCGGCTGGGCCGGATGGGCGATGCGCGCTCGGTCAGCCTGATCGCGATCCACACCCACGACATCCGCACCGAGTTCGCGCCCGAGGCGCTGGCCGAGGCCCGCCGCGCCCGTGGCGTGGCGGCGCGCGGGCGGGAGGATCTGCGCGGGCTGCCGCTGGTGACCATCGACGGCGCCGATGCGCGCGACTTCGACGACGCGGTGTTCGCCGAGCCGGCCGAGGACGGGTTTCGCCTCGTCGTCGCAATCGCCGACGTCGCACACTACGTCCGCCCCGGCGCGGCGCTCGACCACGAGGCGCGCACGCGCGGCAATTCCTGCTACTTCCCCGACCGCGTCGTGCCGATGCTGCCGGAGGCGCTCTCCAACAACTGGTGCAGCCTGCGGCCGGGCGAAGACCGCGGCTGCCTGTTCGCGGAGGTCCGCATCGACGCCGAGGGCCGGCGCCGGGGCTACCGCTTCGGGCGCGGCATCATGCGCAGCGCGGCGCGCCTCACCTACGAGGCGGTGCAGGACGCGCACGACGCCGCGACGCCTGGCGCGCTGCCGCTCGCCGACCTCTACGCCGCCTTCCGCGCCCTGCTGCACGCGCGCCACGCGCGCGGCACGCTGGAACTGGACCTGCCGGAGCGGCAGGTGGTGCTCGACGACGCCGGCCGGGTCGCCGCCGTCATCCCGCGCCCGCGCCTCGACAGCCACCGGCTGATCGAAGAGTTCATGGTGCTGGCCAATATCTGCGCCGCCGAGGAGCTGGAGCGGCTGCGCCAGCCCTGCGTCTACCGCGTCCACGCCCCGCCCTCGGACGAGAAACTGGCGGGCCTGCGGGACTTCCTGCGCGGCTTCGACATCGTGCTGCCGGCCGGGCGCGACCTGCGCCCGCGCGACCTGGACCACGTGCTTCGCCGCGTCGCCGGCACCGAGCACGCGGCGCTGGTCAACGAGGTGATGCTGCGCAGCCAGAGCCAGGCGGCCTACAGCCCCGACAATATCGGCCATTTCGGCCTCGCCCTGCCCCGCTACGCGCATTTCACGAGCCCGATCCGGCGCTATGCCGACCTGCTCGTGCACCGCGCGCTGATCCGCGGCCTCGACCTCGGTGCCGGGGCGCTGCCCGACGATGCGCCGGGGCACATGGAAGCGGATGCCGAGCACATCACCGCGACCGAACGCCGCGCAGCCCTCGCCGAGCGCGACGCGATCGACCGCTATCTCGCCGCCTTCATGGCGGACAAGGTGGGTGCGGTATTCGCTGCCCGCATTTCCGGCGTGACGCGGTTCGGAGTTTTCGTCACAATTGCCGAAAGCGGCGCGAGCGGGCTGGTGCCGCTGGCTTCGCTGCCTGACGATTTCTGGATGCACGACGACGTTGCGCACACGCTCTCCGGCCGCCGCACGCGCATTTCGTTCCGGTTGGGGCAGGAAGTGGAAGTGCGGTTGGCGGAGGCAAGTCCGGTGACCGGCGGGCTGGTGTTTCACATCCATCAGGGCGTGCCGCGGCATCGGCGCCGCGCCCGTGCGGAGGTCCGCTCGCCGGGTCGTTGATGCGCACGCTGCTCCTGCTCGTGCTGCTGCTCGTGCCGGTCGCCGGCCGAGGGGAACCGCGCAGCGCATTGCTGGCACCCGACCCGCACACCCTCGCGGACGCGATGGGCACCGCCTACGCCTTCATCGCCCCACGTTCGCTGACCCCGATCCCGGTGCCGCAGATGGCGCTGTGGGCGCTCGCCGGGCTCGCCTCGCTCGACCCCTCGGTGACCGCGGAATTGCACGACGGAACGCTGCGGCTGAACGCGGGCGGCCGGTCGCTGCTCAGCCGCGAGGCGCCGGCGGCGGAGGACGCGCGCGGCTGGGGGCAGGCGACCGCCGAGCTGGCCCGCGCCGCGTGGGACGCCTCCGGCCGACTCCGCGACGCCGGCGCGCAGGCGCTCGTCTCGGCAATGTTCGCCGAGCTGACCGGCCATCTCGACCCCTGGTCCCGCTACATCCCGCCCGCCGCGGCGCAGGCCGACCGCATGCGCCGCACCGGCTCGGCCAGCATCGGCGCGCGCGTGAGCGAGCGCGGGGGCGGTTTCGTGCTGGAGCAGGTCGACCACAACGGCCCCGCCGCCGCGGCGGGCGTACGCGCGGGGGAACGGCTGCTGGCGGTGGACGGGCAGACAATCCAGGACGCCGATGTGGACACCATCGCCGGCATGCTGATCGGCCCGGAAGGCACGCCGGTCACGCTGACGCTGCGCAACGGCGCCGGACGCCAGCATGCGGTGACGCTGCTGCGCGTGCTG
>JAFKFJ010000238.1 GCA_017307335.1 Alphaproteobacteria bacterium | reverse complement strand
CAGGCGTGTCCATGGGTGCTCGGCCGCACCGTGCGCGGCCTGCGCAACGGGCCGAGCCCGCGCTGGCTCGCCGACCGGCTGGTCGCGATCGGCCTGCGCCCGATCAACACGCTGGTGGACATCACCAACTTCTTCACCTTCGATCTCGGCCGCCCGCTGCACGTCTTCGACGGCGCGAAGCTCACCGGCCCGGTGCTGACGCTGCGCCCCGGCGCGGGCGAGACGTTCCGCGGCCTGCATGGCAAGGACATCACGCCGGTCGCGGCGGACTGCGTCATCGCGGACGCCGCCGGCGTGCAGTCGCTCGCCGGCGTCGTGGGCGGCGAGGCGACCGGGTGCGACGAGGGCACCCATACGGTGTTCCTCGAATGCGCGCTGTTCGACCCGGTGCATGTGGCACTCACCGGGCGGCGCCACATGGTGCACTCCGACGCGCGCCAGCGGTTCGAGCGTGGCATCGACCCCGCGCTGCTGCCGGCGGCGGTGGAGGCGGCGACGCGCATGATCCTGGAGCTTTGCGGCGGCGAGCCGAGCGAGGTTACCGAAGCGGGCGCCGAGCCGGCGTGGCAGCGCAACGCCACGCTGCGCTTCGCCCGCCTCGCGACGCTGGGCGGCCTCGCCGTGCCGGCGGAGGAGGCGGTCGGATCGTTGCGGCGCCTCGGGTTTTCCGTGGTCGAGCGCGACGCGGAGCGGGTCACGGTCGCGGTGCCGTCCTGGCGCAACGACATCGCGGCACCAAGCGGGCTCGATCCCGCGCCCGGCATCGACCTCGCGGCGGCCGCGGCCGGGCGCGAGAGCGTCGAGCCGGAAGCGGATCTCGTCGAGGAAGTGCTGCGCCTGCGCGGCCTGGATGCCGTGCCGCCGGTGTCGATGCCGGTTGCCGGCCCCATTCCGCGCCCCACGCTCACGCCACGCCAGACGCGCGCCGCGTTCGCGCGCCGCGTGCTGGCGGCGCGCGGCCTGCTGGAATGCGTCACCTTCAGCTTTCTCGCGCACGAGCAGGCGGCGCTGTTCGGCACCGATGATCCCGCACTGCGGCTGAGCAACCCGATCGCCGCCGATCTCGACCAGTTGCGCGCGACGCCCGTCGCGACGCTGGCGCTGGCGGCGGCGCGGAACGCCGCGCGCGGCTGGCCGGATCTCGGCCTGTTCGAGATCGGGCCGGCCTTCGCCGGGGTCGCGCCGGATGCGCAGCCCGCCGTGGCCGCGGGCCTGCGCACCGGCAGCACGCCGCGCCACTGGCTGGAGCCGGCGCGGCCGGTGGATGCGATGGACGCGAAGGCCGACGCGTTGGCCGTGCTCGCGGCGCTCGGCGTCGCGGCCGATTCACTCGGCGCCACCGCCGATGCGCCCGCGTTCTACCATCCCGGCCAGTCCGGCGTGCTGCGACAGGGGCCGCGCGCCCTCGCGACCTTCGGCGTGCTGCATCCGCGCGTGCTGGCGGCGCTCGATCTGCCCGCGCCCGCCGTGGCGCTCGAAATTCTCCTCGACGCGATCCCGGAGCCGAAGCGGCGACGCAAGGGCGCGCCCGACCTGCCGGCGTTCATGCCGGTGCGGCGCGACTTCGCCTTCGTCGTCGATGCGGCGGTGACGGCGGAGGCGGTGCTGCGCGCGGCGCGCGGGGCCGAGCGCGGGCTGATCGCCTCGGTCGCGCTGTTCGACGCCTACCGGGGCGAGAAGATCGAGGCCGGCAGCAAGTCGCTCGGCGTGGAAGTCCTGTTCCAGCCGCGCGAGCGCACGCTGACCGACGCCGAGATCGAAGCCGCCTGCACGAAGGTTGCGGCCGCTGTCGCCCGCGCAACCGGCGGCCGCCTGCGCTGAGCAGCCGCGCCCTCACCCCAACCCTCTCCCGCAAAGCGGGAGAGGGAGTTCCCGCCGCGCCCCCTCTCCCGCTTGCGGGAGAGGGCCGGGGTGAGGGTCAGCTGATCCGCGCCAGCTTCTGCAGCGACCGCAGCTCGTGGTCCGGCTTCTTGCCGAACAGCACCGGCCAGTAGGTGTTGGAAACCTCGGCGACGTAGATGTCGCCGTGCGAGTCCACCGCGATCCCGTGTGGCGCGATGAACTGCCCCGGTCCCTCGCCGATGGGCTTCGTGCCGAGATGCGCCAGCACCTCGCCCTTCGCCGAGACGATCGAGACGCGCGGGCCAAGATTCGGCACGCCCTTGGTCAGCGTCGCCACCGTCTCCGGCCCCAGCTCGCCGATCACGGCGAGCGGGTTCTTGCCGCGGGACACGAACAACCCGCACGGGCGCATCAGGTTGTTCCACTGCGTCTCATACTTGCCGTTCGGGTCGAACACCTGCACGCGGTGGTTCTCGCGGTCCGCGACATACACCCAGCCGTCGTCGTCGCAGGCGATGTTGTGCACCAGGTTGAATTCCCCCGGCGCGGTGCCCGGCTCGCCCCAGGAGAGCAGCAGCTTGCCGTCCGGCGCGTATTTGTGCACGCGCGCGTTCTGGTAGCCGTCGGAGACGTAGATCTCGCCCTTCGGCGACAGCGCCGTGTGCGTGCAGCGGTTGAACGGATCGCCGCTGAATGCGGGCGCGGGCTTGCCCGGCGTGCCGATGGTCATGACCACCTTGCCCTCGGGTGTGCATTTGCGCACCGCCTGCCCGAAATCGTCGGTCAGGTACAGCATGTCGTCCGGCCCGATCGCGGCGCCATGGGCGTTGACGAAGCCGATATCCTCGCCCCAGGAGCGCAGGAATTTTCCATCGCGGTCGAACACGATCACCGGATGGGCGCCGCGATTGAAGACGTAGACATTGTCCTTGCTGTCCACGCAGACCGCGGCGCCGTCGTGGTAGGTGTAGCCGGGCGGCAGCGCGCCCCAGCCTTCGACCACGCGGTAGCGGTACTGGCCGCTGCCGAGCACCACCGGCTCGGCGGCCTGCGCCTGCGCGGTGACGCCGGCAGCCACGACGGCAGCGAGTCCGGCAAGCCCGGCGCGGCGTGGTTTCACGCTGCCGCCCGCCAGCACCACCGGCGCCACGGCTGCCGCCGCCAGCCCCTGGAACAGCCGCCGGCGGGTGAACAGGCAGAACTGGCACATTGGACGCCTCCCCTTCGAAATTCGTGCGGGATCAGCCGCCCCGCCGTCGCCCGGGCCGGCGCCTGCCCTCGGTCTCCCTGCGCTCCGGCAGCGTCACGGCCGCCGCGAGTTCAGGGAACGGATCGCGCCCGTTCGGCAGCGCCATCGCGTGCACGAAATGCTCCTGGAACCGGCTTTCCAGCGCAGTCTCGATCTTCTCCACCCGCCGCACCAGCGCCTCGACCTCCGCGCGGTGCGCACGGCTGACCAGCGCCATGCGGGCGCCGGTGCCGGCGGCGTTGCCGATGGCGCTCACCCGGTCGAGCCGGCAATCGGGGATCAGCCCCAGCACCATGGCGTATTTCGGGTCGATGTAGCTGCCGAACGCGCCCGCGAGCTTGATGCGCTCCACCCGCTCCACGCCCAGCCGGTCCATCAGCAGTCGCGCGCCGGCATAGAGCGCGCCCTTGGCGAGCTGGATCGCGCGGATGTCGGTCTGGGTGACCGCGACCGGCACCGCCCCGTCCCACAGCCGGTAGCGCGCGGTGCGCCCGTCGGTCTCGATGCGGGGCGAGCGTGCTGCAAGCCCGGCGTCGATCAGCCCGTCGGCGCCGATGATGCCGGCCAGGAACATCTCCGCCACGACCTCGATGATGCCGGAGCCGCAGATGCCGGTGACGCCCACGGTCTCGATGCCGGCCCCGAACCCGGGATCGTCGGACCAGGCATCGGCGCCGATCACCTTGAACCGCGGCTCAAGCGTCGCCGGGTCGATGCGCACCCGCTCGATGGCTCCCGGGGCGGCGCGCTGGCCGGCGGTGATCTGCGCACCCTCGAAGGCCGGCCCGGTGGGGGAGCTTGCCGCCAGCACGCGGTCGCGGTTGCCGAGCAGGATTTCGGCATTGGTGCCGACATCCACGACCAGCGTGATCTCAGCGTGGTGCTGCGGCCCCTCGGCCAGCGCCACGGCCGCCGCGTCGGCGCCGACATGGCCCGCGATGCAGGGCAGGATGTAGGCGCGCCCGCCCGGATGGATCGCGATGCCCAGCTCGCGCGCCGCCAGCCGCAGCGCGCCCGAGACGGCGAGCGCGAACGGCGCCTGTCCCAGCTCCTGCGGGTCGATGCCGAGGAACAGGTGGTGCATCACCGGGTTGCCGACGAACACCGCCTCCAGCACCTCCTCGGGCGGGATGTCGGCCTGCGCGCAGAGCCGCGTGATCAGCGCGCCGATCGCCCCGCGCACCGCCTCGGTCAGCGCGCCGCGGTCGTCGGGGTTGAGCATGAGATAGGAGATGCGGCTCATCAGATCCTCGCCGAAGCGGATCTGCGGGTTCGTGGTCCCTGCCGAGGCCACGGTGCGGCCGCTGGCGAGGTCCACCAGATGCCCGGCGATGGTGGTCGAGCCGATGTCGAACGCGACCCCGAACAGGGCCGTGTGCTGCCCTGGCCACAGCGCGATCACCTGCGGCCGGGCGATGTCCTGGTGCACGGCCGCGGTCACCGTCCAGTCGCCCGCGCGCAGCACGCGCTGCACCTCGGTCAGCAGCGGGGGGTCGAGCCAGACGCCGCGCCATTCCCCCGTCGCCTCGATCGCCGCCACGAGGCGGTCGGCATCGCCCAGCGGGTGCTCCATGTCCGGCGGCTTCACGCTGACGGTGACGAGGCGGGTCGCCGGGTCGGCCGCGATCGTGCGGGTCTCCGCGCGCTTGCGCACGATCTGGCGGTTGACCGCGACCTCGCCCGGCACGTCGATGACGAGGTCGCCCAGCACCCGCCCGGCGCAGGACAGCCGCCGCGCCGGGGGCAGCACGCCGCGGCGCCGATACGGCGCCTCGGTCTCCTCGGCCGGCGATAGGTTGGCGGCGCGGCTGGTGATGCCGTGCTTGGCGAACGCGCCCTCGGCGATCTCCACCTGGCAGCGCCCGCACAGGCCCCGCCCGCCGCACACGCTCTCGACATACACGCCGAGCGCCCGGGCGGCGTCGAGCAGCGGGGTGCCGAGCGGAAACCGGCCGCGCCGGCCGCTCGGCATGAACAGCACCAGGGCGTCCTTGGCCTCGGTCGCCGCCGGCGCGGCGGGCGCCGCCTGGTCCATGCTCAGCCGTCCGCGCGGCCGCCGGCGCGCACCAGGGCGGCCAGCCGGTCCGCGTCGTATTCGGCCTCCAGCGCCGCCAACGCCGCATCCGCCTCGGCCACGAGGTCCTCGCCGCATTCGGTGGGCGTGCCGCGCCGCCACTCGCCGAGATAGGCGTCGCTGTCGCGCAGGCCCGCGCGCATCGCCGCGCGGTCCACCGCCTGGATGAACCGCTCGGGCAGCTCGCGCTTCTCGCTCGTGCGGCCCTGGCGGATGATCACCTGGGCGGGAATGTCGCGCCAGAACACGATGATGCGTTGCGCCATGCGCCGGGCCGGCTCCTTCGGGGCTGTCTCGCAGGTGGACAAACCACCTTAGGCTCCCGAGATTACGCGCCGCAATTTAGGCGCGCAGGAGCGACAGACTTCTTCATGCTCGACGAATTTTTTCACGGACGCGACTGGTTGCTGGCCGATGGGGCGACGGGGACGAACCTGTTCGACATGGGCCTGACCTCCGGGGAGGCGCCGGAGCTGTGGAACGAGCAGTTCCCCGAGCGGGTGCGCCGGCTGCACCAGTCCTTCGTCGATGCCGGCGCGGACATCGTGCTGACCAACAGTTTTGGCGGCAACCGCCGGCGCCTCGCGCTGCACGGGGCCGAGGGCCGCACCCGCGAGCTGAACCGGCTCGCGGCGGCGCATGCGCGCGCCGTCGCCGATGCCGCCGGCCGGCGGGTGATCGTGGCGGGCTCCGTTGGCCCGACCGGTGACCTGCTGGTGCCGCTCGGCCCGCTGACCGAGGCGGAGGCGGAGGAGGTATTCGTCGAGCAGATCGAGGGGCTGAAGCAGGGCGGGGCCGACCTGATCTGGATCGAGACCATGTCCGCGCTGCCGGAGATGCGCGCCGCGGCGCGCGCCGCCGGCCGGGTGGGCATGCCCTACACCGTCACCGCCTCCTTCGACACCGCCGGCAGCACCATGATGGGCCTGCAGCCCGCCGCGATGGCGCGGGAGGTGGCGGGGTTCGCCCCGGGTCCGCACGGGTTCGGCTGCAACTGCGGCGTCGGCGCCTCCGACCTGATCTGCTCGGTGCTGGCGATGACCGAGGCCGATCCCGACGCCGTCGTCATCGCCAAGGCCAATTGCGGCGTGCCGCAGGTGGGCGCCGACGGCGTCACCTATTCGGGCACCCCGGAGGTGATGGCGGAATACGCGCGGCTGGCGGTGGATGCCGGGGCGCGCATCATCGGCGGCTGCTGCGGCACACGGCCCGAGCATCTGCGTGCGATGCGGCAGGCGCTGGAGGGCCATGCGCGGGGCGAGCGGCCGGACATGGCACAGGTTGTGGCGGCGATCGGCCCGCTGGCCTCGCCGCCCGCCCGCGCCGACGCGGCACCCCGCCGTGCCGGGCGACGGCGCGGATGAGCACGCTGATTCTCGCCTGCGGGGCGCTCGCGCGCGAGATCCTGGCGCTGCTGCCGCCGGAGCGGTTCCCGGCCATCCATCTGCACTGCCTGCCGGCGACCCTGCACAACCGCCCCGAGCGGATCGCCCCGGCGGTGCGCGCGGCGCTGGCCGAGGCGGCGGGGCGCTATGACCGGGTGTTCGTCGCCTATGCCGATTGCGGCACCGGCGGGGCGCTGGACGTGGTGCTGGCCGAGACCGGCGCCGAGCGGCTACCGGGGGCCCATTGCTACGCCTTCTTCACCGGCGTGGCGGCCTTCGAGCAGTCCGGCGAGGCCGATATGCGGAGCTTCTTCCTCACCGATTTCCTGGCCCGGCACTTCGAGACGCTGGTCTGGGAAGGTCTCGGCCTGGAGCGGCACGCGGCGCTGCGCGACGCCTATTTCGGGAATTACGAGCGGGTGGTCTATCTCGCCCAGACCGAGGACGCGGCGCTGACCGAAGCGGCGCGGGCGGCGGCTGCGCGCCTGGGGCTGGCGTTCGAGCGGCGCTTCGTCGGCTATGGCGACCTCGCCCCCGCCATGGCGCGGCTGGCGGCGGCGTGAGGGCTTTGTCGGCAGCGCGGCAGCCCATATAAGCCCGGCCATGCGCACGCCATTCGTGAAGATGCACGGCTGCGGCAACGACTTCGTCGTGCTCGACGCGCGCGCGGGCGACCTGCGCATGACCGAGGCCCGCGCGGCGGCGCTGGCGGACCGGCGCACCGGGGTCGGCTGCGACCAGTTCATCGTGATCGAGCCGGCGGCGCACGCCGACGCCTTCATGCGCATCCGCAATCCCGACGGCGCGGAGGCCGGCGCCTGCGGCAACGCCGCCCGCTGCGTCGCCCGGCTGCTGCATGAAGCGACCGGGCGAACGGACCTCGTGATCGAGACCCGCGCCGGGCTGCTGCCGGCCGAGATCCTGCCCGACGGCACGGTGTGCGTGGACATGGGCCCGGCGCACACCGGCTGGCGCGACGTGCCGCTGGCGTGGGAGGCGGACACGCTGCATCTCGACCTTGCCGCCGACGGCGTGCGCGATCCGGCGGCGTGCTCGATGGGCAATCCGCACGCGACCTTCTTCGTCGCCGACATCGCCGCCGTGCCGGTGACGGACCTCGGCCCGATGCTCGAACACGCCGCGCTCTTTCCCGAGCGCGCCAATATCGGCTTCGCCCAGGTGCTCGACCCCGACCGCATCCGCCTGCGGGTGTGGGAGCGCACCGCCGGGCTGACCCGTGCCTGCGGCTCCGGCGCCTGCGCCGCGGTGGTGAACGCGGCACGGCGCGGCCTCACGCGGCGGCGCGCGACGGTGGTGGTGGATGGCGGCGAACTGCTGATCGAGTGGCGCGCGGACGGGCACGTGCTGATGACCGGTCCGACCGCTGAAGCCTTCCGCGGCACCCTCGACCTTGCGGATTTCCCCGCGTGAGCGTGCAGGTTCTCACCTTCGGCTGCCGCGTCAACGCGTATGAGAGCGAGGTGATGCGCACGCATGCCGCGGCGCTGGACGACACCATCATCGTCAACACCTGCGCGGTCACGGCGGAGGCCGAGCGGCAGGCGCGGCAGGCGATCCGCCGCGCGCATCGCGAGCATCCCGCCGCGCGCATCGTCGTCACCGGCTGTGCCGCCCAGATCGCACCGGACGCCTGGGCCGCGCTGCCCGGCGTTGCCCGCGTGCTCGGCAACGCCGAGAAGTTGCAGGCGGAAAGCTGGACGGCGCAGGCCGGCAGCGCCGTCTCCGACATCATGGCGGCGCGCGAGACGGCGGCGCACCTGCTCACCGAGTTCGCCGGCCGCGCGCGGGCCTTCGTGCAGGTGCAGCAGGGCTGCGACCACCGCTGCACCTTCTGCGTGATCCCCTACGGCCGCGGCCCGAACCGCAGCGTGCCGCTGGGCGTGATCGTCGAGCAGGTGCGGGCGCTGGCCGCGCGTGGCTTCGCCGAGATCGTGCTGACTGGCGTGGATATCGCGAGCTACGGCCGCGATCTTCCGGGCGCGCCGACGCTGGGGCAGATGGTGCGGCGGCTGCTGGCGCTGGTGCCGGAGCTGCCGCGGCTGCGCCTGTCGTCGCTCGATCCGGCGGCGATCGACGACGATCTGTGGCGGCAGATCGCCGAAGCGCCGCGGCTGATGCCGCATCTGCATCTGTCGCTGCAGGCGGGCGCGGACCTGATCCTGAAGCGGATGAAGCGGCGCCACGGGCGGCAAGACGCGCTGGGCGTGATCGCGCGGGCGCGGGCGCTGCGGCCGGAAATCGCGATCGGCGCCGACCTGATCGCCGGCTTTCCCACCGAGACCGACGCGCTGTTCGACGAGACGCTGGAGTTCGTGGACGCGGCGGCGATCCCGTTCGTGCACGTGTTCCCGTACAGCGCCCGGCCGGGCACGCCGGCGGCGCGCATGCCGCAGGTGGCGACGGCGCTGCGGCGCGAGCGGGCCGGGCGGCTGCGCGCGGCGGGTGCCACGAACGCACGGCGCTTCTTCGCAGGGCTGGTCGGCCAGCACGCGACCGTACTGACCGAGAGCGGCGAGGGCGGGCACACCGAGCATTTCGCGCCGGTGCGCATCGCCGCACCCCCCGGCGCGTTGCTGCGCGCGCGCATCACCGCCGCCAACGACACCGGCCTGCTCGCGGAACCGGCCTGATGGCGCTGGGGTTTCTCTCCCGCCTCAAACAGGGGCTGTCGCGCAGCACCGCCAAGCTCACCGAGTCGCTCGGCACCGTCTTCGTCAAGCGGCGGCTGGATGACGCGGCGCTCGCCGACCTCGAGGATGCGCTGGTCGCGGCCGACATGGGCACCGAGGTCGCGGCGCGCGTGATTGCCGAGTTCCGCCGCACCCGCTTCGGGCGCGAAGTGACGGAGCCGGAGATCCGCGAGGCGCTGGCGGGCGAGATCGCGACGATCCTGGCGCCGGTGGCACGGCCGCTCGCGATCGACCGCACGCTGAAGCCGCATGTCGTGCTCATGGTCGGCGTCAACGGCACCGGCAAGACGACGACCATCGGCAAGATGGCGCAGCAGTATCGCGAGCAGGGGCTTTCGCCCGTCCTCGTCGCCGGCGACACGTTTCGCGCGGCCGCGGTGGAGCAGTTGCAGGTCTGGGGCGAGCGGGTGGGCGCGCCGGTGATCGCCGGGCCGCCGAAGACCGATGCCGCCGGCCTCGCCTTCGACGCGCTGACACGCGCGCGGGCCGAGGGCGCCGACGTGCTGCTCATCGACACCGCCGGACGCCTGCACAACAAGGCGGCGCTGATGGAGGAGCTGAAGAAGATCATCCGCGTGCTGAAGAAGCAGGACGAGCGCGCGCCGCACTCCGTGCTGCTGGTGCTGGATGCGACCACCGGCCAGAACGCGCTCAACCAGGTGGACGTGTTCAAGGAGATGGTGGACGTCACCGGCCTCGCGGTGACGAAGCTGGACGGCAGCGCGCGCGGCGGCATCGTCGTGGCCCTGGCGCAGGAGTTCGGCCTGCCGGTGCATTTCGTGGGCGTGGGCGAGCAGGCAGCCGACCTGCGCCCGTTCGACGCCGGGGAGTTCGCGCGCGGGCTGGTGGGCGGCTGAGGCGCGCCCTCACCCTCCCATCGCTGCGCGCTGGGCCCCTCCCTCTCCCGCTTGCGGGAGAGGGGTTCTCTTCCCTTTTTCTCCCTCTCCCGCTTGCGGGAGAGGGCCGGGATGAGGGCGCCACGTTCAGGAAAGTTCCTGCACCGCCCCCGGATCTTCCGCAACCCGCGCCAGCACCCCCGCCAGCCGCGCGCCCCAGGCCGCGGCACCGGCGGCGTCCGCGATCAGGTCCTGCCGCACCTCGAACAGCGCCGTCGGGATGCCGCGCGCGTCGCCCTGCACCGGCACTGTGAAATCGCCCTGCGTGGTGATGCGATAGGGTTCGTTCTCGCCGACCACGAGCGAATCATCCGCGCGCAGCCCTTCCAGCAGCCGCGCGGCAAGTCGCTGCGCCCGGGCATACAGCACGCCGGCATGCCACGGGCGCGGCACGCCGAGAAACACCGGCGTGAAACTGTGCATGCCGATCAGCACCGCGGGCCGCCGCGCCGCCAGCCGTGCCTCCAGCTCCGCCGCCACGCGGGCGCGGAACGGCGCGAAGAACAGCGCGTCGCGCTCCGCCCGTGCCCCCGCCGAGAGCCCGACATTGCCGGGGATGTCGGTCGCCTCCGACCGTTCGGGAATGCTGGTGGGACTCGACAGCGGCCGGTTGCAGTCGATCAGCAGGCGGGAATAGCCGGCGAGGATCAGCACCGTGTCGAGCGCCGCCGCGATGTGCCGCGCCACCGCGGCCGCACCGATGTCCCAGGCGATGTGGCGCTGCAACTCTTCAGGCGGCAGGCCGAGATTCGCGAACCGCGCCGGGATGAAGCGGGAGGCGTGCTCGCAGATCAGCACGATCGGCGAGGTACTGCCCGCGTTGACGACGCTGACGGCGGGCGGGTCGGTCATGCGAGGCAGGCTCCCACGGGAACCGGGTGGCCGCGCAGGAACGCGGCGGCATCCATCGCCGCGCGCCCGGGCGCCTGCACGCGCAGCAGCCGCAGCGCATCCGCGCCGGCGGCCACCAGCAGCGCGTCGTCGAGCGCGCAGCCCGGCGCGCCATGCCCGGGCTCCGCGCGCGCGGCGAGGATTTTCAGCATGCCGCCGTCGAGCATCGCGAATGTCCCGGGCCAGGGGTTGAGCGCACGCACGCGCCGCGCCAGCGTCGCGGCGTCCTGCGCCCAGTCGAGCCTGCCGTCGGCCCGTGTGAGCTTCGGTGCATAGGTCGCGCCATCCGCCGGCTGGGGCCGTGCCGGCGGATCCTCGTCCAGCGCGCGCAGGATCATGTGCGCGCCGAGGTCCGCGAGCACGTCGTGCAGCTCCGCCGCCGTCGTCGTCGCCGTCATCGGCACCGCCGCCTGCAGCAGCATCGCGCCGGTGTCGAGCCCGGCATCCATCTGCATGATCGTGATGCCGGTCTCGGCATCGCCGGCGAGCACCGCGGCGGCGATCGGCGCCGCGCCGCGCCAGCGGGGCAGCAGGCTCGCGTGGATGTTGAGGCAGCCGCGGCGGGGCGCGGCCAGCATCGCCGGCGGCAGGATCAGGCCATAGGCGGCGACCACCGCCGCATCCAGATCGAGCGCCGCAAACTCCGCCTGCGCCGCCGCATCGCCGCGCAGCCGCGCCGGCGTGTGAACGACGAGGCCGAGCGCATCCGCCGCCGTGTGCACTGCGCAGGGCCGCACCGCGTGCCCGCGGCCGGCGGGGCGGGGCGGCTGGCAATACACGGCGGCGATCGCGTGCCCCGCGTCGTGCAGCGCCTGCAGCGCCGGGACCGCGAAGGCGGGACTTCCGAAGAATGCGAGCCGCACCTTAACGGGCCTTCTGCCGCCGCTCCTTCGCCAGCCTGCGCAGGATCATGTTGCGCTTGAGCGGCGAGAGGTGGTCGACGAACAGCACTCCGTCCAGGTGGTCGATCTCGTGCTGAACGCAGGCGGCGAGCAGGCCCTCGGCCTCCAGCGTCCGTTCCGCCCCGGTCTCGTCGGTATAGCGCACGCGCACCTGGGCCGGGCGGGTGACGTCGCCGAACTGGCCGGGCAGCGACAGGCAGCCTTCCTCGCGCGTCGCCAGTTCCGCGCTCGCGCCGATCACCTCCGGGTTGATCAGCGTCATCGGCGCGCGCTTGCCGTCGGGCTGCACGTCGACCACGGCGACGCGCAGCCCGACGCCCACCTGTGGCGCGGCCAGGCCGATGCCCGGGGCGGCGTACATGGTGGCATAGAGCCGGGGCAGCAGTTTGCGCACCGTGGCCGCATCGCTGTCGCGCACCGTGCGCGCACGCGCCTTCAGCACCGGGTCGGGCGCCATCAGGATCGGCAGCAGCCCCGCCTCGTCGGGCGGCGCGTCAACGAGTGTCGCAGAAGACATGATTGCGATGTAGCGGGGCGGCGGCGGCCGTTCAACGCCCGGGCGCGCCGGACCGCCCCTTGCAACCGCGCCACAGCGGGCCAAAATGAGCCGCGTCGGGTTGCCGTCACGGGACCCGGCCCACGAACCGGAAAGGTTCGGCTTCGCTCGCACGAGGAGGCCCGATGACGACCCGGATGTTCACATCCCCCCTCTTCCTGGGGTTCGACCACCTGGAACAGATGCTGGAGCGCGCGTCCAAGACCGCGTCCGACGGGTATCCGCCCTACAACATCGAGCAGACGGGGCCGGCGGGCCTGCGGATCACGCTCGCGGTCGCGGGGTTCACGATGGACGACCTCGGGATCACGCAGGAAGACAATCAGCTCGTCATCCGCGGCCGGCAGGCCGAGGAGCCGGCGGGCCGGGTGTTCCTGCACCGGGGGATCGCGGCACGGCAGTTCCAGCGGGCCTTCGTGCTCGCGGAAGGGATCGAGGTGAAGGGTGCCTGGCTCGACAACGGGCTCCTGCACATCGACCTGGCGCGACCGCGGCCGGAGACGCGGGTGAAGACCATCCGCATCGGAAACGGTTCTGCGCCTGTTGTCGATGTCGAACCCAACACGACCGGTTGACGGAACGACATCGAGCCCGAACTTGGAGAGAGCGGCGGCGTTGGCCCATTGGGCGGCGTCCGTCAGGAGAGAGAACATGCCCATGAACAACATCCCGGACGAGATGGCACCCGTGAAGGTGCTGGACATCCGGCACCTCTCGGCCGAGCAGCTTCAGGGTCTCGGCGTCGCTGAAATCGCCTACGTGAAGCCGGTGATGATGAACGGCGTGCGCGCCTACGCGATCCACGCCGCTGACGGCACCCCGATGGCGGTTGCGGGCGACTGCGACCTTGCGGTCGCGGCAATCCGCCAGCACGAGATGCTTCCCTCCCTCGTGCACTGACGGCAGAGGTCGGTCGGGGGGCAAAGGTCAGTCGGGCGGGAGCGCACGGGCCGCGGCGATCAATGCGGCGTTGCTGGCGGCGCGCTCGCCCGACGGCAGACGGTCGCCATCCTCAAGGCCGATCCGCGTCTCGAGCCCGAGCCGCAGGGCCAGGCGGTACATCGGCCACATCGTCGCATCGAGCCCGTGCAGCAGGCGCGGCAACCTGATCGCCGCCCGGTCCAGCACTGCGATGATCGCCAGCGCCTCCGGCGTGAGCGGCACCGCCGGGTGAAAGCTGCCGGCCCGCCCGCCGTTGAGGCAGGCCTGCAGCAATGGACTCACGCGGCCGCCCCGCCGGAAGGATCAATCCAGCCGATGTTTCCGTCGCTGCGGCGATAGACGACGTTCAGCTCGCCGCTCGCGCTGTTGCGGAACATCAGGACCGACGCATCGGCCAGGTCCATGCGCATCACCGCATCGCCCACCGACAGCAGCGCGATCTCGGCCGGCGCCTCGGCGATCACGGTCGCATAGGTGGCGTTGGGCGCCTCGCCAGTGGCCGGGCGGCCCTCGGCCGGCTCCTCTTCCTGGCGCAGGATGTATTGCCGCGCCGCCTCCGGCCGTTCGCGGTTGGCGATGTCGCGCGCGTGGTCGTTCACCCGCCGGCGATAGCGGCGCAGCCGCTTGGCGATGTGCTCGGCGGCATCGTCGAAGGCGCCGTGGGCGTCCGCGGCCTCACCCTCGCCGCGCAACAGCAGGCCGCGGCCGGCGCGGATGTTGATATCGCAGGTGAAGAAGCTGCGGGCGCGGCTGAATGTCACCTGTGCATCCAGCGCATGATCGAAATACTTCGCGGCAATGCCGTCGAGATTCGTCTGCACCCGGGTGCGCAGCGCGTCCGACAGATCGACCTGCTTGCCGGAAACCGTGATCTGCATCGCTCCGATTCCTCGCGTCCTGGGCGTTGCGTCCTGAGGTGTCGCTTTGCTGGCCCGTCGCGGCCGGCCGGCGCATTCAGGCCGGCACGGCCTTCTCCCGCTTGCGCTGCACCGATGACGGGATGCGCAGCGCCTCCCGGTATTTGGCCACGGTCCGGCGGGCGATGTCCACGCCTTCGCGCCGGAGGATCGCGACGATGGCATCGTCGGAGAGCACATCCTGCGCCGTCTCGGCTGCGACCATCGCGCGGATGCGATGGCGCACCGCCTCGGCGCTGTGGCTCTCGCCGCCCGCGGTGGCGTTGATTGCGGTGGTGAAGAAGTACTTCAGCTCGAACGTGCCGCGCGGTGTCGCGATGTATTTGTTCGAGGTGACTCGGCTCACGGTGCTCTCGTGCATCTCCACCGCGTCGGCGATGTCGCGCAGGATCAGCGGGCGCAGATGTGCGACACCGTGGCGGAAGAACCCGTCCTGCTGGCGCACGATCTCGCCCGCGACCTTGAGGATCGTTTGCGCCCGCTGTTGCAGCGATTTCACCAGCCAGTTCGCGCTTTGCAGCCGCTCCGAAAGGAACGCCCGCTCCTCGCGCGTGCTGCGCGGCAGCACGCGGGCGGATAGCGGCATGTTGACCAGAACGCGCGGCAGCGTCTGCGGGTTCAGTTCCAGCGTCCACCCGCCGTCCGGCATGGGGCGCATGAGGATGTCGGGCACGATCGGCACGGCGGGGGCCTCGTCGGCCTGTGCCCCCGGCTTCGGGTCGAGGCGGCGCAGCTCGGCCACCATGTCGGCGAGGTCGGCGGCGTCCACCTCGCACAGCGCCATCAGCCGGCGCATGTCGCGCCGCGCGAGCAGGTCGAGATTGTCGAGCAGGGCCGCCATCGCCGGATCGAGCCGGTTCTGCTCCGCGAGCTGTGCTGCGAGGCATTCCTTGAGGTCGTGGGCGAACATGCCGGTCGGCTCGAAGCGCAGCATCGCGCGCCGCACCGCTTCAACCCGCCCGGTCTCGATACCCAGGGCCTGCGCGATGGCTGCCGCGCGCACGAGCAGCCGGCCGGAGGGGTCGAGCAGGGCGATCAGATGCGCGCCGATCAAGCGGTCGACGCGGTCCGTGAACCCGAGCCGGAGCTGTTCGTGCAGGCGCTCGGCGAGGCTGCGGGTGGTGCTCGCCATGTCCTCGATCCCGCGACCGTCGTCGGCGAAATCGGTGCCGCCGCCGCGTCCCATCGGCACCCCGTCGGCCGGGCCGCCGGCGTCGTATTCCTCGGCATGCTCGGCATCGAGCGGCGCCGCCTCCGGGCTTGCCAGGGTCGGGGCGCTGACCAGCGCCGCGGTATCGGCATCACCGTTGGCGAGCGGGACCTGATCCGGGGCGGGGCGCTCGGCCAACCCCTCGCCGCGCTCGTCGCGCTCAAGCAGCGGATTGCGCTCCAGCTCCTCCTCGACGAAGGCGGCGACCTCGAGGTTGGAAAACTGCAGCAGCTTGATCGCCTGCCGCAGCTGCGGGGTCATCACCAGCGATTGGGAGTGCCGCAGATCGAGACGCGGGCCGAACGCCATTCGGAACCTTCACCGGACCAGGCGGCCGGCGCCGCCCCGCTGCAGTGCAGCGCGAGGCGCGGTGCTTGGCAAGCAAGAATCGTGCTGGGCGAGCGGCTACAGGCTGAACCGTTCCCCGAGATAGACGCGACGCACGTCCTCGTGTGCCACGACCTCGTGCGGCCGGCCCTCCATCAGCACCTGGCCGTCGTGCATGATGTAGGCGCGGTCCACGATCTCCAGCGTTTCGCGGACATTGTGGTCGGTGATCAGCACGCCGATGCCGCGGTCTTTCAGGTGGGCGATCAGGTCGCGGATCTCGTTCACCGCGATCGGGTCAATGCCGGCGAGCGGCTCGTCGAGCAGGATGTAGGCCGGCTGGGTGGCCAGCGCGCGGGCGATCTCCAGCCGCCGCCGCTCGCCGCCGGAGAGGGCGAGCGAGGGGGTGCGGCGCAGATGGGTGATGCCGAACTCGGCGAGCAGCTCGTCGCGCATCTGCTCGCGCCGCTCGCCGTCGCCCTCGACCACCTCGAGGGCCGCCATGATGTTCTGCTCCACGTTGAGGCCGCGGAAGATGCTCGCCTCCTGCGGCAGATAGCCGATGCCGAGGCGGGCGCGGCGATACATCGGCAGGGCGGTGATGTCGGCGCCATCCAGGCGGATCGTGCCGGTCTCGGGCCGTACCAGGCCCACGATCATGTAGAAGGTGGTGGTCTTGCCGGCGCCGTTCGGGCCGAGCAGTCCGACCACCTCGCCACGGCGGACGGAGACCGAGACGTTCCGCACCACCGGGCGCTTCTTGTAGACCTTGCCGACGCCGCTGGCGGTCAGGCCGCCGGCGGGAAACGTGGCGGCGGCCGTGGTGGCGCCGCCCGGCAGCACGCGCAGGCCCGTCATGGCCGGGCCGTACCCTTGGGCGCGGGCGTCGCCCCTCCCGGTTGCGTCGCCTGCTGCGCCGTGTTCGGCATGATCAGGCCCTCCACCCGCTGGTTCGGTGCGCTCAGGATATGGGCGATGCCGGTGCGCATGTTGACGTCGGCCGCGGGGCCGCTCGCCTGGTTGTCGCCGTGGGTGATGCGGACATGGCCGATCACGCGCGCCATTCCGGTGTCGGCGACATAGACGCCGCGGTCGCCGCGCACGATGTCGGTCTGGGTGCGCACCTCCACGTTGCCGAACGCCTCCACCCGCTGCAGCTTGCCCGAGGCGTCGGCCAGCGGGTCGCCCTTCGGCGCGCCGGGGGCCACCTCCGCCTTGGGCTTGGCGGCGGCGCGGGTGACGCCCGGCGCGGCCGGCGCGTTGGGGTCGGCGGTGTAGGCGACCAGCGTGTCGGCGGAGATCCTCCGCCCGTCATGCGTCACCACCACCGCGTTACCGCGCCCCACGCCCATGTGCTTCTGCGACCACCATTCCATGCTGTCCCGCGCCGTCATGACGTCCTGCGGCGTGGTCAGTTTCAGCCCCTTGCCGGTCATGACGAGCACTGCCTGGTCGATGTCGTAGACCGCCTTGTCGCCCACCGCCTCGTCGGTCGGGGTGACGATGCGGACATGGCCCTCGGCCTCGAGCCGATAGACCTCGTTGCCGCTCGCGTCCGCCGAGCCCTCCGCGCCGCCGGCCTGGCCCGGCGCGGGCGCCGGGGGGGCAGGGGCGGCGAGGCCGGCGGCGCCGGTGGGGCCGGTGCCCTTCTTGCGGTAGTGCGCAATCAGCCGGTCGGCCAGCACGGTGACGTCGCCGCGCACCGCGCGCGCATCGCCGGTGGCGATAACCTCCTGCTCGTTCTGCCGCCACTCGAACCCGCCGCGGGCGGTGACGTCCACCGGCCCGCCGCACGAGAGGTCGATCGGCTGCGCGCCGGCGGTGAGCGGCAGCAGCACCGCCCCCAGGGACACCCAGAGCGTGCGCATCGGCGGCATATCCATCAGGGGCGCTTGTCGCCTGCCGGGCCGCTGGCGCTGTTGAGAACCAGGTGGCCGGGTCCGAAGAAGCGGATCGCGCTGCCCTTGTCGGTCAGCGTGAAGCCCTGCGCGTCGAGGGTGCCGAACGGCCCCTCGGCGTGGACCATGTCGGCGCCGGCCGCGACCCCGGCCTTCAGGTCCACGGTCGCGGTGTCGGTGGAAATGGTCGTGCCGTCGTCGCGATAGATCACCACGTCCTGCGACAGATCGAGGTTGCCCAGGTGCTGCAGATAGACACCCTGCTTGCCCTGCGCCATCAGCCAGTTGCCGGATTCGAGCGTGATGTCGCCCTTGGGCTCGGTGAGGTTGATGCGCTCGGACGAGACCTGCCGGGCCTTCGCGGCGGTCATGGTGTAGGGCCGGCCGCGCTCGTCCACGCCGTGATAGACCGCCTGGATCATCTCCCCGCTCTGCGGGGCCGCGGCATCGCGGCGATAGGCGAGGCGGGCCTGCTCGGACTCGCGCGTGAACTCCGGCCACAGCGCCACGGAGGCCAGCAGCGCCAGCGCCACCACCGGCAGCAGCCGCTTCCACAGCCCCACCATCCAGCGCCGGCGCGCCTGCCGCGGGTTGATCGGCGGGCGGGCCCGGGTGAGCCGGGCGAGCGTCGCGGGCTTGTGCTGGTCGTGGTGGCGCAGCGGCAGGGGGGCGACGGTCATGCCACCCCTGCGCGCAGCAGGTCGTGGATGTGCAGGATGCCGAGCGGCACCCGCCCGGCGTCCACCACGAACAGCGAGGTGATCGGCCGCGTCCCGTCGTTCATCAGCCGCAGCGCCTCGGCGGCCAGCGCCTCCGGCCCGATGGTGCGCGGCGCCGGGGTCATGATCTCGCCGACCCGCCGGCGCAGCAGGTCGGGACCCATGGCGCGGCGCAGGTCGCCGTCGGTGACCATGCCGATGAGCCGTCCGTCCCCGCGGACGATGCCGAGGCAGCCGAAGCGCTTCTCCGTCATCACCAGCAGCGCCGCGTCCATGGCCGTGTCGGGGGTCGCAAGGGGCATCGCCTCGCCGGCATGCATCAGGTCGCGCACCCGCTTGAGCCGCGTGCCCAGCCGCCCGCCGGGATGGAACTGCCGGAAGTCCGCCTGGCCGAAGCCGCGGCGGGTGAGCAGCGCCACCGCCAGCGCATCGCCGAGGGCGAGCTGCATGGTCGTGCTGGTGGTCGGGGCGAGCCCGAGCGGGCAGGCCTCGGACGCGTCCGGCAGGACCAGGACGACATCGGCGGCGGCGGCGAGGGTGCTGCGCGCGCTGGCGGTGATGGCGACGAGCGGCAGGCCGAAGCGGCGGGCATGGTCGATCAGGTCGGCCCGTTCCGCGGTCTCGCCGGAATTGGACAGCAGCAGCAGCGCATCGCCCGGCACCACCATGCCAAGATCGCCATGCGAGGCCTCGGCCGGATGAACGAACAAGGCTGGCGTGCCGGTGGAGGCCAGCGTCGCCGCGACCTTGCGCGCGATGTGCCCGGACTTGCCCATGCCGGAGACAACGAGACGCCCCCGCGCAGCCGCCAGCAGCGCGACGGCGCGTCCAAAATCCCCGTCGAGCGAATCGGCCAGCGCACGAAGTCCCGCCGCCTCCGTGGCGAGGACCGCACGTCCTGCGGCCAGATCCTTATCCAGGGCAACGACCGAGGCCGTCATGCATCGGGCTCCGGATTCGGTCCGCATGGGCTAACCCTGTATGGGGCCGGTTACCCCAGGGTCAACCTCACGGAGTGCGACGAAGCGTTGCGTTGCAGCAGAGCCGTCACGCCCCGCGTCGGTCAATGAGCGAAGATATCCGGCTCCGCCCAAC
>JAFKFJ010000237.1 GCA_017307335.1 Alphaproteobacteria bacterium | reverse complement strand
GACGAGCTGGCGGTACAGTTGCGGCGCGAGCAGATCGCGATGGTGTAAGACGTGGCACGCCGGGCCGCGCGGCGGTCCCGCGCGGCCCGGCGCACGATCAGCCGGACTGGTCGGTGTGGTGCGGTTCCGTCCAGCCCATCATCAGCGACGCATTGGGGTTGTTCCGCTGCGCGGCCCAGAGTTCCGCGGCATTCGGATAGGCCATCGGACCAGCCGCGGTGTTGATGTCACGCCCGACATTCGGGCTGCCGCCGCCGCCCCCGGGTGCAGCCAGCGCGCCGCCGGCAAGCAGCGGCAGAACGATGGCCGCAAAGAAAATCTTGCGCATCGAGATTGCTCCTTCGGATCGCGTCACGCATCGCAGTGGGCATGCCACGGCGCGCGCCGTCGCGCGGTGACACGTGTCACAGGACGCCACACGACTTCGGGGGGACTACGTAGGCGCAGGCCGCGCGGTTTCACCGCCGCTCAAAGTCGCGCCGCCGCCGCCTCGTGCGATGTCTGCATCCGGAATTCTGCATAGCCGCCGGCCGCGACCGCGTCGCATTGCTGGCGGTAGAGCGGAAAGCCGCCGAGATAAGGCAGCACAACCCGTGGCTTGCCGGGAATGTTCGCTCCGGTGTACCAGGAGTTCGCAAGCGGATACAGCGTCTTCGCGCCCGCCTCCGCCACGTGCGCGGTCCACGCGTCTTGTGCAGGGCTGGTCGGTTCGATCGTCGTAACACCGCGCGCGCGCAGATGCGCGAGACAGTCAGTGATCCAATCGACGTGCTGCTCGATCGAGACCATCATGTTGCTGATCACCGAGGGACTGCCAGGCCCCGTGATCGTGAACAGGTTCGGGAATCCCGCGATCGTCAGGCCAAGAAACGTGCACGGCCCGTCGGCCCAGGCGTCCCGCAGCGTGCGGCCGTCGCGCCCGGTGATGTCGATCCCGAGCAGCGTGCCGGTCATCGCATCGAACCCGGTCGCGAACACGATGCTGTCGAGCCGGTAGTGCGCCGCGCTGGTGCGCAGCCCGTCGGACGTGATGGTCTCGAGCGGCGTCTCGCGCAGATCGACGAGGGTCACGTTGGGACGATTGAAGGTTTCGAAATAGCCGTTGTCGACGCAAAGCCGCTTGGTGCCGATCGGGTAGTCCTTCGGCGTCAGCCGCTCCGCCACCGCAGGATCGCGCACCAGCGCGCGGATCTTGCTGCGCACGAACGCCGCCGCGGTGTCGTTCGATCCCTTGTTGAAGATCAGGTCGTTGAACGCCGCCATGAACGGCAGCCCGCCGGCCTGCCAGCGCGCCTCGTATTCGGCATGGCGCTCCTCCTCCGTTGCCGCCAGCGCGGACTTGTCGTTCAGGTGCAGGAAGATCGCGTTGCGCACCTGTTGCGCCCGTCGCCGTCGCTCGGCGTAGTTCGCCTTCCACCCGCGCTCATGCTCGGGTGGCATCGGCTGGTTGCGTGAGGGCACGCTGAAGTTCGGGGTGCGCTGAAAGACGAACAGGTGCGCAGCCTCACCGGCAATTTCCGGGATCGCCTGAATGGCAGAGGAGCCGGTGCCGATGACACCCACGCGCTTGCCGCTGAAATCGACGCGCGCATGCGGCCACGCACCGGTGTGATAGGTTTCACCGGCGAAGCGTTCGCGTCCCGGGAAATCCGGGACCCGTGCGGTGGAAAGGCAGCCCGTGGCCATGATGCAGAACCGCGCCGACACCGTCGCGCCGCGGTCGGTACGCACCTGCCAGCGCCCGACTGCTTCGTCGAAGCGCAGCGCGGTGACGCGGGTCGAGAAGCGGATGTCGCGCCGCAGGTCCAGCCGGTCGGCGACATGCCCCGCGTAGCGAAGGATCTCGGGCTGCGCAGCGTACAGCTCGCTCCATCGCCACTCCTGCTGCAGCGCGTCGGAGAAGCTGAACGAGTATTGCATGCTCTCGATGTCGCAGCGCGCGCCCGGATAGCGGTTCCAGTACCAGGTGCCGCCGACATCGGCTCCGGCTTCGAACACCACCACGGACATCCCCAGGCCGCGCAGCCGGTGCAGCATATACATGCCTGAGAAGCCGGCGCCGACGATGACGACATCGACCTCGGCCGCGGCGGCCCCGCATGCGCCGCCCTGTGCGTTCATACCGTTTGGCATGGGAGAACGTTGCCTCGACCGCCGGCGGCGGGCAACAGGAATTCATATGTTTCGCAGACACATGGGAATGCCGTGGGCGGCCTGCGGCGCGGGCTACCGCAGGGACGTCTGCCGCGCGCCCGCTGGCCGTCGTGCTCCTGCCGCCTTGATGGCGACAGAGCCGGCGCGATACGATGTCCGGAACATGCTGGCCACGGCGCAAGCGGACTTCGCCATGCCGCGCGAATGCCGCGTTCTGCGGATAGAGGCGCCTGGCAGGTGACCGGTCGAAGCACCCCGCGCGAGATCCTGTTCATTTTCGCAAGGCTCGGCCTGACATGCTTCGGCGGACCGATCGCGCATATCGGCTATTTCCGCGACGCGTTCGTCGTGCGGCGACGCTGGCTCGACGAACGCGCTTATGCCGACCTCGTCGCCCTCTGCCAGTTCCTCCCTGGCCCCGCCAGCAGCCAGGTTGGTTTTTCGCTGGGCCTCCTCCGCGGCGGCTATGCCGGCGGGCTTGCGGCATGGCTGGGCTTCACGCTTCCCTCCGCGGTCGCCCTCGTGCTGTTTGCCTACGGTGCGGGGGCGCTCGGCGGGCCGACCGGTGCAGGCTTGCTGCATGGGCTCAAGCTGGTCGCCGTCGCCATCGTGGCTCAGGCCGTGCTGGGCATGGCGCGCAGCCTCTGCCCGGACCGGTCGCGCGCGTCGATCGCGGTCGCGGCGCTGGGACTGACGATCTTCGTCCCCGGCGCGCCGAGTCAGATCGGCGCGATCACGCTCGGCGCCGCGGCCGGCCTGCTGTTCTGCCGCGACGGCGCGGTGTCGGAGCGCGACGGGACCGCGGCGCCGGTTTCGCGCCGGATGGGCCTGCTGTTTCTCGGCGCGTTCCTCGTGCTGCTGGCGCTGTCGCTCGCCCCGCTCCACGACGGCACGCTCGCGTTGTTCGCCGCGTTCTACCGTTCCGGCGCGTTGGTCTTCGGTGGCGGACACGTGGTGCTGCCGCTGCTGCGCGATGCCGTCGTGGTGCCGGGATGGGTGTCCGACAGCACCTTCCTCGCCGGCTACGGCGCGGCGCAGGCGGTGCCCGGACCGCTGTTCACGTTCGCCGCCTATCTCGGGGCGGTCGCGAACGTGCCGCCGGGCGGGGCGGCCGGGGCGGCGGTCGCGCTGGTCGCGATCTTCCTGCCGGGGCTGCTCGCGCTGCTCGGCACGTTGCCGTTCTGGCACGCGCTGCGCACTCGCACCGGCGCGCGTGCCGCGATGCGCGGCATCAATGCCGCCGTCGTGGGCCTGCTCGGCGCGGCGCTCTATGATCCGGTCTGG
This sequence comes from Alphaproteobacteria bacterium, assembly GCA_017307335.1. Lineage (GTDB taxonomy): Bacteria > Pseudomonadota > Alphaproteobacteria > Acetobacterales > Acetobacteraceae > JAFKFJ01. The sequence goes on along the minus strand of JAFKFJ010000237.1, from coordinate 16,217 downwards.
ATCAGCGCCGTGCGCGGCCCCGCCGACTTCGCGGTGGCGGTGGCCGGATTCGTGCTGCTCGTCGTCTGGCGTGCTCCGCCGCTGATCGTGGTGCTGCTGAGCGCCGCGTGCGGCGCGGCGCTGGGGTCGACCGGCTGAGCGCCCCGGGCGCACTCTCAGTGCTGCGTCACCGCTGCTTTGGCAAACCCGTAGTCCGGCAGCGTCAGGGTGTCCGCGATGTCGCGTCCGATCACGAGCCGCGCGGCGCCGGGGATGGCGAAGGCCCTGATCACCAGGTTGCGCAGCGCCAGGCCCCAGCGCGTGCGGGGCGCGAAGGCGCCGGCAAAGCGCGCGGCGCCGCGCTGCTTCGTCGCGATCCACGGCCGCAGCAGTGTTTCGTACGCCGCGAACGCCGCCGCGTGGTCGCCACCCGCGCGTCCCAGTTCCCCCGCGAGCACATAGGCCGCGGTCATCGCGAGCGCCGAGCCCTGGCCCGCCATGAGCGAGACGCAGAACGCCGCGTCGCCGAGCAGCGCCACGCGGCCGCGCGACCATGTCGGCATCACGATCTGGGCGACGCGATCGAAGTAGAGGTCCTCGGCCCGATCAAGCTCGTTCAGGATCCGCGCGTTCTCCCAACGCCCGTCGCTGAGCAGCCGGTGCAGCAGGGCCTTCTGCGCCGCGGGCTCCGGCATCGGCGACAGCGTCGCCGCATCGACCGCGGCGACGAGCAGGAACAGCGTGCGGTCATCGTGCAGCGCGAAGCGCGCGAGCTGCTGGCCCGGCACGCTGTGGGCGACATAGACGTTCTCCTCGCGCGGACGATAGCCGCGCGTCTCGAACGCGGCGACGAGGTAGCCGAGCGACCGCTCGAACGTCGCCTCCGGTCCGAACGTGAGGCCGCGCACCGACGAGTGCAGCCCGTCCGCGCCGACCACGAGATCGAACCGGCGCTCGCCGCCATGGCGAAGGCGGACATCCACCGCATCGCCCCGATCGGCGAGCGCCGTCACCTCATCGCCGAACAGGGTTTCCGTGTCGGGCGGCAGCGCCTCCAGCAACAGCCGGGCGAGGTCGCTTCGCCGCAGCGAGACGTAGCGCCCGCCGGTCAGCTCGCGGAACACGCCGACACCGAACCCGGCCGCCCGGGCGCCGCGGTCATCGACGATGCGCATCTCCTGGGCGTGGTAGCCGGCCCGTTCCACCGCCGGGCGCAGCCCCATGCGCTCCGCCACGTCGTAGCCCAGGCCCCAGAAGTCGATGACGTATCCGCCCGTGCGCGGCGCCGGCGCCCGCTCCAGCAGCGTCGCCCGGAACCCGGCCGCATGCAGCCAGTACGCCAGCGTCGGCCCGGCGATGCCGGCGCCGACGATCAGGACCCTGCCGTCCTTCATTGTCGCGACATGGGAGGGCGGCCGGGGCGCGCAACCGGGGGATCGCGCCCGGCGCGCTGTTGCGTCGCAGCATTTGTCAACGGCCGTGCCTTGACAGACGCAGGCCGCGCATGCCTGCCTTCCCCTCCATGAGCACACCGCAACTCTTCCAGCCCGCCACCTTCCGCTCCGTCACCGCCCGCAACCGCATCGTCGTCGCTCCCATGTGCCAGTACAGCGCCGAGGACGGGCTCGGCGACGACTGGCATGTGCAGCATCTCGGCGCGCGCGCGGTGGGTGGCGCGGGGATCGTGTTCACCGAGGCGACGCATGTTTCCGCGGTCGGGCGCATCACGCCGCACTGCCTCGGCCTGTGGAACGACGAGCACCAGGCGCTGCTCGCCCGCCTCGCCGCCGTGATCAGCCGGATGGGCGCGGTGCCGGGCATCCAGATCGCGCATGCCGGACGCAAGGCGAGCGTTGGCGTGCCGTGGGAGGGCGGCAAGCCGATCGCGCCCGACGCCGGCGGCTGGGTGCCGCTCGGCCCGACCGAGGAGCCGTTCGACACCGCCCATACCGCGCCACACATGCTGAGCAGCGCGGAGCTGGCCACCATCGCCGGGCAGTTTGCCGCCACGGCCCGCCGGGCGCGCCTCGCCGGGTTCAGGGTCGCGGAGATCCACGGGGCGCATGGCTACCTGCTCAGCTCCTTCATCTCGCCCCTCAGCAACCGCCGCGCCGACACCTATGGCGGCGACGCGAACGGGCGCGGGCGGCTGCTGATGGAAGTGATCGAGGCGGTGCGCGGCGAGTGGCCGGACGAGCTGCCGCTGTTCGTCCGCCTCTCCTGCACCGACTGGGTGCCGGGCGGGCTCACGATCGAAGACGCGGTCGCGCTGGCGCGGCGGGTGAAGGCGACCGGCAAGGTCGACCTCATCGACTGTTCCTCGGGCGGCGTGTCGCCGGCGCAGAAGGTGCCGACCCATCCCGGCTACCAGATCCCCTTCGCCGAGGCGGTGCGGCATGGCGCCGGCATCGCGACCGGGGCGGTGGGGCTGATCACGACGCCGGAGCTGGCGGAGGAGACGCTCGCCAACGGCCGCGCCGACCTGATCTTCCTGGCTCGCGCACTGCTTGCCGACCCGGCGTGGCCGCTCCGTGCCGCCCGCGTGCTGGGCGCGCCGGTGGAGCTTGCGCCGCAATACAGGCGTGCGCATCTGCCCTGAAGCTGAACAGGCCCGAAGGCTGAACAGGGAGATACGCCCGATGCCGTTTCGCAAGCCCGCCCGCGCGGCGCTCGCCGTCGCGCTGGCGCTTGGCCTCGCCACCCCCGCGCTCGCGCAGGACCAGACCCCGCCGGCGGCCCCGGCGGTCCCGCCGCCCGCGCCGGGCTCGCCGCCGGCCGAGCGCATGGCGCCGCGCATGCACTCCAACGCCGACCGCGTGGAGCGCCATATCACCGAACTGCGGCGACGGTTGAAGATCACGCCGGCGCAGCAGATGCAGTGGCAGGCGTTCTCCAAAATCATGCGCGAGAACGCCGTGCGCATGGACCAGGCATTCGAGGCGCGGGCCGCCAACCCCAACATGAACGCGCTCGACGACCTGAAGGCCTACGCCGCGATCGCGCAGACGCATGCCGACGACATGCAGCGCCTCGTGCCGGCGTTCGAGGCGCTGTACGGCATGATGTCGCCCGAGCAGCAGAAGGTCGCCGACACGGTGTTCCGAGATTTCGAGCAGCGGCGGCCGCGCCACGGCATGCCGTGAGGCCGGAGCCGCGCGGTGCCCGGTTCACCCTGGCGTTCGCCGGCGCCTGCGCGCTCGGCGCGCTCTACGGCTTTCTGCAGGGCGCATGGCCGTTCGGGCTGGTGGAGGCGGTGTGGGCGCTGGTGGCGCAGCGGTGCTGGCGCAAGGCTTGTCCCCCACAGCCGGCGGCGCTATAGGCGCGCCCTCGCCCGGCCGGTCGGCATCGGCGGGGTCTTTTGGGGCAGCGACACCATGAAGTCCGGCATTCATCCCGAGTACCACCCGATCACAGTCATCATGACCGACGGGACAACGTTCTCCACCCGCTCCTGCTGGGGCAAGCCGGGCGACACGCTGCGGCTCGACATCGACCCGAAATCGCATCCGGCATGGACCGGCGTGCACCGGATCGTCGACACCGGCGGCCAGGTCGCGAAGTTTACAAAGCGTTTCGGCGGTCTCGGCACGAAGAAAGCGTAGCCGCGCGCGGCACCCGCGCCCCTTGAACCGATCGCGGATGCACGCCACCTGAAGGCGTGTCCGAGGCGCCACAACGGGCCTCGGGCAAGGACTGATCGGCCGGCCCCTGCGCGGGCGGCCTGCACAACCTTGCTCTTGCAGGAGGTTCGCAATGAACGCCTTCGATTTCGCTCCCCTTTTCCGCACCGCCATCGGCTTCGACCGGCTCGCCCGTCTGGTCGATGCGACCGCGAAGGTGGATGCGTCGTATCCGCCGTACAACATCGAGAAGACCGGCGATGACAGCTATCGCCTGACGATGGCGGTGGCCGGGTTCCGCCCCGAGGAGATCGACCTCACGGTGCAGGACAATACCCTCGTCGTCACCGGCCGCGTCGCCAGCGAGGCGCCGAAGGCGGAGGTGCTGTATCGCGGCATCGCCGGCCGCGCGTTCGAGCGTCGCTTCGTGCTTGCCGACCATATCGTGGTCGAGGGCGCGGACCTGCAGCACGGGCTGCTCCATGTCGGGCTCAAGCGGGTCGTGCCCGAGGCGCTGAAGCCGCGGCGCATCCCTGTGGGCACCCAGGCGCCGCAGCTCGCGGCCGAGACCGCCAAGGCAGCCTGAACGCGACGATCCTGCCGTGCATGCGGGGGGCCGCTTGCGGCCCCCCTTTTCGCGTGCGCTGGGTGCGCGAGGGGCGGGCGCCCCTACCGCCGGCCGAACACCGCATCGGCGGCACTGCGATGCCCGCGCTTGCGGCCGATCTCGCTCTCGACGCGGGCGATCTCGGCGCGCAGCTCGGCCACATAGTCCTCCAGCTCAGCCACGCCGAGCGTGTCGAGCTTGAGCTCCGCCACGCGGCGCGGCTTTGGCCGCGGCAGATCGTCGTCTTCCATTCCGCCCTCCCGAAAACGCCTTGTCCGCCCATGCTGCCCCGGCACCGGGCGGGACATCCAGAGGGCCGGCTTGACCCTTTCGGGGGCGGGGTCCATATGCCCGCCTTCCTCGATTCCGCCGGCATGGACGCAGCGCCGGTTTGCGTGCGCCGTGCCTGCCACAAAAGGTCGATCGCCATGGCCCTGCCCCTGATGCCGAAAGCAACCGCCGTGTGGCTGATCGAGAAAACCGCCCTCACCTTCACCCAGATCGCCGATTTTTGTGGCATGCACCCGCTGGAGGTGCAGGCCATCGCCGATGGCGAGGTGGCGCAGGGAATCGTCGGCTACGACCCGGTGGCCAACGGCCAGCTCACCATGGATGAGATCCGCCGCGGCGAGGCCGATTCCAACTACCGGTTGCGGCTGCTGGAAAGCACCATCCCCACCCCGAAGCGCTCGCGCGGCACGCGGTATACGCCGGTTGCCAAGCGCAACGACCGCCCGGACGGGATCGCCTTTCTGCTGCGCAACTACCCGCAGCTCTCCGAGGCGCAGATCGCCAAGCTGATGGGCACCACCAAGGAGACGATCCAGAAGGTGCGCGACCGTACGCACTGGAACACGGCCAACATCAAGCCGCGCGATCCGGTCATCCTCGGCCTGTGCAGCCAGACCGACCTCAACGCCATGGTCAACCAGGCGAACGAGCGCCTGACGCGCGAGGGTCACGCGGTGCCGCCGCCTCCCCGGCCGGATGCCGACGAGGCAGCCTGACGCCGCGGTGCGCCGACGCCGCGGCGCGGATCAGCCCGTGAGGGCGCCCGCTCGCAGCCGCTCCATCTCCTCCTTCAGCCGCAGTTTCTCAAGCTTGAGACGCAGCACCACGTCCGTATCCGGCCGCGGCCGCGAATCCTCGTCGGCGAGGCGGGTTTCCAACTCGGCGTGGCGGAGCCTCAAGCTGTCGAGGCGGGTCTGCAGCGTCATGAAACCTCCTGAGCATAGGGCAACAGAGGCATGCCTGCGGGCCGGCGCTGTCCGGCCCCGGCACGCGAAGCCTAGACCCGTTCGCGGGCGGAGCGCCATGCCCATTCGCGTGCACGGCGTGCTATAGGGGTGCGATGCTGAGCGATCGTGACTCGCTCCTGCGCAAGCTGCATGAGTTGCGCAGCGAGCACCGCGACCTTGATACCGTGATCACGCGCCTCGCCGATGGCGGCACGATTGATCAGTTGCAACTGGTGCGGCTGAAGAAGCGGAAACTTCTGCTGAAGGACGAGATCTCCTGGCTGGAGAGCCGGCTCATCCCGGACTCGATCGCGTGAGTTCGCCGCGCGTCGGCGTCATCATGGGCAGCCGGTCGGACTGGGCGACGCTGCGCCACGCCGCGGAGACGCTCGCCGCGCTGGACGTGCCGCATGAGGCGCGGGTGGTCTCCGCCCACCGCACCCCCGACCGGCTCGCCGCCTACGCGAAGGGTGCCGCCGGGCGCGGCTTGCGCGTGATCATCGCCGGCGCCGGGGGCGCGGCCCACCTGCCGGGCATGTGCGCGGCCTGGACCACGCTGCCGGTGCTCGGCGTGCCGGTGGAAAGTGCGGCGCTCAAGGGTCTGGATTCGTTGCTTTCCATTGTGCAGATGCCGGCGGGCGTGCCGGTGGCGACGTTCGCGATCGGGCGGCCGGGGGCGGTGAACGCGGCCCTGCTCGCCGCCGCGATCCTGGCCGGCGCCGACCCCGCTCTCGCCCAACGGCTCGCGGCGCGCCGGGCGGCGCAGACCGAGGCCGTGCCCGACCTGCCGGAATGAGCGGGGGGCTGCCGCCGAATGCGACCATCGGCATCGTCGGCGGCGGCCAGCTCGGCCGGATGTCGGCGATGGCGGCGGCGCGGCTCGGCTATCGCTGCCATATCCTCTGCCCCGAGCCGGAGAGCCCGGCGGCGCTGGTCAGCGCGGGCGTGACGCTCGGCGACTACGAAGACCCGGCGGCACTGCGGGATTTCGCCCTGCACTGCGACGTCATCACCTTCGAATTCGAGAACGTCAGCGCCGAAGGCCTTGATCTTCTGGCATCGCTGCGCCCCGTCCGCCCGTCGCCCGCGGTGCTGCGGATCAGCCAGGACCGAATAATTGAAAAGAGTTCAGTTAATCGCGTCGGCGTCCCGACCGCGCCCTGGGCGCCTGTGGAGACGCTGGCGGAGCTGCGCGCAGCGGTGGCGCAGGTGGGGCTGCCGGCGATCCTGAAGACCACCCGCATGGGCTATGACGGCCGCGGGCAGGCGCGGCTGGAGCGGCCGGAGGACCTGGAGCCCGCCTTCGCCCGGCTGCTGCCGCGCCCGCTCATTCTCGAGGGCGTGGTGGACTTCGCCTGCGAGATCAGCGTGATCTGCGCGCGCGGGCGCGGCGGCGCCTACGCCGCGTTCGACGTGGTGGAGAACCGCCACCGCGACCACATCCTCGATCTCAGTTTCGCGCCCGCGCGGATTTCCGAGGCCACCGCGGCACGCGCGCAGGCGATCGCGCGCAGCATCGCCGAGGCGGTCGATCTCGTCGGGCTGCTGGCGGTGGAGATGTTCGTCAATGCGAAGGGCGAGGTGCTGGTGAACGAGATTGCCCCGCGCCCGCACAATTCCGGCCACTGGACGATCGACGCCTGCCCCGCCAGCCAGTTCGAGCTGCATATCCGCGCCGTCGCCGGCCTGCCGCTGCCGCCGGCCACGCGCCACGCCGACGCGGTGATGAAGAACCTCGTCGGGCCGGAGGAGATGGCGCTGTGGCCGGCGATCCTCGCGACCCCCGGCCTGATCCCGCACCTCTATGGCAAGACCGAGACCAGGCCGGGGCGCAAGATGGGGCACGTCACCCGCCTGTTTCCGCACGGCGGCCTGCCCGGCGATTTCGGCGTGGCGGCGGCGATGGCGCCGCTCGCTACCGGCGGGTGATCACCACTTCCAGATACTCGCCCGGCGCCACCATCGTGCCGTCGTCCGCGCGGTTGAAGCGGGCGATGAGCGCGAGCAGGTCCGCCTCCAGCGCCGCCTGACCCGCCGGCGGCAGGGCCGCGAATGCCTTCAACACCGGCCCGTACCAGGTGCGGAAGAGCTCCAGCCAGTGTTCCGGCGAACGATAGCGGAGCACGAACTCCTGCGGCGTGGTGTGGATCGCGCCGATGCCGGTCGGGAACAGTTCCGCCAGTCGTTCCGCCGTGCCCCACTGCGCCGGGGAGCGCACGCCGGGCGGTGGCGGCACGTGGCGGCCGACGGTCGCGAAGAGCTGGCCGATGAAGCCTCCCGGCGTCCAATTCGCGAGGCCGATCTTTCCGCCGGAGCGGCAGACGCGCAGCATCTCGGCCGCGGCGTGGGCCTGATCGGGCGTGAACATCACGCCGAAGGTCGAGACCACGGCATCGAAACTCGCATCCGCAAACGGCAGGGCCTCCGCATCGGCCTCGCGGAAGGTGATGTCGAGCCGGTCCGCCCGCGCCCGCTCGCGGGCCCGCTCCAGCAGCGCCGGCACGTAGTCGGTCGCCGTCACGGCGCACCAGCGGCGAGCGGCGGCGAGCGAAACGTTGCCATTGCCCGCGGCAACATCGAGCACGCTCTGCCCCGCGCGCAGGTCGAGCGCCTCGCACAGCGACTCGCCCACGATCTGCAACGTGGTGCCGATGATCGCATAGTCGCCCGATGACCAGGCGGCCTGCTGACGCAGCTTGACGGCCCCGAGATTGGCCGGCGCAGCGGCCGGGGCGGGGATGACGGCGGCGGTTGCTGGCATGATCGCACTCCTTGGGATCGGTGCTTCCTGGTAAGCTGCCGCTCCCGCACGGGGACGACGGCCAGGTCCTCGATCGGGACCCTAGCGAGGGCGGGTGGGAGCGAGCGTGGGAGCCGGCGTGGAAACGCGCGTGGATTCGGAGTCGACCGAGCCGGTCTCGACGCTCGAGCTGCGCCTGCTCGGGCCGCTTGCCATCCGCCGCGACGGCGCCACGCTCACGCTGCCCGCGTCGCGCAAGGTGCGGGGGTTGCTGGGCTATCTCGCCCTGGCGCCGCGCCCCGTCTCACGCAGCCAGCTCTGCGAGTTGCTGTGGGACGTGCCGCAGGACCCGCGTGGCGAGTTGCGATGGTGCCTGAGCAAGATCCGCGGGCTGGTCGATACGCCCGGCCGGCCGCGCGTCGATGCGCGCGCGGGCGCGGTGCGGCTGGACCTTGCGGGATGCCGCGTCGATGCGATCGAGATCGGCCGGGCGGCCGAGGCGGGCATTGCAACGGTCCCGGCCGCGCGCCTGCACGCGCTGTGCGCGCTGTTCGCCGGCGAGTTTCTCGAAGGGCTCGAGATCGACCGCAACCCGGCGTTCAACACCTGGCTGACCGCGCAGCGCCATCGCCTGCGCGGCTGCCATGCGGCGCTGCTGGAACATTGCGTGGCCAGGGCCGAGGGCGATGACGTGTTCCGCCACGTTCAGGCGTGGATCGCGCTGGCGCCGTTCGATGCCCGCGCCCACGGGGCGCTGCTGCGGGCGCTCGCCGCGCGCGGACGGCTGCGCGAGGGCGAGGAGCATCTCGCCGCCACGGCGCGGCTGTTCGAGGCCGAGGGACTGGATGCCGCGTCGATCCGCGACCTCTGGCGCGCGGCGCGCGCGGCCGGGCCGGCGGTCGGCGCCGCGCCGGCGCGCGAGGAACCGCCCGCGCGCGGCGACGAGGCACCCGTGCAGCGCCGCGCCTCGGTCGCGGTGATGCCGTTCGTGGATGTCTCCGCGGCGGGCGGCGCCGCCGGCGGACCGGCCGACGGGCTGGCGCATGACGTCATCACGCGGCTTGCCAAGCTGCGCAGCCTATTCGTGATCGCGCAAGGCAGCGTCTTCGCGCTACGCGACCGCCGCATCGGCCCGCAGGAGGCCGGGCGGATGCTGAACGTGGACTACACGGTCGGCGGCACGCTGCGCCGCGCGGGCCCGCGCCTGATCGTGAGCGTCGAACTCGTCGAGACGCGCACCGCGCGGATCATCTGGGCGGAGATGTTCGACCATCCGGTCGACGACGCCTTCCTCGTGATGGACGCCATCGGCAACCGCATCGTCGCCTCCGTCGCCAGCGAGATCGAGACCGCCGAGCGCAACCGCGCGCTGCTGAAGCCGCCGAACTCGCTGGATGCGTGGGAGGCGCATCATCGCGGCCTGTGGCACATGTATCGCTTCACGCGCGCCGACAACGCGCAGGCGCAGCGGTTCTTCGAGAGCGCAGTGCGGCGCGACCCCACCTTTGCGCGCGCACATGCCGGGCTTTCCTTCACGCATTTCCAGAATGCGTTCCAGGGCTGGGCGGAGCGCGCCACGGAGATCGACCGCGCCTTCGCCGCCGCCGGACAGAGCCTGATGGCGGACGATCGCGACCCGGCGGCGCACTGGGCGATGGGGCGGGCGCTGTGGCTGCGCGGCAGCCATGCGCGCGCGATCATCGAGATGGAGAGCGCCGTCGATCTCAGCCCGAACTTCGCGCTCGGCCACTACACGCTCGCGTTCTTTCACGCGCAGGACGGCGATCCGGCAGCGGCTATGGATTTCTCCGACTACTCGCGCCAGTTGAGCCCGTTCGATCCGCTGCTGTTCGCGATGCTCGGTTCGCGCGCGATTGCGCTCGCGCGGCTGCAACGCTTCGATGAGGCGGCGGACTGGGGCGTGAAAGCAGCCGCGCGCCCGAACGCGCATGCGCAGATCATGGCGATCGCCGCCTACACGCTGGCGCTCGCCGGGCGGCGCGAGGAAGCGCGGCGCTATCTCGGTACCATCCATCGCACGCTTCCGCACTACGGGGTCGCGGATTTTCTGACCGCGATGCAGTTCTCGCCCGACGCGGCGGCGCTGTTCCGCAGCGCGGCGCGGCGGATCAGCGACGGGTGAGCTGCGCCGCCGCGCGCGCGACGCACCGCTCGAACGTCGCGAGATCGGTCCAGCGGCGGTCCGGCGGCAGCTCCGCCGCCTCCAGCGCGCCGCCGGAGGCCACGATAGCGCCGTCGATCATGAGGTTCTCGGCGCAGCCGAACGCTTCCACGGCAAGACCCTCGCCGTCCCGCCACGCGCCGTCGCGACCGTGCCGCGCCGCGTCGCCCAGGAAGGACCGGGTGCGCGCGGCGAAGTCGGCACGTGTCGCCGTCCAGCCGAACACCGGCAGGCCGAGCGCGCGGGCGAAGCCGATCTCGAACACCGTGCCGACATCGGCGCTGGGGCCGCGAAACGGCGTGAGGTTGGCGATCAGCGCCGCGGCCGTGCGGATATGCGCCTCGTTGCGCAGCGCGATGCGCTGCCATTCCGGCAACGCTGCCCAGCCGGCCGGCTCGGCCTCCGCCAGCGGGTCGAGGGGGAACACGCCGACCAGCCCGTGCCGGGCGCAGACGCCCTTCAGGGCGGCGCCGCGCGCCGCGGCGTCGGGCAGGAAGACGTCGGGGCCGGCGAGGTAGATCCGCATCGGCCGACCTTGCCCCAGCCCGGGCCGCGGGCGGAAGCGCCGGTTCTTGTCGCAGTGCGACAAAGGTGGGAAAACCCGGCCACGCGCGGATGAGGGCATGATGGCGAAAATCAAGGTGGCGACCCCGCTGGTGGAGCTCGACGGGGACGAGATGACCCGGGTGATCTGGGGCTTCATCAAGGAGCGGCTGATCCTGCCGTATCTCGATATCGACCTGAAGTATTTCGACCTGGGCATCGAGCATCGCGACGCCACCGACGACCAGGTGACGGTCGATGCGGCCCACGCCATCAAGCAGTACGGCGTCGGCGTGAAATGCGCGACCATCACGCCCGACGAGGCGCGCGTGACCGAGTTCAAGCTCAAGAAGATGTGGCGGAGCCCGAACGGGACCATCCGCAACATCCTCGACGGCACGATCTTCCGCGAGCCGATCATCTGCCGCAACGTGCCGCGGCTGGTGCCGCACTGGACCCAGCCGATCGTCATCGGCCGCCACGCCTACGGCGACATCTATCGCGCCGTGGAGACCAAGATCGCCGGCCCGGGCCGCGTCACCCTGACCTATCAGCCGGCGGACGGCGGCGCGCCCACGGTTCTCGAAGTCCACGACTTCAAGGGACCGGGCGTCACGCTCGGGATGCACAACACGCGCGCCTCCATCGAGGGGTTCGCGCGCGCCAGCTTCAACTACGGTCTGGCGCGGAAATACCCGGTCTATCTCTCCACCAAGAACACGATCCTCAAAGCCTATGACGGCATGTTCAAGGACGTGTTCGCGGAGATCTTCGAGCGCGAGTTCAAGGCGGAGTTCGCGAAGCACGACCTCGTGTACGAGCACCGGCTGATCGACGACATGGTGGCGACCGCGCTGAAATGGAGCGGCGGCTATGTCTGGGCCTGCAAGAACTACGACGGCGACGTGGAAAGCGACATCGTGGCCCAGGGCTTCGGCTCGCTCGGACTCATGACCAGCGTGCTGATGAGCCCCGACGGTCACACCGTGGAGAGCGAGGCGGCGCACGGCACGGTGACGCGGCATTTCCGCGAGCACCAGAAGGGGCGCGAGACCAGCACCAACCCGATCGCCTCCATCTTCGCCTGGACGCGCGGCCTCGCCTACCGTGGCCGGTTCGACAACACGCCCGCGGTGACACGGTTCGCCGAGACGCTGGAGCGGGTGTGCATCGAGACGGTGGAGTCCGGCGCGATGACGAAGGATCTGGCGGTGCTGATCGGCCCGGAGCAGCCGTGGCTGAACACGCAGGCGTTCCTGGGCAAGATCGACGAGAATTTGCGCGCGGCGATGGCGACGGGGTGAGGCGCCGGCCCGGCTGCGCGGGCGTAAGGTGGCGGCGGCGCCTCGGGGGGAACGAAAATGCCTGGAACGTGGCAGCGAGTGACTGTGACCTTCGCCATCGCGCTTCTCGGCGCCGCCGGGGTGGCGCGCGCGGATGACGAAAAGGGTCCCGACGTGCCGGAGGCACCGCCGCCGCCGGCGGTGATCGCGCCGCTGCAGCGCGGTGCGGAGGGCACGCTGATGCTGAACGGTGACGCGCAGAACCGCGACGTGATGTGCACCGGCCGCAACGTGCTCATCGAGGGCAGCAGCGGGCGCTTCATGCTGCGCGGCGGCTGCCGCTCGGTCACGGTGCACGGCGATGCCAACTCGATCGTGGCCGAGATGCTGCCCGGCGGCCGGGTCGCGATCAGCGGCGATGCGGTAACATTGCGCTACACGCCGATGGCCGCCGGCCCGCCGGTGCTGGTGTCGGTGAGCGGCGCCGGCAGCACGGCGACCGAGGTGCCGGGCGGCGCCGCGACGCTCTACACCGCCCCAGGCCAGGGGCAGGCGATCGAGCGCGTGCCGCATTGAGCGCGACATCGACGGCCGACAGCGCCGCGCTGCTCGACGCGCTGCGCGGCATCGCGGGCGCGGCGGGCGTGCTGACCGATCCGCAGGATACCGCGGGCTATCTGCAGGATTGGCGCAAGCTCTATCGCGGCCGGGCGCTCGCGGTGGTGCGCCCGCCGGACACCGCGGCCCTCGCCGCGATCGTGCGCCGCTGCGCCGCGGCCGGCGTCGGCATGGTGCCGCAGGGCGGCAACACGTCCATGGCCGGCGGTGCAACGCCGTCGGAGGATGGGCGGCAGGTCGTGATCAGCCTCGCCCGCATGAACCGCGTGCGCGACGTCGATCCCGTCGATTTCAGCCTCACGGTCGAGGCGGGCGCGACGCTGAAGGCGGCGCAGGACGCGGCGGCGGCAGCGGGCTGCCTGCTGCCGCTCTCGATTTCCGCCGAGGGCAGCGCGCAGATCGGCGGCGTGCTGGCGACCAACGCGGGCGGCAATACCACGGTGCGCTTCGGCAATGCGCGCGACCTCGTGCTCGGGCTGGAAGTCGTGCTGGCCGACGGGCAGGTGTGGAACGGGCTGCGCCGGCTGCGCAAGGACAACACCGGCTACTGCCTGCGCCAACTCTTCGTCGGCGCCGAAGGCACGCTCGGCATCATCACCGCCGCGGTGCTGAAGCTGGCGCCGCAGCCGCGCGAGGTGGAGGTTGCGCTGTGCGGCCTGCCCTCGCCCGAGGCGGCGCTCGCGCTGTTCACGCGCCTGCAGCGCAGCGACCCGGCCGCGCTGGTCGCGTTCGAATACATGTCGGGCATCGGCATCGGATTCGTGCTGCGCCACATCCAGGGCGTCGCGCTGCCCTTCGCCGCGCCGGCGCCGCACTACGCGCTGATCGAGCTTGCCACGCCGCGCGCCGAGGCCGGGCTGCGCACGGTGCTGGAGGAGGCGCTGACGGCGGCGATGGACGAAGGCGACGTGCTGGACGCGGTGATCGCCGAGAGCGGCGCGCAGCGCGCGGCACTCTGGCGGCTGCGCGAGGAGCATACCGAGGCACAGGCGCGCGAGGGGGCGAGCGTGAAGAACGACGTCTCGGTGCCGGTGTCGCGCACGCCGGAGCTGATCCGCCGCGCGACCGCCGCGTGCGAGGCGCTGATACCGGGGATTCGCGCGGTGCCGTTCGGCCATCTCGGCGACGGCAACATCCATTTCAACCTGGAGCAGCCGCCGGGCGCCGACCCGGCCGCGTTCCTCGCCCAGAGCCACGCCATCATGGACACGGTGGCGGAGGTGGTGCGCGGCCTCGACGGCAGTTTCTCGGCCGAGCATGGGCTGGGACGGCTGAAATCCTACATGCTGCCGTTGTGGCGCGGCGGGGCGGAGCTGGACGCGATGCGGCGGATCAAGCACGCGCTCGATCCGCTCGGGCTGATGAACCCGGGCAAGGTGCTGCCCGAGGAGCCACCGGCCGAGTAGGCGCCGGCCGAGTAGGCGCCGGCCGCCCCCGCGCGCTATGATCGCCGACCCGCCGAGGTGCTTCGCGAAGGAGGCCACGCCGTGAGCGACAGCTTCGAGTCCGCGGCCACGTTCCCGCCGTTCGCGCCGGGAACGCAGCCGGACAACGACTGGGCCGCCTACGGCAGCACGCACCGGCGCCACCCGCAGCAGCCGGCACTGCGCATCCCGCAGACGGTGACCGAGACCACCGGGCCGCGCTTCACGTCGGCGCAGCTCCCCGCGATCATCGACCTCGCCACCGAAGGCGGGCGGGAAGCGATGGGCGAGCGCATCATCGTCCGCGGCCGCGTGACCGACGAGGCCGGCGCCCCCGTGCCGCACGCGATGATCGAGATCTGGCAGGCCAATGCCGCCGGCCGCTACAACCATGCGCGCGACCAGCACGACGCGCCGCTCGACCCGAATTTCAAGGGCGAGGGGCGCGTGTTCAGCGATGCCGAGGGCTGGTACCAGTTCACGACGGTGAAGCCCGGCGCCTATCCGTGGCGCAACCACTTCAACGCCTGGCGGCCGAATCACATCCACTTCTCGCTGTTCGGCGCCGGCTTCGCGTCGCGCCTCATCACCCAGATGTATTTTCCCGGCGATCCGCTGCTCGCACTCGACCCGATCTTTCGCAGCGTGCCGGACGAGGCGGCGCGGCAGCGGCTGGTGGCGCAGTTCGACATCGAGATCACGAAGCCCGAATGGGCGCTCGGCTACCGCTTCGACTTCGTGCTGCGCGGCCGCGCGCGCACCTTCTTCGAGGAATGAGCGATGCCGGTCGCCACCGCCTTCCAGACCATCGGCCCGTACTGGCACCTGATCGAACATCCCGAGTGGGCGGACCTGACGCGCTTCGGGGCAAGCGGCGAGCACCTCGTGCTCACCGGCCGCATCCGCGACGGTGACGGCGCGCCGGTTGGCGACGGCGCGGTGGAACTCTGGCAGGCAAGCCCGGCGGCGAGCGACGTCTTCCCGGGCTGGGGCCGCGCGGCGACGGACGCCGAGGGACGCTTCCGCTTCACGACGATCCGCCCCGGCCCGCTGCCCGGTGCCGGCAACGCGCAGCAGGCGCCGCATGTGGCGCTCAGCCTGTTCGCGCGCGGCATCCTCACCCGGCTGGTGACGCGCGTGTATTTCGCCGGCGATCCGCTGAACGAGACCGATCCGCTGCTGAGCCTGATCGAGGAACCGGCACGCCGCGCCACGCTGATCGCGCACGCCGCCGGCGACGATGCCTGGCACATCGACATCCGCCTGCAGGGCGAGGGCGAAACCGTGTTCCTGGATTTCTGAGTGATGCCTGACGAAGCCGCCGCACACGAACTGCCCGCGCCGCCGGCGACAACCGGCGTGCATGAGATCGTGGTGGTCGGCGGTGGCGCGGCCGGGCTCGAACTCGTCACCCGGCTCGGCGACACGCTCGGGCGGCGCGGCGCGGCGCGCGTCACGCTCGTCGAGCGCGCTCGCACGCATCTGTGGAAGCCGCTGCTGCACGCGGTGGCAGCGGGCAGCATGGACCCCGGCGAGCATGAGCTGAACTACCTCGCGCAGGCGCACTGGCACCATTTCCAGTACCGCCTCGGCGAAATGACGGGGCTCGACCGCGCCCGCAAGGAAGTGTGCCTGGGGGCCACGCATGACGAGGACGGGCGGGAGATCACGCCGCCGCGGCGGTTCCGCTACGACACGCTGGTGATCGCGATCGGCAGCATCACCAACGATTTCGGCACGCCGGGTGCCGCACAGTTCGCGGTGCCGCTGGAGACGCCGGAGCAGGCGCGGCGCTTCAACCGGCGGCTGGTGAACGCCTGCCTGCGCGCGCACACGCAGGGCGGCCCGGTGCGTCCCGGCCAGCTCCATGTCGCGATCATCGGCGCCGGCGCCACCGGTACCGAACTCGCTGCCGAGCTGCACCGCACCGCGCGCGCGGTGGTGGCCTACTGGCTCGACCGCATCGACCCCGAGCACGACATC
>JAFKFJ010000236.1 GCA_017307335.1 Alphaproteobacteria bacterium | reverse complement strand
CGCCTGCATCAGGTCGCCCTCGCTCACCATGCCGAGCACCGCCCCGTCCTTGTCCACGACCGGGGCGGCGTTGATGCCGCGCTCGCTGAGCCGTGCCGCGGCCTCCCTGATGGTCGCGTCGGGACCCACGCTCACCACGTCGCGGGTCATGATGCTGGCAGCTTCGATCGACATCGCGTCCTCGTTCCTCAGCCGCCGGGAGCGGCGGCAGCCGGCACCGCATCCGGCATCGGCACCGATGGGACTTTTAGCACCGGCCCGGCGGCCGGCGTGAACTGCGCCTGTCCCTCCAGCTCGCGCGCCGCAACAATTCGTTGCCAGAGCAGGAGGATACTGCGGCTGGTCGCCTCGGCCACGAAGACGTGACCCTGCGCGTCAAGCGCGTGCAGCGTCGCCGCCTGGTCGCCGGTTGCCCGGCGCAGCGCCGCGTCGATCACCGCGAGCGCCTGCACCACCTGCTCGACGCTCGCCAGCCGGGCGTGACGGGCAAGATCCACGAGGCGAAAGGCCCGCAGCCCGTTCGCGGCAACACTCCCTTGCTCGCGGCCGAGTTCGAAGAACACTGCCACCACCGGCAGCATTCCCTGCACCTGCTCAACGATCGCGCCCGCGAGGTCGGGCGTCACGGCGATCAGCGGCGGCGCCGACGGTGCCTCTGCACCGTGCGGCAGGCCGAGCATGAGTGCGATTTGCTGTTCGAGCCAGTGACGAACCTCGGGGGGTGCGGCGCGGATCTGCTCCGCCGTTAGCGTGATGCCGACCATGCTCGCACTCCCCCCAACCTCACGCCGCCCGTCAGGCGGCAGCCTTGATCTCGATCTTCTTCTGCTGCTGCTGCGCCTTCGCGGTCTTGGGCAGTGTCAGCGTCAGCACGCCCTTCGCGAACTCGCCCGCGATCTTGTCGCGATCGACGCCGTCGGGAAGCATGAACGATCGCTGGAACGCGCCCCAGGCCCGCTCGGTCATATGGTAGTTCTTCCCAGTCTTCTCGCTCTCCTGCCGCTTTTCGCCCTTGATCGTCAGCGTGTCGCCGGAGATCGCGACCTCGATCTCCTTCTCGCTCATGCCCGGCAGCTCGGCGGTGAGCTTGAAGGAGGTCTCATCCTCCGCGATGTCCACCGCCGGAGCGGGCAGGGTGAACCCGCCCTCGGAGCGGAGGTCGGGTGCCAGGTCCAGCATGCGTGCCACCGAAGGCAACCCGAACGCACCCGCGAAGCGATCGAACACCCGATCCATATCGGTGCGGAAGGAACGGAAGACGTCAGGCGCGCGCGGCGCGGATACCGCCGTCCGCTTGACGTCGACAGGTGCCGTGGCCATGGGCCTTTCTCCTGATCAATGCGGTTGCCTCTCGCGGGCGGACCCTGGCCCGGCGCGGCGTGCACGACATTGATCCACGTCAAGACAATCGCGCGAACCGGGCCCGCGCGGTGCGCCCGCCGGTTGACCTGCGTCAAGGCGGGCGCCCGCGCCGCGGACTCAGTGTGGTGCTGCATCCAAGAACGAGTTCAGCCTGTGCCCGACACCTCCGTAATCCGCTGGTTCGACACCATCCGGCTCGAGGACGTGCCGCTGGTCGGCGGCAAGAATGCTTCGCTCGGCGAGCTCTACCGCGCGCTCGCCGCGGTAGACGTGCGCGTGCCCAACGGTTTCGCGGTCACCGCTTCCGCCTATCGCGATGCTGTCACCCGGGCAGCGGTCCGGCACTCGCTGCATGCGCTGCTGGACGACCTCGATATTGCCGATGTCACCCAACTCGCCGAGCGCGCCGCCGCCGCGCGCCGCCTCGTCTATGAAGCCACCGGCACCGATGCTCTGCGCGAGGCCATCGTCGCGGCCTATCGAAAGCTTGAAGGCCAGTACGGAGCAAAAGTCGCCGTCGCGGTCCGCAGCTCGGCCACCGCCGAGGATCTGCCGACCGCAAGCTTCGCCGGCCAGCACGACAGTTTTCTCAACATCGCCGGTGCTGAGGATCTGTTCGAGGCGTGCCGGCGGTGCTTCGCCTCGCTGTTCACCGACCGTGCGCTTGTCTACCGCGCGAACAACGGGTTCGACCATTTCAAGGTCGCTCTCTCGGTTGGCGTGATGAAGATGGTCCGCTCCGACCGCTCAGCGAGCGGCGTGATCTTCACGCTGGACACTGAATCCGGCTTCCGCGATGTCGTGTTCATCACCGGCATCTACGGGCTCGGCGAGAACATCGTGCAGGGAAAGGTCGACCCGGATGAGTTCTATGTCCACAAGCCGACCTTTCGCCAGGGCCATCGCGCGGTGCTGAGCCGCACGCTGGGGCGCAAGCAGTTGCGCATGGTGCTCGCCCCCGGCCACACCGGCGCCACCACGCGCAACGAAACGACCAGCGAGGCCGCGCGCGCCCGCTTCTGCATCAGCGACGCGGAGGTGCTGGAACTCGCCGACAACGCGATCCGGATCGAGGATCACTACGGCGCCCGCGCCGGACATCCCGTGCCGATGGATATCGAGTGGGCGAAGGACGCGGACGAGGGGCTGCTCTATGTCGTCCAGGCGCGGCCGGAGACCGTCGCGTCGCGGCGCGATCCGGCGGACGCGTTCGAGACGTTCGAGCTCAGCGGCAGCGGTACCGTGTTGGTGAGCGGCAAGGCGGTGGGCGAGCGCATCGGCTCCGGCGCGGTGCGCATCGTCGCCGGGACCGAAGACCTGAAGGCGTTCCGCCCGGGCGAGGTCCTGGTCGCCGGCGCGACGAGCCCGGACTGGGAACCGGTGATGAAGACGGCCGGCGCGATCGTCACCGACCATGGCGGCCGTACCTGCCACGCCGCCATCGTCGCGCGGGAACTCGGCGTGCCGGCGGTCGTCGGGTGCGGCAACGCGACGACGAGTCTCCGCACCGGACAGACCGTCACCGTCTCCTGTGCCGGCGGCGACGCGGGCGTCGTGCTCGACGGCGCCGTGCCCTTCGCCGTCACGCGCCTGCCATCCGATGCGCTCACGCTGCCGCGCACGGAGATCATGGTCAACCTCGGCAACCCGCAGCTCGCCTTCCGCACCGCGATGCTGCCGAACGCCGGCGTCGGCCTGGCGCGCATGGAATTCATCATCAGCGAACAGATCGGCATCCACCCGATGGCGCTGGTGCATCCCGAGCGCATCGCGGCCGCCGAACGCCGGCAGGTCGCGGCGCGCACGCGCGGCTTCGCCTCGCCAGCGGACTACTTCGTGCACCGCCTCGCCGAAGGCGTCGGCACGATCGCCGCGGCGTTCTACCCGAAGCCGGTCATCGTGCGGCTTTCGGATTTCAAGACCAACGAATACGCGGCACTGCTCGGCGGAACCGCCTTCGAGCCGCGCGAGTCCAATCCGATGCTGGGCTTCCGCGGTGCGTCACGCTACGCGCATCCCGCCTACGCCGAGGGGTTCGCGCTCGAGTGCGCGGCGCTGCGCATGGTGCGGGAGACAATGGGGCTGACCAACCTGCGCATCATGGTGCCGTTCTGCCGCCGCGTGGACGAGGCACGGCAGGTATTGGCGGTGATGGCGCAGCACGGCCTCGCGCGCGGACAGAACGGGCTGGAAATCTATGTCATGTGCGAAATCCCGAACAACGTGATCCAGGTCGACGCGTTCGCGACAGTGTTCGACGGATTCTCGATCGGTTCCAACGACCTCACGCAACTGACGCTTGGAGTGGACCGGGATTCGGAAATCGTTGCCTTCGATTTCGACGAGCGAGATCCGGGGATGCTGGAAATGCTGCGCCTCGCGGTCCAGGGGGCGAAGCGCAACGGCCGGCATGTCGGCATCTGCGGCGAGGCACCGGCGACCCATCCCGAGATCGCCCGCTTCCTCACCGAACTCGGCATCGACGCGATCAGCGTCAATCCGGCGAGCCTGCCGCGCACCATCGCAATCGTGCGCGAGGCCGAGCGCGTCCCCCCGAAGCGCCCCGCCGGCTGAAGCGCCCATGGGTCCCCGCATCGTCACGCTCACGCTCAACCCGGCGCTCGATCTCGCTTCGGCCGCCGAACTCGTGCGGCCGACACACAAAATCCGCACCACCGGCGAACACGTCGACCCCGGCGGGGGCGGCATCAACGTCGCACGCGTCGTCCACGCGCTGGGAGGCGAGGCGCTGGCGGTGCTGCTCGCCGGCGGCCCCACCGGCCAGTACGTGGGCGAGTTGCTGGACGCGACGGGGGTCGCGCGCATCAGCGTGCCCACGCGCGGGCGCACGCGTATCAGCCTGACCGTGTTCGAGGTCGCGAGCGGACTCGAATATCGCTTCGTGCCCGAGGGGCCGGAAGTTGCGCCGGCGGAGTGGCGCGCGGTGCTTGACGTGCTGGAGACCGTCGAGGGTGCATGGATCGTCGCCAGCGGCAGCCTGCCGCGCGGCGTGCCGGCCGACATCTATGCGGAGGTTGCCCGCATCGCTGCCCGCCGCGCGATGCCCTTCGTGCTGGACACGTCGGGGCCGTCGCTGGCGGCAGCACTCGGCAACGGGATCGCGCTGCTCAAGCCGAGCCTGGGAGAACTGGAGGCGCTGCTCGGCCGGAAGCTTCCGGACCCGCGTGAGCAGGAGGCGGAGGCGCTCGCGCTGGTACGCAATGGCGCCGCACGCATGGTCGCACTCACGCTCGGGCGCGGCGGCGCGATCCTCGCGACCGCAGACGGGACGCTGCGCATGGCGGCGCCGCCGGTCGCGGTCCGCAGCGCGGTGGGGGCAGGTGACAGTTTCCTGGCCGCGATGACGCTCGCAATGGCCCGGGGCGAGCGCGCCAAGAACGCCCTCGCCTGGGGCGTCGCCGCGGGCAGCGCTGCGCTCGGCGGCCTCGGCACGGCCAGGATCGCACGCACCGAGGTCGAAGCCAGCTATCGCACCCTGACCGCGCCGCGCAACTGACGCGGCTCAGGGCCGCACGTCGATCTCGTTTCGTACCTGGCTCACGCCGGGGGCGGCCCAGGCGGCGCCTTCGGCGAGGTCTCGCTCCCACCACGTCTCTACGCTGCCGCGCAGCGTCGCCCGGCCGCCTTCAACATCGACCGCGAGGCGCCCGGCCTCCAGCTCCGCGTTGCGACGCAGCGCGCGCTCGATCTTTTCCCGGATCACGTCCGGATCAGGGCGCCGGTCGGCCGACTCCGCCACGCGGATGAGGTTCACCACGCCCCGCACGCCGCCGAGCCGGCGGATATCCGCCTCGGCCGCCGCGCGCTGAAACTGATAGGCGACGCTGCCCTCCAGCGTGACCATCCCGTGCTCGACCTTCACCCTGATCCGTTCGTGCGGCACCTCGACATCCCAGGCGAAGATCTGCAGCGCGCGCCCGGCGATCTCGTCATCGGCGTGTTTCTGGTCGTTCGGCAGGCGGACTTCGATCTCCTCGGCAATCGCGCGCACGCCCCGCACGCGGCGCGCCGCCCGCTCGGCCGCTGCCTTCGCCGGATAGCTGTCCACGAAGCCGCTGAGCGTCACGACCCCGTTTTTGGCAGAAACGCCGATATGCGCGGCATCGACGCTGGGCTCCCATTCGAGTTCGGCCACCACGGCGGCTCGCAGGGACTGATCGTCTGACATGTGAGCGCCTCCTCTCTCCGCAGGCTCGGCCGAGTTGACCGCGAGGGCGCAAAGGCGTCGTTGACTCAGGTCAACGGCATTCGGCCCGGCGGCCGACGTCGCGCAGCGAGCGCGCCAGCGACGCCGCAAACGCGGGCGATCGTCCCAAGTGCGGCGTTAGCTTCTAGCTTCTCTCACGCAGCGTCTGCAGCTTGACCGCCGGGTCGCGCAGTGCCGCCGGATCGACGACGGCGCCGCTGCGGATCAGCGGCATCGCCGCCCGCACGTCGCGCGGGGCATCCACGCCGGTCGCCGCGACAAGGCGCCCGCCAGCATCGAGATGGAACGCAGTGAAGCTCGGGTCCGCCGGGTCGCCGCGCCAGACCGTCGCGACCGCATCGGTGGGAAGACCCGCGACCTGGATGTTGCGGCCGAACTGATCGGTCCAGAACCACGGCACCGGCGCATAGGGCTCGCGGGCGCCCGCGATCGCCCGGCCCACGGCCGCACCATGGTCCTGCGCATGCCGCCAGGACTCCAGGCGCAGCCGCCGCCCAAGGCCGGGATGCCAGAAGGCGGTGACATCGCCGGCGGCGAAGATGCCCTCGGCCTCGGTGCGGCCGAACTCGTCCACGAGAACGCCGTCGTCGACGGCGAGCCCCGCCTCGCGGGCGAGCTCGCTGTTGCGGACCATCCCGATGCCGGCGAGCACCACGTCGGCGGGCACGCGCTCCCCGTCGCTCAGCCGCACGGCGTCCGGCTCGATCGCAGCCACGCCGGCGCCAAGGCGCAGGCTCACCCCCTCCCGGTGGTGCATCTCTGCGATGAACTGCGCGATCGGGCGTGCCATCGCGCGCCCGAGCGGCGTTGGGCCCGCCTCGATCACCGTCACCGCGCAGCCGCGGTGCCGCGCCGAGGCGGCAACCTCCATCCCGATGACGCCCGCACCGATGCAGACGAGACGCGCGCCCGGCATGAGGCGCGCCCGCAGCGCCTGCGCATCGTCATGGGTGCGCAGGACCAGCGCCCGCTCCGCGCCCGGCACGGCGAGCATGCGCGCCCGACCGCCGGTCGCGATCAGCAACGCCTCGTAGCCCAGTCGCGTCCCGTCGCCGAGCAGGACCTGCCCGGCCGCGCGGTCGATACCCGTGGCGGGCGTGGCGTGACGGACTTCAATGCCGGCGGCGGCAAAGCGCTCGGCGGGATAGAAGAACGCCGGCATTGCCCCATCGGCGCCGGTCAGCACCGTCTTCGACAGCGGCGGGCGTTCGTAGGGCAGGTGCGGCTCGGCGCCGACGAGCACGATGCGCGCCTCCGGCGCCGCCGCGCGCATCGCCATCGCCGCGTGTGCGGCCGCCTGCCCCGCCCCGATGATCACCGTGCTCACGCTCATCTCCGCCCCCTTTGCCCTCGCGCCGTCGGGTGCGGCATGATCCACACCGAATCGGAGGAGTATCGCATGAGTGACTCGGCAGGCTGGGTGCGCGTTGCACGCGCAGCCGACGTGCCCGCGGGCGAGATGCTCGGCGTCGAGGCGGGCGGGCGGCAGATCGCCGTGTTCCACCTCGAAGACGGCACCTGGGCCGCGATCGACAACGTCTGCACGCACGCGGAGGCCGCGCTGACGGACGGCTATCTCGACGGCGACGTGATCGAGTGCCCGCTGCACGCGGGCCGGTTCGAGGTGCGCACCGGCAAGGCCATTTCCCCGCCGGTGGATATCGACCTGCGGACCTACCCGGTGCGGCTGGAGGGCGCGGACGTCCTGCTGCGCGTCGAGGGATGATCACACCGGCATGGGTGGCGATGATGGCCGCGTA
Source organism: Alphaproteobacteria bacterium (assembly GCA_017307335.1). Taxonomy (GTDB): domain Bacteria; phylum Pseudomonadota; class Alphaproteobacteria; order Acetobacterales; family Acetobacteraceae; genus JAFKFJ01. The sequence goes on along the minus strand of JAFKFJ010000236.1, from coordinate 12,471 downwards.
CAATGCCGAGATGAACCGCCGCCTCTATGCCGCTGCCGGGCGGCTGACCGACGAGGAGCGCCGCCGCGATCGCGGCGCGTTCTGGCGCTCGATTCACGGGACCTTCAGCCACCTCGTCTGGGCCGACCGGACGTGGATGTCGCGCTTCGCCGGATGGGAGCGGCCGGCGCAGAAGCTCGCCGAGAGCGACCGGTTCGCAGCCGATTTCGCCGCCCTCGCCGCGAGCCGCATCGAGGCCGATGCCGGCATTTCCACCTGGGCGGCGCAGCTCGATCCGGCATGGCTCGCCGGTGATCAGACGTGGTTCAGCGGTGCCGCGGGCCACGACATGATCCGGCCGCGCATGCTGCTCGTCACGCATTTCTTCAATCATCAGACCCACCATCGCGGCCAGGCGCACGCCATGCTGACCGCGGCCGGCGAGCGCACCGGCGACACCGACCTGCAGCTCGTCCTGCCCGCCTGACCGTCAGTTGAGGCGCGCCGCGCCGCCGCAGCCCGGCACCCGGTGGAACGCGAGGATGTCGCGCCCGCCCCCTGCCGCGCGCCAGCACGGGTCGTCGCGGAAGGCGGACTCCATCGCCGGCAGCGTTGCGCGGCTCGCCCCGTCGATGCCGAGCATGGCGAGCACGACCCGTGGCGAGGAGCCTGAACGTGCGCGGATCGCCGCCGGCGCCTCGCCGCGCGGAATTGCCAGCAGGCGCAGCCAGTCGGGGGCCGATTGCACCATCGCCCCCACGAGGCCCACGCCATCATCGCCCCGCGGCACGATCACCAGCCCGTCGGGCCCCGCCAACGCCGCCGCCTCACGCGCCGTCGCCGCCTGCGGCTGCATCGTCTCAGGCATGAAGGCGAGTCCGGCCAGCGCCGCGGCTTGCAAGGCAAATACCACGCCCACCAGCGCACCGCGCCGCGCCGGCACCAGACCCGCCAGCGCCCCGGCCAGCAGCAGCGCGAAGAAGGGCATCGCGAAGGCCAGATAGCGCAGCTCGATTGGGGTGTTGTTGAACGCCGCCCCGAGCGCCAGCAGACCCGCCGGCGGGGCTAGGGCCGCCAGGCCCAGCAATGCGCGGCCTTCGGGATGCCCGATCTGCCGCCATCGCCACACGATCAGCCCGCACAGCCCGACAAGCAGCAGCGCCAGCCCGCCACCGACGACGGGCCGGGCGAGCCCCGGCACATACAGCGGCAGGCCGCCAAAAATGTCCGCAGCGGCATACTGCGCCAAGCGCGCCAGACTCGGCAGCAGGTGAAACGGCGGGAACTGCCCCACCCGGCTGTCGCGCTGGGCCACGAAGAAGAACAGGTCCGCGGGCAGAGCGACGGCGAAGGCAAGTCCGGCGACGACCCACAAGCGCGGCCGGCCCCAGCGTGCCACCAGAAGCCACAGCAGCGCCGCGGCCGCCACGAACACCGCCAGATAGTTGGTGAACGTCGCGAGTCCCAGCAGCAGCCCGCCGCCGAGCGCGGGCAGGACACGCTCACGCCGCGCCGCCAGCAGCACAAGGAGCACGCCGGCGAGCGAGAGGGCCTGCGCCAGCGCAAAGCCGCGGGCCAGCATCGCCGTGTAGCTGAAGCCGTAGCAGCTCATCGTCAGCAGCATCGCCGCAACCGGCGGAACGCCCGCCAGCCGGGCGATTCCCGCCACCGCCAGCAGTGCCACGAGGCCGAAGCCGACGGATAGCAGGCGGAGCCGGAACAGTCCTGGACCGACAACGGCACGCCACGCGGCGGCCGTCCAGAAATAGAGCGGCGGATGAACGTCCTTGCGGCGCAAATCCGCGGCGATCTGCAGCGGTGTGCTGTGGCCCTCGAAATACCCGCGCACGTCTCCAGCCCGGAACGGGTGCTCCGGCCAGTTCGGCCGAGGCACGCCGTCGGCGAGGAACACGGTGTAGCCTTCATCGTATTCGGCGCCGCGAAAGCGGGCCGTTCCGGCTAGAATAAAAGTCGCAAGAAGGAGAGATAACAGTATCGGAACAGGTTTAATGCGAGATTCGAACAGCGCAGCGGCGATCACGATTCGGTGTTCTCCTGAAACCGTGCCATATGATTCTCCTCATCCTGTGGTTGATGCGATGCAGCAGACTATGATGATACTATACCCACGATGTCCAATCCCGGCATCTCATTCCTATGACTTGACCCGTCCAGTTCTTTCGTCGGAGGAGGCTCCGTGCAGGAGCGACGCAACGAGGCGGCAATCCCGGCCGGCCCGACCTTCTCGGTCGTGGTGCCGGTCTTCAACGAAGGCGAGGGGCTGCTGGAATTCCATGCCCGCCTGGCCCGCGTCATGCGGGGGCTCGGGGCGCCATGGGAGGTTGTCTACGTCAACGACGGCAGCCGCGACGCCTCGCTGACCGTCCTGGAAGGGCTGCGCGCCGAGGATCCGGCCTGCGCGATCGTCAATCTCAGCCGCAATTTCGGCAAGGAGATCGCGATGACCGCCGGGCTCGATCACGCGCGTGGCGCCGCGGTGGTCGTGATCGATGCCGATTTGCAGGACCCGCCCGAGGTGATCCCCGAACTGGTCGCCGGCTGGCGCGGCGGGTTCGACGTGGTCTACGCCCAGCGTCGCCAGCGGGCGGGCGAGAGCTGGCTCAAGCGCACCACGGCGGACCTGTTCTATCGGCTGATGCAGTCGGTGGGGCGGGTGAAGCTGCCGCGCGACACCGGTGACTTCCGGCTGATGAGCCGCCGCGCCGTCGATGCCCTGATGCAGCTGCGCGAGCACCACCGCTTCATGAAGGGCCTGTTCGCCTGGGTTGGATTCCCCACGCTGGCCGTCGCCTATGACCGCGCGCCGCGCTTTGCCGGGCGAACCAGCTTCAACTACTGGAAACTGTGGAACCTCGCGATCGAGGGGATCACGAGCTTCACCACGATGCCGCTGAAGCTCGCGAGCTACCTCGGCCTGCTCACCGCGGCGGTGGCCCTGGTCTATGGCGGCAACATCGTCGTGCGCGCGCTGCTGTTCGGCAACCCGGTGCCGGGCTACCCGAGCCTCATGACCGTCATTCTGTTCCTGGGCGGCGCACAGCTCGTGACGCTGGGCGTCATGGGCGAATATCTGGGCCGGATTTTCAACGAGACCAAGGGCCGCCCGCTCTACTTCGTCGAACGCTTCACGCCGAGCCGACCGATGGTGCCGCCCGATCCGTTTCCGCCGCCGGGCGAGCCGGTCGCGAGCCCGGCGCGCGTGCCCTGAGGCGCGCCTAAGTTCGGTCAGCCCGGCGTCTGGGCAAGGCGCGTGGCGATCGGGGCGATGGCCTCGGCCAACGCCCTTGCCGACACCGGCTTGGTGATGACGCTGTCCATGCCGGCGGCGTGAAATTCGGCATGGTCCTCGGGCGCCACATGCGCCGTCAGCCCCAGCACCGGCAGCGTGCACAGCGGCGGCGGCAGCGCGCGGATGCGCCGCGTGGCGTCGATGCCATCCATCTCCGGCATCATCACGTCCATAAGCACGACGTCGTAGGGACGGCTGCGCACGGCCTCCAGCGCCTCGACGCCGTTGGCCACCAGGTCGGCGCGATGGCCCATGCGCTCGATCATGGTGCGGATGACGAGCTGGTTCGCGGCGTTGTCCTCGGCGACCAGCACCCGCACCGGCCGCAGCCCCTGCGCCGGAACCGGCGGCGCGGCGGGCGGCGCGGGCCGGTAGGGGGTCGGGCTCAGCGCCCGGGCGAGCGTCTCGGTCGGCACCGGCTTGGTCAGCACGGCGTCGAACAGCGTGCCGGCGGCGGTGCGCGTCTCGGCCCGGGTGAGCGACGAGGTGGCGAGCACCAGCCGCACGCCGTTCGCGGCAGGCTCCGCCCGAATCGCGCGGGCGAGCGACTCGCCGTCGATCTCCGGCATGGCGTGGTCGATCAGCGCGGCACTGAACCGTGTGCCACCCCGCAGTGCCCGCAGCGCGGTCCGCGCGTCCTCGATCAGCGTCACGTCCGCCCCACGCTGCTGCAACTGGCGCGCGAAGATGCCGCGGTTGATCGCGTTGTCATCCACCACCAGCACCGCCATGCCGTCCAGCCGCGCGGGAGGAACCGGCGGTGGCGCGGGGTCCGGCGCGACGGCGCGCAGGTGCACCGTGAAGCGGAACGTGCTGCCCTCGCCGGGAATGCTCTTGGCGGTGAGCTGGCCGCCCATTCCCGTGACGAGCTTGTTGCAGATCGCAAGGCCGAGACCGGTGCCGCCGAAGCGGCGGGAGACCGAACTGTCGGCCTGGGCGAACTCCTTGAACAGCAGCGGAAGCTGTTCCGGCCGGATGCCGATCCCGCTGTCGCGCACCTCGCACGCCAGCACCACCTCGCCGTCTTCGGCCGGCAGCCGTTCGAGCTCCACCGTCACCGCGCCGCGCTCGGTGAACTTCACCGCGTTGCCGACGAGGTTGATCAGCACCTGACGCAGCCGCCCCGGATCGCCGAGCGCCCGCGCCGGCACATCCGCGCCGACATAGCCGCACAGCTCCAGCCCCTTCGCATGCGCGCGCGGCGCCAGCAGATCGAGCGCGCCGTGCAGCACGCTCTCCGGCTCGAAGTCGATTTCCTCGAGTTCCAGCCGCCCGGCTTCCAGCTTGCTGAAATCCAGCACGTCGTTGATCAGCGCCAGCAGATGGTCGGCCGCCTCGCGCAGCGTCGCCGCATGCCGGCGTGCCGGCTCGTCTAGCGCACCTTCGAGCAACAGGCCGGTCATGCCGATCACCGCGTTCAGCGGCGTGCGCAGCTCATGGCTCATCATGGCGAGGAAGTCGGACTTGGCGCGGTTTGCCCGCTCCGCTGCCTCCTTCGCCTGCCGCAAGCCCTCCAGGTAGCGCACCCGGTTGGTCGCATCGCGCATGCAGCAGATCATCATCGTGCCGGCCTGCCCGGCGGCGGCACCCAGCGCGATGTCCAGCGGGAACAGGGTGCCGTCCTGCCGCCGCCCCTGCGCCTGCTGGCCGCCAAGCGCGCTCAGCGTGGTGAGCGCATTGCCGTTGGCATCCGCGATCAGGTCGGACAGCGGCCGGCCGATCAGCTCCTTGCCGGGCCAGCCGAACATGCGGCAGGCGGCACGGTTGGCGGATTGAATGACGCCCGCGGAATCGGTCGCCACCACGCCGTCGGCGATCGTCTCGACGATGGTGCGCAGCCGCTCCTCAAGCTGCAGGCGCCGTACCGTCTCGGTGATCTCGCGCACCGTACCCTCGAAATAGAGCGGCGCGCCGGTGGCCCGGTCGCGCACCAGACGGGCGTTCTCGGAAATCCAGATCCGCTCGCGCGTCTTGTGACGATAGACTTCCGAGACGAAATTCTCGACCCGCCCATGCTCAAGCACGAGTTTGCAGAACAGGTCGCGCCGGCGCGGATCGACATACCATTCGGCGGCGATGCTTTTCACGCCCGCAAGCATTTCTGCCTCGGTGGCGTAGCCGTTGAGCCGAACCAGCGCCGGGTTGGCGGAGAGCTGCCGTCCATCAATGCTGGATCGGTAGATCCCCTCGCTGACATTCTCGTAGATGTCGCGGAAGCGTTCGGCCGCTTGCTCCACCTCCACGCTACCCTTGTCGCGAGCCACCAGGAGCAGGGCCCGGCCGGGGGCCAGCCGCAGGCGCGTGAGCAACACCGGGACGAAGCTGCCGTCGCGCCGCTTGAGCTGTGCCGGGCGCGGCGGCATGGAGGGGCTCAGCGGCGGTCCGGTGAGCAGCACGAGCTGACGCGCCAGCGGATCAGCGGCATCGCAGCCCAGCAGCCCGGCGAGCAGCGGGTTCATGCGCGCGACCTGGCTGGCCGGAAGATCAATCTCCGCCACGCCGATCACACCCTGGGCGAGGAGCGCCTCAACCAGTGGTTGAAGGCCATCCGCATCCGTCGGCGCAACCTGGCCCAGTCGCTGTGCTCCGCCGCCGATCATGCGTCCCCTTCCACCCTCGGGTCACACGATAGTGATCCCAGGGTGATTTACGCAATCACGGGTTGTTGTACCTGCCCGCACCGATCGCATCCGGTTCTTTCCGGCATTCGTACCATTCTGGCTCCATTCATTGGATATCCGTATCAAACAGCGGGAAATAGCGCGTTTGGTAGCTCAGTGCGGGATTGCGCTGGCCGATGACGCGGGCCGGATTGCCCGCCGCGATCGCGTAGGGCGGCACGTCGCGCGTCACCACCGCGCCGGCGCCGATCACCGCCCCCTCGCCGATCGTAACGCCGGGGCAGATCAGCGCGCGCGCCCCGATCCAGGCATGGTCGCCAATCGTCACCGGCCGCTCCAGGCAGGTGAAGTGCGGGCTCTGCGCATCGTGCGTCAGCGTCTGGATCAGGGTGTAGTGCGAGACGTTGACGTTGTTGCCGATCATCAGCTTGCAGCGGCCGTCGAGATAGCAGAAACGGTTGACGACCGTGTTGTCGCCGATCTGCACGCCGTAGCCGGTGACGAAGCAGCCCATCGCAATGCTCGAATCACGGCCGAGCCGCACGCCGCAGAAGCGGCGCAGATACCAGTGTCGCACGCGATACGGCGTGTGGTTCATGAACAGGTGGTTGCCCAGGTAGAACGCGAGCGCCGGCAGCAGCCGCGTGCGCACGGCGCGGGCCTTGCGGCGGATGCGCGCAATCACGATCGCGCCGCCGCGCGCAGCGCCGCGGCATAGTGCGCCGCGACGGTGTGGAGGTGGTAACGCTGTACCAGCTTCGCCCGCCCGCGTGCGCCCGCCGCCGCCCACTCCCCGGGCGCGTCGGCGAGGCGCTCCATCGCCGCGGCGAGAAGTTCGGCGGTGCGAAAGTCGCGCGTCTCGTAGGCCAGCCGGTCGAGCAGGGGCGCGTCCAGTGCCGTGACCGGCCCGTACTCGTTGCCGACCAGGATGCCGGTATCGTCGTCCTCGATCACTTCCGAAGCGCCACCTGTGTCGGTGAGCACCATGGGCTTGCCGAAGACCATCGCCTCGTTCATGGCGATGCTCCATCCCTCGATGAAGGACGGCAGCAGGAACGCATCCGCCATCGCGAACAGGTCCTCGACGCGCGCCGCATAGCCGGGCAGCAGCATGTGCCGGTCCAGCCCATGCTCCGCCAGCCACGCGCGCAGGCCGGCGACGTGTGGCGGATGCACCTCGTTGCCCACGCAGACGATGCGGATGTCGCGTCGGCGCGCCAGCAGCCGGCGCATCGCCGCCGCCATCAGATAGTGGCCCTTGTGCAGGTTGTAGGCGGCGACGTTGAGGAACACGTAGTCATCGGCCGCGATGCCGAGGCTCGCCCGCGCCACCGGCCGCGCCGCCGCCGCGCGCCGCTCATACTCGGCGACATCGAGCCCGTTGGCGATCGTGACGACGCGCGCGGGGTCGATGCCGAATCGCGCGGCGGCATACTCGGCCGCTTTGGGCGAGACCGCGATGTAGCGATGCACCACGCGATCGTCGGCCAGAAACCGGCGCCGCGCCGCTTCGCCGAGAAAGGCGTAGACGTTGTGAATGAACGACACCACCGGAATGCCGCGGCGCGCGAACAGCCGGTAGCCGAGCGTGGAGAAGTGCGAGACGGCGACAGCAGGCTGAACATCGTCGAGCAAACGGCCATACGCGCGCTCGGCGCCGCTGGCCGGCAGCGCCGCCACCCGCAGGCCCGCGGCCTGCGCGGCGGCGGCGAGGTCGCCGAGCGGGCCGACGCTCACGATCACCGACTCGATGCCCGCCGCACGCAGCGCGAGCGTAGAGTCGAGCACGACCTTTTCCAGGCCACCCTTGTCGAACCGGGCAAGCTCGACCACCGCGCGCAGCCGCCCATCAGCGGGCACTGCGGCCGCGCGCCGCGGCCTCGGCCAGTTCAGCATGCCCAGGTCAGCACGGCTGGTCGCGCAGCAGCGCCAGAAACCGCTCGCGCTGCGGGGCGGCCAGAATGTGCTCGTAGAACGCATGCCGGTCCGCGAACCGGCCGCGCAGCGCAACCAGATGCAGCACGACGTCCGACAGCCCCTTGTTGCGCAGAAAGTCCTGAAACGCCGTGAAGCTCTCCGCATCGTCGCGCGGCAGCAGGTGCGCCGGCGCAGTCGCGATCGTCTCCGCGATCACCGCCGCGAGCTCGAGCCGCACCGCGTGCACATCCTCCCCGATCGTGTTCGCCGCGTGCACGCGGTACAGCACGTGCTCGCGCGCATCGAGCACCACCGGCCCGGTCGCGAACGCCTGCATCAGGAAGTCGAGGTCGTGGCAGTAGCGCAGCGCGGCGAACCCCGCCGCGCGCTCCCACAATGCCCGGGCGAACACCATGTTCGACGTCGTGGCCACGAAGTTCTCGTTGAGCAGCGCGAGCTGCGGCAGCGCGCTGCGGGCAAGGAACGCGTGCGCCCGCCGCAGCCAGTCGGCGGCGATCCCCCCCTCCAGCCGCCGCCCGGTGGCGTCGCTCAGCACCACCCGCCCGGCGATCAGCACCGGCGGCGGCGGCGCGGCGGCGTGCTCCTGGCAGAGCGCCAGCTTCTCAGGCAGGAACCGGTCGTCGGAGTTCAGCACGGCCACAAACTCGCCCGCGCAGAGCGCAATCGCGCGATTGAGCGTCGCGTGCGCGCCACGATTGTCCTGGCGCAGCACCTGTGCGGCCGGTACGTCGCGCAGCAGCCGCTCGGCGATCGCGAGGCCGCCGTCGTCGGAGCCGTCGTCGACCAGGATGATCTCGGTCGGTGGCGCAGTCTGCGCGAACACGCTGGCGAGCGCCGCCGCGATGTAGCGCGCATGGTTATAGAGCGGCACCACGACCGACACGGGCACGTCGCCCAGGCGCGGTGTCGCCGGCGCTGCCCGCGGCCGTGGGCCGAGCAGCCGTTGCAACGGCATCATGCTCCGTCCGAATCCGGCCCGGCCGGCAGCCCCAGCTCGTCCAGCAGCGCCGCGATGCGCCAGCGTGCCGCCGCGAGTGAATAGGTCTCGCGCGCCAGCAACAGGCCGCCCCGGGACAGCCGCTCCCAGAGCTCCGTGTCCTCGTGCACATCGACGACGGCGGCGGCGAACTCGCTTGGGGTGGTCGCCAGGCACACATGCTCGCCGTCGATCAGCGCCATCCCCTCGGCGGCCATCGGGGTTGCGACGCACGGCACGCCGGCGGCGAGGCTCGATACGATCTTGCCCTTCAGCCCCGCACCGAACCGCAGCGGCGCTACCGTGAGCCGGCAGGCGCCGAGCAGTGCATCGAGATCCGGCCGATAGCCGGCGACCACGACGCCCTCGCCCGCCAGCGCCCGCACCTCCGGCGGCGGATCGGCGCCGATCACGGTCAGCGGCAGGTCGAGGCGCCGGCGCACCAGCGGCCAGACCTCGCGGACAAACTCGACGATCGCATCGACATTCGGGCGGTGGCGGAAACTGCCGACGAACAGCACGCCGCGCCGCGCGGCAAAGGGCGCCGTACGGCCTGGGATGTCGCGCAGGATGGGAATCACGCGGGTGCGTGCCGCGGGGATCAGCTCGGCCACCAGCCGCTGCTCGACCGGCGAGAGCAGGATCGTGCAGTCCGCGCGCAGGATCGCCGCCGTCTCGCGCTGCTGCATGCGGAACGCCTCGTCGAGCAGCGCGGGCGACTGCGCGAGCGCGGCCTCGCGCTCGAGGCGCAGGAAATGCAGGTCCACGGTGTTGAACACGAGCCGCGCCTGTGGCGAATGCCGCCGCAGCATGTCGAGCAGCGGCGCCTCGGCGAGCGTGGCGCGATAGACCATGAACAGGTCGAACGGCACCGCCTCGCGCGCAAGGAAATCGCCGAGCGAACGATAGAAGCCGCCGGCGACGACCCGCACGCCACGCCGGCGCAGATCGTCCACATACGTGTCGGCGCGGTCGAGGTCGTGGACGGCCAGCAGGGTCGTCTCGTAGCCCAGGCCGACGAAGATGCGCAGAAATCCGTGCAGGTCGGCGGAGCCGGAATCGCGGTCCGGGGTCGGCACGAAGTGATCCACGAACAGCGCGCGTCGCGGTGCGGTGCGCGGCGGATCGAAGGCGGCGAAATGCGCGACCTGCCGCCGCAGCCGCCGGCGCCCCTCCGCCGTCGCCCAGTCCTCCGGCGGCGGTGGGGCGGTGCGCAGCCGGGCGAAGGGTGAGCACACCACGGAGGCGCCGGTTTCGGCCACACGGAGCCCAAGATCGGTCAGGGCGGGGGCGAGCGCACCGAACCCCTCATCCAGCCCACCCAGCCGCCGCCAGAGCGCGGCGGGCAGCATGAGGGCGCCCAGCGGCACCGCCTCCACCGCCGCCACGTGGGCAAAGTCCGGATGCGTCGCCGGCGCGCCGGCCCCACGCGGCAGAAGGCGCGCATCGGGACCGATGGTCGCCCCCGCGGCGGCGATGCGCCCGGCGCCATCCAGCAGCGCCGCCCCCGCCATCCCCACGCCTTCGCACAGGCTGAAGCAGCTCTCCAGCGCGGCGAGCCAGCCGGGGAGCGGCGGCGAAACACCATCCCACAGCGCCACGAACGCGCCACGCGCGATGGCGGCGGCGGCATTGCAGCGCGCCGCCGGCCCGGCCCCTTCCGGCGCCGCGAATGTCCGCACGCCCTCGTGCTCCGGCACCCGGGCGGCGCCGGGCGACCGGGGCAGGGGCACCTCGAACGGCACCCCGGCCCCGCTTTGCCGCAGGGTCTCGACGAGCGCGGCGCCCGCCTGCGCGGGCTGCTGCGACACGATGACCGAGACGCGCGGTGCCGCGCCCTCGAGCCCACCCTCAGGCGGCGGCGCAGGCGCCGGGCGGCCGGTACGCGGCGCCTGCCGCCGGCGCGCCGGCCAGGTGAGCGCCGCGCGCAGCGGGGCGGTGATCCGCCAGGAGCGCGAGGCGTAGACCGCGGCCAGCGTGCCGCTCAGCAGCGAGGCCTCGGCCGACAGCAGTGCGAAGCGCCGCCGCAGCCGGGCAAGTTCGGCCTGGGTGTGACGGAGCTCGGCGCGCAGGCGCTCCTCCTCGGCCCCCTCGGGTGCGGCGGCGGTCCTTTCGATACTGCCGTCCATCGCCATGCAAGCCCAGGTCCCGAAGTCGTTGTTCTGCTTCATTCCACGTGTCGGCGGCGCGCGGCAACAGCGACCGCATGTCCTCGCCTGTTCACATACGCGCCAGTCAGCGCGGTGCGCCGTGGCCGGACATCACCTGGAGCGCCCCGGCCACCGCATCACGGAACGCCGCGTCGAAGTTCACGCCGCTGATCCGCCATTCATAAACGCGGCCGCGCCAGTCGAGATGCCAGGTTCCGACCCAGCCCAGCGCGGCCTCGCTGAGCACGAGGCTGCCGGGCACGGTGACGCTGCCGGGCGGGGCGGCTGCGCCCGGCGATGGCGGCACGCTCACCGCAAGCCCGTATTTCGCCCCGCTCTCGGCGATCGCCGCGCGCATGCCATCCGCCCGCGGCTCCGCCCCGGTCAGCGCAAAGGCGCCGTTGTGCGCCTGCACCTGCACCGCCAGCTCCACCGGCGGCCGCGGATCGGGCCAGGGTGCGCGGCCGAGTTCGCGCAGGGCGGCGTCGATGCGGGCGGGATCGAAACGCACGGTGAGGTTGTAGGGCCGGTCGGAGCTGCCCTGCTCGTCGTGGTGCGGAATGCCGCTCATCCGGTCCCAGTAGTCGTAGCCGGCCACCAGCCGGTCCGCATGGGCCGTCAGCGCCGGCAGGCGCCGGTCCTCGGCCAGCGTCGGGTCGCCCGAGACCTTGACCAGCACGTCGGTGAGGCAGGCCGCGAAGCCGGTGGGCCGGCTGCGCAGGTCGGTGCCGGTGACGATCGTGCGCGCCTCATAGCGTCCCAGGCGCGGGTCCTGCTGCTGCGCCGCGTGCGCCGGCAGGAGCGGCAGCAGCACGACCGCCGCCGCCCCGGCCAGCGCCCGGCGTCGCAGAACGTCAGCGCATGCAGACCGCCTCGACATTGTTGCCATCCGGGTCGAACAGGAAGGCAGCATAGTAGCTCGGCCCGTAATCCGGGCGAGGTCCCGGCGCGCCGTTGTCGCGCCCACCGGCCTTGAGGCCGGCGGCGTGGAAGCGATCCACGGCCGCGTGGTCCGCGGCGGTGAATGCCAGGTGAACGCCCGGCCCGCTCGCCCCCTTGGTCACGCCCAGCCACAACCCGGGCGCATCCTTGGGGCCCAGCCCCGCGCCCTCGGCGTCGCGCGGGCCGAGCACGTGGCCGAGCGGGCGCAGCGCCGCCTCGTAGAAGCGCACGCTCGCATCGAGATCTTTCACTTTCAAACCGACATGGTCGTACATGGCACCCTCCGTGCTGGTGGGCTCATGCTGGCGCGGACACGGCCAGCCGTTCTTGGAGGATCTTGCGCTCGCCGCGCGCCAGCCGGCGGAAGCCGCGCGGCGACACGCCGGCCGCGCGGTGGAACGTGCGGATGAAGTTGGAGAGGTCGCTGAAGCCCGCATCGTAGGCGATCGCGGTGATCGGGCCGGCATCCTCCGCCAGCCGCCGGGCCGCGCGGCGCAGGCGGCAGCGCAGCAGGTACTGGTGCGGCGTGACGCCGAGCGCGCGGGCGAACAGCCG
>JAFKFJ010000235.1 GCA_017307335.1 Alphaproteobacteria bacterium | reverse complement strand
GTTCCTGACCCGCATCGGCTACGCGCCGACGCGCGAGGCGCCGGGACTGACGGTCGCCTATCACGCCGCCTGCAGCCTGCAGCACGGCCAGCGGGTGACGGCGGAGCCGAAGACGCTGCTGCGCAAGGCGGGGTTCGCGGTGGTCGAGCCGGCGGAGCCGCATCTCTGCTGCGGGTCGGCGGGCACATACAACATGCTCCAGCCCGAGATCGCCGCCCGGCTGCGCGCACGCAAGCTGGACAATCTGCGCGCGACGGGCGCGCAGATGCTCGCGGCCGGCAATATCGGCTGCCTGACGCAGCTCGACGGCGGCGGTCTGCCGGTTGCGCACACGGTGGAACTGCTCGACTGGATGGCCGGCGGGCCGGTGCCGCCCACGGTCGCGCCGCTGCTTGCAACGGAGGCCGGCGCCGCGCGATCATAGGGCATGCGCATCCTGCCCTGGCTGCTGGCCGCCCTCGTGGTCCTGGCGGTGCCGGCGCACGCCGAGACCGCCGCCGAGGCGCGGCAGGCCGAGTTGGACCGGCTGTTCAAGGCCCTCAAGGCGGCGCCCGACGAGATCACCGCCGCGGCGATCGAGGGGCGCATCCGCACCCTCTGGAAGCAGCAGGCCACCGGGGCGGTGGCCCTGCTGATGTCGCGCGGCGAACGCGACCTCGGCAACCGCGCCGGGACCGACGCGCTCGCCGACTTCGACGCTGCGCTCGAGCTGCAGCCCGACCTCTCCGAAGGCTACAACCACCGCGCCGCCGCCCGGATGGAGCTCGGCGACTATGCCGGGGCGGTGCGCGACATCCAGGCCGCGCTGGCCTACGACCCGCGCAACTTCTCCGCCCTCCAGGGCCTGTCGCACATCGCCGAGCGGCAGGGGAACTGGAAGGGCGCGCTGGAGGCGTGGCAGCACGCGCTCGACATCGACCCGCGCACGCCGGGCGGCATCGAGCGGCTGGAAATGCTGCAAAAAAAGGTGGAAGGCGAAGCCACCTGACCGCGCGTTAGTGCTTCCTTCATCTGCTGCCCGGAAGGTCGCCGCGTTGCCGGCAGAAATGAGGGCGGCGTGGAAGCAAAACGCTTCGAGGCAATTCCCGACCTGACCACCCTGAACCTCACCGGTGCGGCGCCGCCGTTGCTGTTCGGCACGGCGGCGCTGGCGCACCGGGCCTATGCGGGGGCGGGGCTCGCCGAGCTTCTGGGCGCGATCCGCCGGCCGACGCCAACCGAGGACGCGGCGGCGGCGCTGGCGCTGGATGCCGCCACCGCGCACCGGCTGAATTTCCGCGCCGAGGCGGCCGATGCGCTGCAGGAGCAGGCGCTGGCGAGCTGCCCGTTGTATCGGATCGCCGACACCGGGCGCTCGGCGCGTCCCCTGCGGGTGCTGGCGCTGATGGCACCCGGCGACCTGATGGCGAATACGCCGCTGGACTTCATCACCGCCGAGCTGGAAGTGCGGCTCGACGTGCTGTTCGTCCGCCCTGGCCGGCCGCTGCCGGCGTCGCTGCCCGACCACGACGTGGCCTTCTTTGCCGCCGGCGATGCCGACCCCGGGCTGCTGGTGCGGCTGGCGGCCCTGCACGCCGCCTGGCCGCGGCCGGCGCTGAACGATCCGGCCTGCGTGCCGCGCCTTTCGCGCGAGGCGCTGGCCGAGGCGTTGCGGCACCGGCCGGAGTTGCTTTGCCCGCCGATCCGTCGCGCCGCCCGGGACGAGGCGGCGGCGCTGCCGGCCGGATGGGCGTTCCCGGTGCTGGTCCGTCCGGTCGGCTCGCATGCCGGCCACGATCTGACCAAGGCCGACGACGCGGCGGCGCTGACCGCCGCGCTGGCGCGCATCGACGCGGACGAGGTCTTCCTCAGCCAGTTCATCGACTATCGCGGCCGCGGCGGACTGTTCCGCAAATACCGCGTGGCTTTCATCGCCGGCGCGCCGTTTCTCTGCCACATGGCGGTCTCGGAACACTGGATGGTGCACTATTTGAACGCCGGCATGGCCGAGAGCCGCGCCAAGCGCGAGGCCGAGGCCGCGGCGATGGCGACCTTCGATGCCGATTTCGCCCGCCGCCACGCGGATGCCTTCGCCGTCCTGGCCGAATGGGCGCGGCTCGACTATTTCCAGATCGACTGCGCCGAGGCGCCGGACGGGCGGCTGCTGCTGTTCGAGGCGGATGTGGCGGGGATCGTGCACACCATGGACCCGCCGGACCTGTTTCCCTACAAGCCGCCGCAGATGCGCCGGGTGATCGCCGCCTTCGGTGCCATGCTGGCACGGCACGCCGCCGCCCCCGCCCCCGCGATGGCGGGCTGAGCGCCCCGGCACCTGGCGCGAGGTTGCCACGCAAGGCGGCGCAGGCTTCTCTCCCGGTACTGGTCGCGATCGGGGAGAAGGGGTGATGGCCGACATCGTCGCGCGGATCGGCGACATCCTGGTACGCCGCGGTGCCGAGAGCTATCTGGGCGAGGCCGTGTCGATGCAGGAGCACATGCTGCAGGCCGCGGCGCTGGCGGAGCGCGAGGGTGCCGATGACACGCTCATCGTCGCCGCGCTGCTGCACGATGTCGGGCACTACACCGGCGAGTTCGGGGAGGACTACATCGAGCAGGGCGTGGACAACCTGCACGAGGAGGCGGGCGCCCAGCTTCTGGCTGCGCACTTCCCGCCGCTGGTCGTGGACTGTGTGCGCCTGCATGTCGCGGCGAAGCGCTACCTCTGCGCGACGGACGCCGCCTATTTCGCGAAGCTCTCTCCGCCCTCGGTGGCGACGCTGGCGCTGCAGGGCGGGCCGATGACCGCGGCGGAGGCGGCGGCGTTCGAGCGCGAGGCGCATTTCTGCGAGGCGGTGCGCGTGCGGCGCTGGGACGACGCGGCGAAGGTGCCGGGGACGGAAACGCCGGATTTCGCCCACTACGCGCCGGCGCTGCGGCGTGTGCATGAGGCGCATTTGACGCCGCGCTAGCCCGCCTTGATCACACCGAGCAACGCGAGGGCGGGCGGGCCGGCGTGGCGACGCCTGGGCGCGGCGTCGCTCTGTGTCCTGTCCGCACTGATCTGCGCGCTCTGGGTGGCCGTCTGCGCCGCCGCGCCGGAGTTCATCTGGCAGGGGCTGAAGGCGACGCTCCACCACCTGAGTCGCGAAGATATCATCGCGGCCCTGCTCGTTGGCCTCATGCTCGCCTGCTTCGTCGAGCCGGCGACGGAGCGGGTGCGCGACGTGCTGCTCGGCGCCAGCGGCGCGCCTGCGCACACGGCCCGGCCGCGCAGCCTGCTGTTCACCGCCGGTCTTAGCCTCACCTTCGCCCTCGCATCGGTCAGCCTGCATCACGCCATGACGGCATTTCTTTCCACCCACGGCAGCGCCTCCGGCGGCGAGGGCGGCGCGCTTGTGGCCGGCATCCGCCTGGCGGTGGCCTGGGCCTTTGTCCCGTTCGCCGTCACGCTCGCCTGGCTCGGCGCGGGGCACCGGCGCCTCGCCGTGCCACTGGGCATCTTGGGGATTGCGTCGCCGGGCATCGCGGGCTGGCTCTTCGGGTGGTCGGCACTCTCGATCGTCGCCACCGCGCTGCCGTGCCTGTGCATCCAGGCCCTGGGATACCGGGGCGCGCCCGCGCCGCCGGCGCGCACGATGTTTCCCCGGCGGGCAGGTGTGGTCGCGGTGGTGGCACCCGTCTGGCTCGCGGCCGCGCTGTTGTTCGATGCGGCCGCGAGCCAGGGATGGTTCGCCGGAATCACACTCTATGACGCGCACCTCTTCTGGATGGATGTGCGCTTCTATCTCGGGTGGATGCTCGGCCTCGTCTTCGCGCCGTCACCCGCGGACACGGATCATCCCTTGTAGGCGTGGGCTCGGGTCGGCGTGACCGGCCGCACGTCGTTCACATGGATCACCCGCGGCAGCGGTCCGCTCGGCGAGACCTCAGGCATCGGGGCGGCCTGCGGCCCCGGCGTGGTCGCGAAGCCCGTCGGCAGCGGCCCGCAGGCATCGCCCGCGCGCTTCACGACGACGTGCGGCCTGCCGTCCGGACCAAACGTCTGCGTCATCGACTCCTGGCAGAAACCACGCCCGCTGCTGGACATGGACACCGTGACGACCTGCATGCCGGGCGCCGCACTCATTCCCGGCGCCGCCATCCAGGGCAGGGCCGGGAAGGCGGGCATCTGCGACATCTGCGCGATCAGTTGCGTCAGCGCCGCTTCCTGCGCGGCGACGATGCGGTCGAGCGCGAGCGGCGGCGGTGCGAAGAGTCCCATCGGCATCGGGACGAAGATGACGACCGGCTGTACGGCGTGCGGGGCAGTGGGCTCAGCGGCGCGCGAAGGGGCCGCGGCACCGAGGGCCAAGGCCCCGGCACCGAGCAGGGCCAGGGTGGATGCTCTCATGGCAATCCCTTCCATGCTGGTTGATGCACCTGCGGTTGTCCGCCCGCCTGGGTTTCGCCAACCGGGCGCGCGGATGAAGAGTCCGCAACGTCGCCGCGCGGGGTGACCGTTCAGCGATCGGTCAGCCGGATCTCGATCCGCCGGTTCTTCGCATACGCCTCCGGCGTATCGGCCGGGTCGAGCGGCTGGTATTGCGCGAACCCGGTCGCCGCCACGCGGTCGGGCGGGATGCCGTCGGCGATCAGCAGCTTGACGACCGTGATCGCCCGCTCGCTGGAGAGTTCCCAGTTGCTCGCGAAATGCCCGCCCGCCACCGGCTGCTTGTCGGCATGCCCGTCGACGCGCAGGATCCAGTTCACGTCCGGCGGGATCTCCTTGGCGATGTCCTTGAGCGTGTCGGCGAGGTGGTTGATCTCCTCCTGGCCCGCCGCCGTCAGGTCGGCGCTGCCGACCGGGAACAGCACCTCGCTCTGGAACACGAAGCGGTCCCCCACGACCTGGATGCCCGGCCGGTTCGCCAGCACCGCGCGCAGCCGGCCGAAGAAGTCGCTGCGGTACCGCTGGAGTTCCTCGACCTTCTGCGCGAGCGCAGTGTTGAGCCGGGTGCTCAGGTTCGCGATCTGCACGTCCTTGTCCTTGCCGGACGCCTCGGACGCTTCCAGCGCGTGGTTCAGGGTCGCGAGCTGCGCGCGCATCTCCTCCAATTGCTGGTTCATCGCGGCGATCTGCGCGCGGGCCGAGTCGCCGAGCTTCTTTTCCTTCTCGAGTTCAACGGCGACCGCGGCGCGGCGCTCCTCGGCCGTCGTCGCACGCACCGCCGCATCCTGCGCCTGCTTCTCAAGCTGGTCGCGCAGCGCCGTCAGGTTGCGCACCTGCTCGGCGAGGTTGGCGAGATCGGACAGGCGCGCCTGCAGCGTTTCCTTGTCGGTGGAAACGGTCTGGTCCAGCGCCTCCTTCTGGCGCTTCATTTCCTCCAGCGTTGCCTGCGTGGCGGCAAGCTGGCGCTGCATGTCGGCGAGGCGGGCGGCGGTGCTGGCGGCATCCTGGGCCTGTGCCTCGCCGCGCTTCGCGGAATCCGCAAGCTGGCTCTGCAACTTCTGGTCACGGTCCTGCGCCGCCTGCATCTGCAGGTCGGCGTCGGCGAGCCGTGCGGCAAGGCGGTCGCGATCGGCCTTCAGCGAGTCGCGGTCGGCGGTGAGCTTCTCCTCCTCGCCGCGGATGCGCGCGAGCTGCTGGGTGAGCGAGTCGCGCGCCGCGGTCGCGGCCTGAAGGTCGCGGCTGAGCTGCGCGATCGAGGTGCGCAGCTCGTTGGACTTGCCGCGCTCCAGCGACAGCATGTCGGAGAGTTCCGCCATCTGCCGGTTCAGCCGGTCGAGCGCCGCGTCGCGCCCGGAGAGCGTGACGGACAGGAACGCCTGCGCCAGCACGAATACCAGCAGCACGAAGATGATGACCATGAGCAGCGTGGACAGCGCATCCACGTAGCCCGGCCATGCGTTGATGCTCTCGCCTCCCGACCCGCGGCGGCGTGCCATGGCTTAGTCCTTCCTGGTCATCGCGGCTGCTCCTCGGCGAGCGCGGCGATGGTGCGGGTGAGGATGCGGATGTCGTTGCGGATGTCGGCGGTGGTCTGCGCGCGGCCCTGCTCGCTCTCGGCGAGCAGCCGCTGCAGGTAGAGCTCGATGTTGCGCAGATGCGCGCGCGCCGCGTCGTCGTCGAAGCCGCCCTCTGGCCGCCGCTCGCCCAGCCGCTGCAGGGCCGGCACCAGGGTCGCCTGCGTCTCGGCGATGCGCAGCATGAGCTGCTGGTTGGCGCGCATGGTGTCGGAAAGGGTCGCGATGCGCTCGGTGAGGTTGACCACCGCCGAATTCGCCTCGCGCCGCCCGTCCTCGCCGCGGGCGAGGATGCGCTGCAGGTTCTCCATGTTCTCGGCGGTCTGCTCCAGCAGCGCCTGGACATAGACGGGCACCGAGCCCTCGCCCTCGCCGCCGAGCACGCCGGAGGAGAGGCGGGTGATGCCGGCCAGCCACTCCTCCAGCTCGTTGAAGAAGCGGTTCTGCGCTTGGCCCGCGGTGAGGTCGAGAAATCCCAGCACCAGCGCGCCGGCGAGACCGAGCATGGAGGAGGAGAACGCGGTGCCCATGCCGTGCAGCGGGCGGGCGAGGCCGGACTTGAGCTGCTCGAACAGCGCGTTGATGTCGCCGGAGCCCACGGACATGCTGCCGATGACGTCGCCCACCGAATGCACGGTCAGCAGCAGGCCCCAGAAAGTGCCGAGCAGGCCAAGAAAGATCAGCAGCGCCACCATGTAGCGCGACAGTTCCCGGCTTTCGTCGAGGCGGCTCGCGAGCGAGTCGAGCAGCGAGCGCATCGCCTGCGGCGAGATCGTGAACCGCTCCTGCCCGTCGCGGCCCTTCGCGGTGCGCGCGGCCAGCATCGCGGCCATCGGCGCGAGCAGGCGCGGAGCGGGGGCGGCGGCGAGGCGCGCGCGGGCGCGCTGGAACGTCTCCAGCCACGTCACCTCGGGCGACAGGCGGATCACCTGGCGGATGTTCCAGACGATGCCGAGCGCCAGCACGACCAGGATCAGGCTGTTGAGCAGGACGTTGTTGGCGAAGGCGGCGATCAGCGCGGTGGAGAGCAGCCCGGCCACGATCGCCACGGCGGCCAGGAAGATCAGCATGCGGATCAGGAAGATCGTCGGGCGCGTCATGGGGCGGCCTTCTGGGATGGGGCCGGCGCAGGCGAGGGTGTGGGCGGCTGGGAGCCGGGGGACCCGGGCACGAGTTCGATATCCACGCGGTCCGGCGGCCCGTCGGCGATCGTGGGGGCGGCGGCGCCCAGCGCGCGCACGTAGATGCGCGGCGAGGCAATGCCGGACGTGATCAGTATGCTGCGCACCGCCAGCGCCCGCGAGAGCGAGAGCCGGCGCGCCGTGGAGGGGTCATCCGGCGTGCCGGCGGCGTAGGCCGTGACCGAGAACGTGCTGCCCGGCGGCGGATGCTGGGCGATCGCCCGCACCGCCGCGTCGGTGAGCGGGTTGAGGTCGGCGCTGCCGGTGCCGAACGTCACGCGCAGGTCGGCGCCGTGCCGCTCCGCGACCCCGTCGGCGGCGGCGGTGACCGCGGGGGGCGCGGGCGGCGGTTGCGGGCGGGTGGGGACCACGATCGGCGGCGGCAGCACCGGCGGGGGCGGCGGCGCGAACGGAACGACCGGCATCGGCGCCTGCGCAGCGATATCGCTCGGCGTCGGCGGCAGCTTCTGGTGGGGACCGTTCGGGTGCGCGTGCGCATCCAGCCGCGGCGCCGGCGGACGCGCGCGGGGCGCCGGGGCAGGCCGTGCGTGGGGCGCCGGCGTGGCCGGCTGGTCGGTGCC
Source organism: Alphaproteobacteria bacterium (assembly GCA_017307335.1). Taxonomy (GTDB): domain Bacteria; phylum Pseudomonadota; class Alphaproteobacteria; order Acetobacterales; family Acetobacteraceae; genus JAFKFJ01. The sequence continues at coordinate 12,306 of JAFKFJ010000235.1, read as the reverse complement.
GGGCCCCAGCTTGTCCAGCGCGCGCTGGTCCAGCGTGACCTGCGCGAGGGCGGGCCAGGGGAGGCTTGCGGCGACCGCGAGGGGGATCGCGGCGAGGAAGGACAGCCTGCGCATGGGGCGGGCCGAGGTTTAGCCGAGCCGCCGCGCCGCTCAAAGGCTCAGAGGGCGATTCCTTCGCGCACCGCGGCACAGAGCTGCTTGTGCAGGTGCGGGTTGGCGGCGACCACGTCGCCGTTGGCGCGGGCGTCACCGCCCTCGGGGTCGGTCGCGAACCCGCCGGCCTCGCGCACGATCACGAGACCCGCCGCAATGTCCCAGGGCTTGAGGTGCAGTTCCCAGAACCCGTCGAACCGGCCGGCCGCGACCCAGGCGAGGTCCAGCGCCGCCGCGCCGAACCGGCGCACGCCGGCGATCCGGGGCATCAGCAGGGCGAGCGTCGCGGCGAAGCTCTGCCTCGTGCCGGGCGAGGAGGCGGCGAAGGGGATGCCGGTGGCGAACATCGCCTCCGTCATGTCGCGCCGCGCGGAGACGCGCAGACGGCGGTCATTGACGAAGGCGCCGCTGCCCTTCTCCGCCCAGAACATCTCGTCCGACACGGGCGCATAGACGACGCCCGCCACCGGCTCCGTGCTGCCGTCGGGTTGGCGGCGTTCCAGGCCGATGCTGATCGCCCAATGTGGTATACCATGTAGGAAATTTGAGGTGCCATCGAGCGGATCGACCACCCAGCGCCACGTCCAGTTCTCCGAGCCCGAAGCGCCGGACTCCTCCATCAGGAACGCGTACCCCGGCCGCGCCTTGCCGAGATCCTCGCGCAGGCTCTGCTCGGCGCGCAGATCGGCCTGGCTCACGAAGTCGCCGGGACCCTTGATGCTGACCTGGAGCTGCTCGACTTCGTTGAAGTCACGCAGCAACCGCCGCGCGGCGCGCTGGGCCGCGTTCTGCATGATGACCAGGTGCGGTGACAGGTTGGGCGCCATGACGGGCCGCTCAGCCCTTGGCGCGCTCGACGTAGCTGCCGTCCTCGGTGCGCACCACGATGCGTTCGCCCGATTCGATGAAGGGCGGCACGCTGGTGCGGGTGCCGTTGGAGAGTTTCGCGGGCTTGTAGGAGCTGGCGGCCGTCTGGCCCTTCACCACCGGGTCCGCCTCGACCACCTCCAGCACCACCGTGGGCGGCAGGTGGGCCGCGACCGGCTCGCCCTCCACCAGATCGACGGTGAGGACCATGTTGTCCTGCAGGAACGGCGCCTGATCGCCGAGCAGGTCGAGCGCGAGGTGGGTCTGCTCGAACGTCTCGGGGTCCATCAGCACGATGTTGCTGCCCTCGGTGTAGGAGTACGTGAACTCCTTCTCCTCGGTCATCAGCCGCTCGACGGTGTCGGCGGTGCGCCAGCGTTCGTTGGTCTTGTTGCCGCTTTTCAGGTCGCGCATGTCGACCTGGATGAAGGCACCGCCCTTGCCGGGGGTGATGATCTGCTGCTTCAGGACGGTCCAGCGGCGGCCCTCGTGCTCGATGACCTGCCCGGCGCGGATCAGGTTGGCCTGCTGTTTCATGGCACTCGGGTCTCGCGGTTGGCGGGGAGGGCGCTGCTTAGACCGAAGGCGCCGAGGCGGCAAGCCGCCGCGCCCGATGCCGGCCGCGGCAAGTGCCTCAGGCGGACGCGGGCAGCATGCCCAGCGCGCGCTCGATCTCCGCCAGCCGCGCCCGCGCCGGGGCGGCGCGCTGGCTGCCGGTCGCGCGCAGCTCCACCCGCCGCCGCGCGCTGCGCAGACGGCCGCTGCGGTGCAGGGCGTCATCGGCGACCTGTTCGAAGAAATCGCGCTGGGCGTGGCTGCCGCCGATCTCCGCCATGCGCGGCAATGCCGGCATCAGCGCGCGCACCGCCGCCTCATGGTCGCCGCGCGCATGGGCCAGCATACCTTCGGCCGCCGGCACCGCAACCTCCGTCCAGGTCGCGCGCACGAAATCCGGCGCCCGGGTCGCGAAGCTGCGCATGCTCGCGAGCATCGAGTCCGCTTCCGGCCGGCCTGCGCGGCCCAGGCCATAGATATAGTGAAGGTCGAGGAACGGCTGCACGTGCTCGCCCACGCGGCCGGCGAGATGCTCGGCCACGTCGTGCCAGCGGTCGCCGACATCGACGCCGGCGAGTTCCAGCCGCGCGAGCAGCGACACCGCGCCGATCTGGTCCTGCGAATAGGCTTTCCAGACGCCCCAGATGTGGCTTGCGTAGATGTCGAGCACGCGCTCCGCCTCGCCCTGCTCGATCATGAACAGCGCGACGTGCCACCAGTTATGGGTGAGCATGAAGGAGTTGAGCTCGGTCCAGGTCGGCCGCATCTCCTCCATGAAGGCGCGGCCTTCGTCGATGCGGCCCTGGGTCAGCATGACATGCGCGATCGCGTGGTGCGCCCACGGCTCCTTGCGCTTCAGCGCGATCGCGGTGCGCGCCGCCGCCTCCGCCTCCTCCAGCCGATGGCACTGTTCATAGGCGAAGGCGATGAGGCCGTGCGCGTATGCCAGGTCCCGGTTCGCCGGCAGCACCTTCTCCGCGATGCGCAGCAGGCCCGGCGCGTCGCCGAGATTGAAGTAGTGGTACTGCGTCGCCTTGGCGACCGCGAGTTCGCGCGGGTAGCGGGCCGCCATCGCCTCGCCGAGCGAAAGCGCACGCGGCATGTCGCCGTCCACCCAGGCGCGCACCGCGGCAATCACCATCCGCTCGCGCTCGGTCGCATGCGGCGCGGCCGCCTCGGCGCGGGCGAGATAGTGCGCGGCCTGAATGGGACCTTCGCGATCTTCCAGGAACATGTGGGCCATCGCCGCATAGGCCTGCGCGAGCGCGCAGCCGGGATCGGCATCGGCGGTCGGCACGATCTGCGCGGCCCGCGCCTCGTAGCCGAGAAAACCTTCGACGAACGCGTCGATCCCGCCGATCGTCGCCGGATCGCACGTGACCGGGTTGCCGAGCCAGTCCTGGACCATGGCGTACACTCCTTGTCGCCAGCAGCCGTTTCGCGGGACCCACCGTTCTTCGGCGGGGCAGCCTAGCCATACGCCGAATGACGTTAAGCGAAGATTGCGCCCGCCGCTCAGCCGGCCTTTGCGTTGCCTTCGAGCCACGGCGGCACCGGCAGGCCTTTGCCGCGCAGGAAGTCCGGGTTGAAGAGCTTCGACTGGTAGCGGGAGCCGCCGTCCGCGAGCAGGGTGACCACCGTGTGCCCCGGTCCCATCGCGCGCGCGACGCGCACCGCCGCCGCCACGTTGATCCCGCTCGATCCGCCGACCGAGAGTCCCTCGTGGATCAGCAGCTCGAACACATGCCCGAGCGCCTCGGCATCGGGGATGCGCTCGGCGTCGTCGAGCGGCGCGCCTTCGAGGTTGCCCGGCACCCGCGACTGGCCGATGCCCTCGGTGATCGAGCTGCCGCTGATGCTGAGGTCGTTGTTCTTGATCCAGCCATAGAGTCCGCTGCCCTCGGGATCGGCGAGCACCGTGCGGATGGCGGGGTTGCGCGCCTTCAGCGCCATCGCGACACCGGCCAGCGTGCCGCCCGAGCCGCAGGCGCAGGTGAAGGCGTCCACGCGCCCGGCGGTCTGGTGCCAGATCTCGGGGCCGGTGGTCAGCCGGTGGCCCTCGCGGTTGGCGAGGTTGTCGAACTGGTTGGCCCACACCGCGCCGAGTTCCTCGGCGAGCCGGCGCGAGACATGCACGTAGTTGCCGGGATCGCGGTACGGCTTCGCCGGGACGAGGCGCAGATCGGCGCCGATCATGCGCAGGAACTCGATCTTCTCCTGCGACTGGGTCTCCGGCATGACGATGATGGTGCGATAGCCGCGGGCGTTGCCGACGAGGGTGAGGCCGATGCCGGTGTTGCCCGCCGTGCCCTCGACGACAGTGCCGCCCGGCTTCAGCGCGCCGCGCTGCTCGGCGTCGAGGATGATCGCGAGCGCCGCGCGGTCCTTCACCGATCCGCCGGGGTTCATGAACTCGGCCTTGCCGAGAATCGTGCAGCCGGTCTCCGCCGAGGCCCGCTTGAGCTTGATCAGTGGCGTGTTGGCGATCGCCGCGCGCAAATCCTCGGCGACCGGCGGGGCGACCGTGGCGTACGGCTGCAGGTGCATTCTGGCGGCCTCCCGGGCTGGGACGGTTGAACGCGCCGGCTGCCCATGCGATTGCCCCACCCGCGAGTCAACCGCCAGCGGCCGGAGGCTGCCATGATCGAGGACGTGCAACCGCAGGACACCTGGGCGGTCCTGCAGCGCGACGCGCGGGCCCAGCTCGTGGACGTGCGCACGAACGCCGAATGGACCTTCGTCGGCGTGCCCGACCTGACGCCGGTCGGCAAGCAGGTGCTCACGATCTCCTGGCAGGTGCCGCCGACCATGGCCGTCAACCCGGACTTCGTCGCCGATCTGCGCGCGGCGGGGCTCGGCCCCGAGGACCCGGTCTATTTCATCTGCCGCAGCGGCGCGCGCAGCCGGGCGGCGGCCGCGGCCGCGGCGGCGGCGGGATTCGCGCACGCCTTCAACGTCGCCGACGGGTTCGAAGGCCCGCTCGACCCGGCAGGGCATCGCGGTACGGTGGCAGGCTGGAAAGTGGCGAGCCTACCGTGGCGACAGCGGTAGCGCGATTGCGAGCTGGCGGCGGGGACCGCCGCCGTCGCGTCGTCGTCGTTCGCGCACTCATGGCGCAGTCGCGACGACGGGTGATGGCCCCGCGCCGATCAGCCGCAGGGCGACGAACCACGGGTAGCGGGTGTCGAGCAGCGGGCGGTCGAGGCCGGCGAGCCGGCCGTCCAGCGTCACCGGCACATGCTTCATCGTGACCGCGTCGTCGACATTGCCGCCGATCACCGCGATCTGGTCGCGGCCGGTCGCAACCACGATGTCGCAGTGCGCAGCGAAGCGGCCCGCGGGAAGATCGTCGTAGGTCAGCGGTTGCGCCGTCCGGCTGTAGCAGATCAGGTCGCCGGGCACCGGCGCATACAGCTCCAGCCGTTCGGCGGTCACGGCCCAGCCGGTGGTCTTGTGCATCGCCATCAGCTTGGCCGCGTCGATATAGACATGGTGCGCGGGCGCGTAGGGGAAGTGCGAGCCGGCGCCGGCCATGCGCATGATGTAGCTGACGAAGGCCGCCGACCAAGCATAGGCCTCGTCGTCGTCGGAGGCGAAGACGCGGCCGTTCTCATCATGCTTGCCGGTCCAGCGTGACTCGCGCGTGCCGGCGTCCTGGCCGAGCCACCAGTATTCGCCGACGCGCTGCCACAATCCCTCCTGCCGCTCCGCCATGTCGGCCGCCGCCTTGGGCGGTCGCGGGGTGGGCGGTGCATCGTCGACGGGCGAGCCGAACGTCTTCCATTCGCGCAGCGTGAGCGCCACCACCGCCTGACGCGAAAAAGCCTGGTATGGCTGACGCGCAAAGGGCGGCACGTGTGCGGCCGGGTTGGCGCAGGCGGCCAGCGCCGCCGCCAGCACGATCGCCGCGCGCTTCACCGCTGTTCCGGGAACAGCGTGAGCAGCCCAGCCTCGTTCGCCGCGCACCGGCCGCGCTCCGTGATCAGGCCGGTGATGAGCCGCGCGGGCGTGACGTCGAAGGCCGGGTTCGCGGCCGGGCTGTCCGGCGCGGTCACTTGCACTTGAACCAGCCCGCCGTCATCGGTGCGGCCGGTGAGGTGCGTCACCTCGGCCGCCGCCCGCTCCTCAATGGGGATGCCGGCGATGCCGTCGCGCAGGGTCCAGTCGATCGTCGTGGAGGGCAGGGCGACCCAGAACGGCACCGCGTTGTCGTGTGCCGCCAGCGCCTTGAGGTAGGTGCCGATCTTGTTCGCGGCATCGCCGGTGCGCGTCACCCGGTCGGCACCGACGATCGCGAGATCGACCGCTCCGTGCTGCATCAGGTGGCCGCCGGCGTTGTCGGCGACGATGGTGTGCGCGACCCCGTGCCGGCCGAGTTCCCATGCGGTGAGTGACGCGCCCTGGTTGCGCGGCCGCGTCTCGTCCACCCAGACATGCAGGTCGATGCCGCGCGCATGGGCCATGTAGATCGGCGCCGTGGCGGTGCCCCAGTCGACGCAGGCGAGCGCGCCGGCGTTGCAGTGGGTGAGGACATTCACCCGGCCGCCGCCCTTCGCCGCGGCCGCCCATTCGATGAGGGCCGCGCCGTGCCGGCCGATCGCCTCGCACTGGGCGGCGTCCTCCTCGGCGATGCGCGCCGCCTCCTCATAGGCGACCGCGACCCGATCATCGCTGCGGGTGTTGCGCAGCCGGGCGAGCATGCGCTCCAGCGCCCAGCGGAGGTTGACGGCGGTCGGGCGCGTCGCGGCGAGCATGGCGGCAGCCTGCTCCATCGCCTCGCTGGCGGGATCGGCGCGCAGCGCAAGGCACAGCCCATAGGCCGCGGTGACGCCGATCAGCGGCGCGCCGCGCACCTGCATGTGCCGAATGGCATGCGCCGCCGCCTCCACCGTCGCCAGGTGCACGATCGACACCGTCCACGGCAGCGCGGTCTGGTCGATGATCGCAACGCGCCAGCCGTCGTCGGGATCGACCTGGATGGTGCGGAAGGGCACGCCGTCGATGTTCATCGCCGCCCGCTCAGATGCGCTGGTGCAGCACGCAGATCAGCGTGAACAGGCGCCGGGCGGTGGCGAAGTCGATCTCTGCCTTGCCGCGCAGGCGTGCGATCAGCAGTTCCGCGCCTTCGTTGTGCAGCCCGCGCCGTCCCATGTCGATCGCCTGGATCCGCTCCTCGCGCCCCTCCTGCACGGCCAGGATGTGGCTGTCCACCAGCATTTGATAGTCCTTCACCAGCCGGCGGAACGGTCCCAGCGCCAGGCCCAGCGCGATCAGCGGCGCATCGTCGCCGCTGCGGATGTCGAAGATCAGGCGGCCGTGCTGGATCGAGAGCCGCAGCCGGTACGGCCCGCCCGGCGAGCCGGTGGGCGCGAAGCGGTTCTCGGCCAGCAGGTCGGAGACCGCCTGCGCGCGATCGACCTCCAGCGCGGGCGAGAGACGGGTGAGGGATTCGCCTTCAAGCAGCAGGTGTGCGATCCGCGCCTCGCCGGCGCGGTGGCCGGTGACGACGCCAGCCGTCATGTCTCGTCGTCGGATTTCTGCAGGCCGAGCTTCAGCATCAGCCCGACCGTCGCGCCCTTGACCGGGCGGAGCAGCCCGATCGAGAGGATCAGCGTGAGCGGCACCCAGATCGCCGTGTGCACCCAGAGCGGCGGCTGATACAGCCGCTCCACGATCAGCATCGACGGGATCACGATGTGGCCGACGATGAGGATGACGAAATAGGGCGGCGCGTCGTCGGACCGCAGCCGGCCGAGCGGCGCCCCGCAGGACGCGCAGGTGGCGTTCACCCGCAGGAACCCCTGGAACAGCGGCGCGCGCCCGCAGTTGGGGCAGAGGCCGCGCAGGCCGCGCAGCAGCGCCGTGCCGAGCGGCAGTGCAACCTCCGACCGCGCGCGGTTCGGAGTCCAACGGATCGGAGCCGTGTCGGGCTGGTGCATGATCCTTCCCTGGGGAACCGCATTCCGTTCCACCGACGCAGGCCTCTACTTGAGCCACCCGCGCCGGGCGATCAAGCCCGCGGCGGCCGCAACGCTGCTGCGCTGCGGCAAGGCGCTGCGCAGGAGCTTGCCGCAGGTTCGACCAGCGCCCGCCGCCTTGCCGCGCGCGCGGCCGCACCCTAGGAAACAAGCGGCATTAAGGCGGGAGCGGGACGCATGAAGCTGCACGACGTGCGCGTCTATCCATCGAAAGCAATGCTGCCACGCGACGCGCAGCTCGCCTGGCGGATCGCGGCGGTCGCCGCCGATCCCGTCGCGGTCCCGGCGGAGACCGCGGAGATGATCATCAACCGCGTGATCGACAACGCGGCGGTCGCAATCGCCGCGATCAACCGCGCGCCGCCGACGACGGCGCGCGAGATGGCGCTGGGCCACCCGCGGCGCGGCGGCGCCACGCTGTTCGGCGTGCAGACGCGGCGGCGCGTCAGCCCGGAATGGGCGGCCTGGGCGAACGGCACCGCCGTGCGCGAACTCGATATGCACGACACGTTCCTCGCCGCCGACTACTCCCACCCCGGCGACAACATCCCGCCGATCCTGGCGGTGGCGCAGAGCATGGGGCGCAACGGCCGCGACCTGCTGCGCGGCCTCGCGACCGGCTATGAGATCCAGATCGACCTCGTGCGCGCGATCTGCCTGCATGAGCACAAGATCGACCACATCGCCCATCTCTGCCCGGCCCAGGCGGCGGGCATCGGGACGCTGCTGCATCTGCCCGCGGAGACGATCTTCCAGGCGGTGCAGCAGGCGGTGCATGTGAGCTTCACCACCCGCCAGTCGCGCAAGGGCGAGATCAGTTCGTGGAAGGCGTTCGCGCCCGCGCATGCGGGCAAGCTCGCCGTCGAGGCCGTCGATCGGGCGATGCGCGGCGAGGGCGCGCCGAGCCCGATCTATGAGGGCGAGGATTCCGTCATCGCCTGGATGCTCGACGGACCGAAGGCGCACTATCAGGTGCCGCTGCCGGAGCCCGGCGAGCCCAAGCGCGCGATCCTCGACAGCTACACCAAGGAGCACAGCGCCGAATACCAGAGCCAGGCGCTGATCGATCTCGCCTTCCGGATGCGCGCGCGCATCCCCGACCTGGCGCAGGTGGAGCGGATCGTGCTGCACACGAGCCACCACACCCACTACGTCATCGGCACCGGCGCCGGCGACCCGCAGAAGCTCGACCCGAAGGCGAGCCGCGAGACGCTCGATCACTCTATTATGTACATCTTCGCCGTCGCCCTGGAGGACGGCGCGTGGCACCACGTGGCCAGCTACGCGCCCGAGCGCGCCGCGCGCCCGGCGACGGTGGCGCTGTGGCACAAGATCGAGACCCGTGAAGATCCTGAGTGGACGCGGCGCTATCACTCCCGCGATCCCAGGGAGCTTGCGTTCGGCGCCAGGGTCGAGGTGTTCCTGAAGGACGGCTCGGTGATCGAGGACGCGCTGGCGGTCGCCAACGCGCATCCGCTCGGCGCCCGGCCGTTCGGCCGTGCCGACTACATCCGCAAGTTCCATACGTTGACCGAAGGGATCGTCAGCCCGCGCGAGGCCAGCCGGTTCCTCGAAGTGGCGCAGGGCCTGCCGTCGCTGTCGGCGGAGGAGTTGCACCTGCTCAACATCGCCTTGCCCGCCGGCGCGCTCGTGCGCGGCAAGCCCGGCATCTTCTGAAGGAGCGAGACATGCCCGAGAGCGACATCCGCAAAGGCCTGGTCGGCGTCGTCGCCGACACCACCTCGGTCTCGAAAGTGATGGAGGAGACGAACAGTCTCACCTATCGCGGCTATCCCGTGCAGGACCTCGCCGAGCAGTGCAGCTTCGAGGAAGTGGCCTACCTGCTGTGGCACGGCGACCTGCCGAACGCGGCCCAGCTCGCCGACTTCCGCAAGGAGGAGGCGGCGGCGCGCGCCATCTCGCCGGCGCTGCACCAGGTCATCGCGACGTTCCCGCGCGGCGCCCACCCGATGGACGCGATCCGCACCGCAGTGAGCTTCATGGGGCTGGAAGACCCCGAGACGGCCGACAACTCCGAGGCGGCAACGTGGCGCAAGGCGATGCGCCTGCTCGCCAAGATCCCGACCGCCATCGCCGCGTACCACCGCGCCGGCAAGGGCGAGGCACCGATCGCGCCCGACCCGTCGCTGGGGTTCGCCGCCAACTTCTTCCATCTCTGCTTCGGCCGGGTGCCCGCGCCGGAGGTGGTGAAGGCGTTCGACGTCAGCCTGACGCTGTATGCCGAGCACGGCTTCAACGCCTCCACCTTCACCGCGCGCACCGTCACCTCCACCCAGGCGGACATCCACGCCGCCATCACCGCCGCCATCGGGGCGCTCAAGGGGCCGCTGCATGGCGGCGCCAACGAGGCGGTGATGCATATGCTGAAGGAGATCGGCACGCCGGAGCGTGCGGGGGACTGGCTGCAGGGCCGCTTCGATCATCGCGCGCTGGTGATGGGCTTCGGCCACCGCGTCTACAAGCACGGCGACAGCCGGGTGCCGACCATGACCCGCTATGCGGAGAAAATGGCCGAGGTGATGGGCGACCGGACATGGATGGAGATCAGCCGCATCCTCGCCGGCGAGATGCTGGCGCAGAAGAACATCTACCCGAACCTCGATTTTCCCACCGGCCCCGCCTACTACCTCATGGGTTTCGACATCCCGATGTTCACGCCGATCTTCGTTGCCTCGCGCATCACCGGATGGGCGGCGCACGTCGTCGAGCAGGCCTCCGACAACCGGCTGATCCGGCCGCTGTCCGCTTACGTCGGCGCAGCACAGCGCACGGTGCCGGCGATCGCGGCGCGCTGAACGCACGCACGCAGGCGACACGCGCGACTCTTTTTTTCGCGCGTGTCGCCTCTCCTTGTACGCTTCTTGTTGACAGCGATGTGTCAGTGAGCAGATAGCATTGTGCTGCCTGCACGCGCGCGATTCGCGATTCGTCAAGAGCGCCACGCAGCGCGGGCAGCGGGAGAGTCCGATCGATGGGCTGCACGCTTCTCAGCACACGGAACCGACGCGCCGGGCGCGGCGGGTGGAGTGTGCGGCGGCGGCGCCGGTCGATGCACTCGGAGCGCCGCGCGCGTCTTGCCGTGCCCGCGCCGCGCCTTGCGGAACCGGACAGCATGCTGGCCGTTCGATCCGCCGACAGGTTCCATCCACGGCACACAGGGAGATGCTGGACGTGAGCACCGACGAATCCACCACCGAGGGCACGCGGGCGCAGCCGCTGGCTGTGCGCGCGACGACGCGCCGTGGCCCCGCCCGCGGCCGTCGCGTCGCGAGCACGCGTGCGACCGGCACGCGCAAGACCGCGGCGAAGAAGACCACCGCGCGCAAGCCGGCGGCGAAGAAGGCCACCACGGCGCGCAAGACGGCAGCGAAGAAGACGACCACGGCGCGCAAGACAACGACCAAGCGCCGCGCCGCCGCCGCATCGGCGAAGCCGACCCGGAAGACGACCGCGCGCAAGACGACCGCGCGGAAGCCCGCGGCGCGCAAGACAACGGCCCGCAAGCCCGCGGCAAAGCGCGCCACGCGCGCGACGAAGACCACGACCGCGCGCAAGGCGAAGCCGGCGACTGCGCGGAAGACGACCACCCGTCGTGCCGCCGCGGCTGCCGCGCCGAAGGCGCCGCGGGCCCCGCGCCGGCCGCGCAAGCCGGCGGCCGAGATGCCGGCGATGGAGTCGCCGATGATGCCGGAGACGCCGATGGAGCCGTCGACGGAGAGCTGAGCGTTCGGACGGCGGGTGCCCGCAACCGCGGGCGTCCGCCGTTCCGCTGGGTTTTTCAGCGTGTGTCAGCCGCGCTCAGGCTGGCAGCCGTGTTCAGGCGGGCTCGGTCAACCGAACGCGCGCAACAGGTCGTCTACCTGTGGCGGCGTGAGAAGGCGCGACGTCTCGCGCCGCAGCAAGAGATACAGTTTCGCCGCCTCTTCCAGCTCCTCGGCGGCGTAGACTGCGTCTGTCAGCGTCTTTCCCGACACCACGGGTCCGTGATTGGCCAGCAGCACGGCGCGCGCGCCTGTCGCGGCCGCATGGATCGCCGGCTCCATCGCCGGGTCGCCGGGGCGGTAATAGGGCACGACCGGCATGGTCCGCCCGACGCGCATCACGAAATACGGCGTCAGCGGCGGGATCGGGTTGGCCGCATCGACGTCGGGCAGGCACGCCACGGCCGTCGCCATCGTCGAATGCAGATGCACCACGGCGCCCGCCTCCGCGCGCGCGGCATAGAACGCGCGGTGCATGAAGACTTCCTTCGAGGGCGGATCGCCGTCGATGGGACGGAACGCGGCGTCGAGCCGCGCGAGCCGCGCCGGATCGAGCCGGCCGAGCGAAGAGTTCGTCGGCGTGATGAGAAACCCGTCGGCCAGCCGCACGCTGATGTTGCCCGCACTGCCGACCGAGAAGCCGCGCGCGAACAGGCTCGCCGCCAGCGTCACCAGCAGCTCGCGTGTCGCCGCCTCGTTCATCGGGGGTGCTCCAGCATCGCGAAGCTTTTCAGGAAGAAGTCCGGCGCCCCGAAATTGCCGCTCTTGAGCGCGAGCAGCAGCGGCGCGCCGCTGCCCTCGGCGTAGGTCCAGGGCACGCCGGGGTCGATCTCCGCCCCGATGCGCAGCGCGCGCACGCCGAGCCGCGTTGCCACCGCGCCCGCCGTTTCGCCGCCGGCGACCACCAGCCGCCGCACGCCGCGCGCGACCAGCGCCTCGGCGATGTCGGCAAGCGCATGCTCGACGAGCGC
>JAFKFJ010000028.1 GCA_017307335.1 Alphaproteobacteria bacterium | reverse complement strand
CGAGACGGTGCACCATCAGCATTCGACTACGCCGCGTCGTGCGGGCATTCTCATGGACGTCCATCCGGGGCTCCGGCTCGAGGGCTGCGTGTGTGGTAACCACAGCCTCTCAGCCCAGCCCCGGAGGGACAACCTCCATAGCAACGACACCTAGCGCATCCGAGATGCGCTTTGCCGTCCGCTCGTCATTGCTGCTGAAGGCGAGGAACGACATCGCCGTGCTGAGCACGCCGCTGCGCTCGTTCTCGGACTTGTTCAACACCTCGCGGGCAGCCGAGGCGACGACGGGATGGACGCGGGGATGCTCAGACGTGCCGAGATGGTTGGTGCCCATCATCCGCCGCAGCGTGTGCGCAAAGCTGCGCTGCGGATCGGAGAGAAAGGTCGACGCCGCGATCGCGCCGGCCTTGTTGAAGACCGCCGGCGCGTAGGCATCGTACCAGAACCACCACGCGAAGAGCTGCCAGGGGCGATAGATCGGCAGGCCCAGCACGACGAACCACGGAGCACCGAGCTGTGCTTGGAAGTTCAGCTCGGCTGCGCACCATTCGGTCGCGAACCATACGCTTGCGATGACGATGGCAAAGACAACCAGAATCTGGCCGATGAGGAGCTTGGTCGGGGTCATTTGCTGTCTCCGCCGGACAGCGACAAACGCGCGTCCGGACCGTGAGACAGGACTCCGGCAAACAGCCGAAAAGAGAAATCGGCTTTATTTACGCCCACTTAGGTTTATGCACGCCCTACCGGCCGGGTGGCTGCTTGGGCGTAAGAGGGCGTACATCATCCTCCCGATCCGGCCTTGCTTGCATTCTGGCCAACAGCGAATTATATATTCCGACACATCGGATGATTTATAGAGGCAAAGATGGCCGCCGATACCGAATTGTTGACCTTGCCCGAGGCCGCCGTCGTCGCCAGCGTGACGGTGCGCGACATCAACCGAGTGATCGACGAGAAAATCCTGCCCGAGCGTTTCTACACGCTGGAAGGCGGACGACACCTCCATGTCGCCGCCTGTCCCCTGGTCGGGTTTTATTTCCACGCGGCGAAGGCTCTGACCTCGGAGGAACGTGGCCTGTTGATCCGAAGGCTCTCCGATCGCATCGGTCCTGGGATGGCGCACCGACCGATTGCCCGTTGGCGGAAGAGTTCGCGCCCGGCCGACTGGACCATCAACGACGGCTTCCTGACGGTCAGCCTATGGGAGTTTGCGATAGGTGCCGAAGACCGACACGCCAAGCTCGCCGAAGCGCGCGAGATGGTGGTGGAAGACCCCGACATTCTGGACGGAACGCCGGTCATCCGAGGCACTCGCATCCCGGTTCACGACATTGCCGCGTCCGTCGCCGTCGGCCTGTCGCATGAGCGTATCCGATCGGCCTATTCCGGCCTTGATGATCGTGTGATCGAACTTGCGACGATCTACGCCGAAGCAACCCCACTACGTGGCCGACCCAAACGCCCTGTCGCACTTCCGTCGGGCACGAAGATCGTCTCCGAGCGCAAGGTGGCGAGGCGCCGGCTTGCATGAAGCTGCTGATCGACGAATGCTTGAGTGAGGAGCTTGCCAAGCTCGCTCGGGACCGTGGACATCCAGAAAGCTCGCACGTCCGCTGGATTGGCAAAGCCGGAGCCAAGGATTGGGAGCTGTTGCCCGTCATCCTCGACGGTGACTGGACCTTTGTGACCAAGAACTCGATCGATTTCCGCGGTCCCGCCGATGCGCCCGGCTCGAAAGGCGAATATCAAAAGACGACACTGCATGCGGGTCTGATTTGTCTCAATGGTCCCGTTGGGATGGACCTCGACATGCAGCTTGAGCTGTTCGAAGCCGTTCTGGATGGACTTGATAAGGACGGCGATCTCGTTAATCGCGTGATCGAAGTGACGATGAGTGATTCAAACGCCACAGAAATTATCATCGTCCGTTATGCGCTTCCACCGGAATAAAAAGAGCGAGGACCTACTTCGACCCTTGATCCGAGCGCCCCTTCAATCCCGCCAGCTTATCCGAGCGAAACCGCAGGCAGCATCAGTCGATGACCGAAGACGCCCAACCAGAAAAGCGCATATGCGATGTCCTGCGTCGGGTCAGTCGCCAGCGCGTGCCATTGGTTCTAAAGCCGGGCGATATATGGCTGATCGACAACGCTGTCGCGGACGATGACGAAACGCATGCCGCGTTGTTGACATGCTACATGCGAGGCTGGGTCGAGCCGTTGGAACATGCCGTTCCCAGCGGTCGCCTTGGTGCCGACGGCAGCCTGCCACGCGAGGGGCTGTCGGATGGACTGAAAACACTTTATCGAGTCACACCTCAAGGGTGGGAGGTTATCCACCGCACGCAAGAATGGTCGATATTTGCAATAGTCGTCGCTGTGCTGTCCTTCCTCATTTCTACGGCTTCGCTTCTGGTCGCGATCTGGCCGCTTCATCGATAGCATGGCCGAAGTCCGATTTGACTGAGACTGCTCGGACAGCGTGACCGCAACCGCCCAATACCAGCGATGAAAGCGATACTACACCAATGGAGTCAGAAACCACAAAAGCTATCCTGTATGGACAGAAGCTCCTTGAGGCCGCGATTGATATCGTTGGAGCCTCACACGTCGAATTGACAAAGGAATTTGCTCGCGATCCGAAGATCGTCGCACTGACCATCCTTTGCCGAACCATTTCCAATTTCCGTGCCTCACTGCTTCTCGTACAACACGAAGGTATTCTGGAGGCGCGAACACTCGTGCGGCTGATCTACGAAAATCTGCTCTGGATTGGAGCATTGCGGGAGCGGGGCGCCGCATTTGTCCAGGACATGCTCGAAGATGAAGCTTTCAACCGACAGGCCCTCGGCCAGTTGACATTGCAAATGAGCGCCGATCATGGGGCCGATGTAAATGGAGCCGATGCTCTCAAACTCCGCAGCCTCATTACCGAAATTGGAAAACAGTTTCCGAGGAAGAAGAAATTGCATGTGAACAAGGCTGCTGGTGCTGGCGTAGTCGATCTTGCTTATGTTGAGTATAGCCGGTTTTCCCTCGATGCAGTGCATTGTTCCATTACGGCCCTGGGTCGTCACCTATCCAGTGAGCGCACCAACCAAAAGACCGAATTGGTGGTGAGTGTCGTCCCGCGAACCCAGCCGGCTGAGGTTTTGTCCACGGTACTTCACGCTTGCCGAGGACTCATGGGCGTGGCTGTAGGCGCCAATGAGCTTTTGGGTTTCACTATCGAGAGCGATAGGCTGACGGCACTATTAGCCGAATTTGAGCGAAATGGCTGGCAACGGAACGATTAGGCGGAAATCGACGCCCGTCGCGGCGATCAGCGCCTCCACTCGGGGCTCGATCAGGCTCGGCAGCGGCGGCGGCGCGACGGCCACGAGCTCGGCTGGCAGACCCTCGCATTGGGCCGTTGAAGACAGTGAACCGCTTCAGGAACGGGATGGCCTGCGCGTCCTCGCCGGTCTCGCGGGCGCGTCGCTTTTCGTCCTCGGGCGTGAAGCGGTCGGCATAGACGACGGTGGTGCCGTGCTCGCCCTTGCGGACATTTCCGCCGAGGCCGCCGGAGGCCTCTGCCCAGCCCTCAACCCGTCAGTGCGCCAAGGCGCAGCCCTCTAACTCTCTGATCTGAAAGGAGAACTGAGTTGGAAGACTAACTACCGATAGCTCTGGGGGGTGAGAGACCCTCCCCGCCACACGGTGCAGCGTGGGGCGAGAAGCAAGTG
>JAFKFJ010000062.1 GCA_017307335.1 Alphaproteobacteria bacterium | reverse complement strand
CTGCACCACCGAGAACGACATCAGCTTCATCGAGCTCACGGCCGACCCGCACGTGCGCACGCTGGACGATGCCGTGCGCGAGCCGTAGCGGCAGCGGCTACGCCGGCTCGATCAGCGTCTCCAGCGGCAGGCGCACCGAGCGCGTGCCGGCGATGCGGGGCCGGGGCTGGCCGATGCGGGCCACGAACGCGCATTCCTCCGGCCCTGCGCCGATGGTCGCGCGGAACGCCTCGGCCAGCGCCCGCGCCTTCGTCTTCAGCGCGGCATCGGCGGTGAAGTCGCTGTTGCGCGCGCCATGTTCGGCGAAGGCGATCATGGCGAGCGTGGGCTGCATGGCGAGGCCGAGCCGGGTCGCCGTCAGCCACACGCGCTGCAACGCCGCCCCCTCCGCCAGCAGCGTGCCGAGGCCGGGTTCCGCGCCCGGCGCGCGGCGGGCGACGAAGAACGCGGCGGAGGCGAGCCCGGGCAGGATGTCGGTCTGCAACGCCGTGCCGCCGGTGCCGAGCAGGCGGTTCATCCGGCGCATCCGCCGCCAGTCCGCCATCGCCCAGCGCATCATCGGCAGCATCGCGCCGGGCAGGCCCAGGGCGCGCGAGGGCATGCGGTCCGGGCTCTGCCGGCGCTGCCAGTCGATCATGTGCTGGTGGATCGGGAAGCATTCCGGTGCCCGCAGGCGGATGTCGGTGGCGCGCGCGTTCAGCCGCGCGAGCGCCAGCCGCGCGCCGCGCGTCGCGTGCCACTCCGGCCGCAGCGCGGCTCCCCGCGCCGTCGCCAGTGGCACCTCCAGCGCGGCCCGCTCGGTGGCGGTCAGCGGGCGGCGGCGATAGGGCAGCCGGTCCACCGAGCGCAGGGTGATGAAGGGCAGCAGCCGGTCGCGCGCGAGCCCCGGCGCGGGCGTGAAGCGCACGCGCAGCACGGGCGCCGGCGCCTCCGCCTCGATCTGCCACGCGGCCGTGCGCTCCCACCCGGTGGCGGCGATGCGCAGCGTCTCCAGCAGCATGCCGAGCGCGAGCAGCGTCGGCTCCCCGCCGCGATACTCGTACGGGTTGGCGCCGGCCAGGTCGGGACCGGGGGGC
Source organism: Alphaproteobacteria bacterium (assembly GCA_017307335.1). Taxonomy (GTDB): domain Bacteria; phylum Pseudomonadota; class Alphaproteobacteria; order Acetobacterales; family Acetobacteraceae; genus JAFKFJ01. Next base: position 2,698 of record JAFKFJ010000062.1, on the reverse strand, counting down.
GGAAGCAGGCGCACGCGCACGGTGTTCTCGTCCAGGATCGCGAAGCGCCACGGCTGCACGTTGTCGCCGCTCGGCGCCCAGCGGCCGAGATTGAGGATCTCCTCCAGCGGCGTGCGCCCCACCTCCGGCGGGTCCGGCGGCGGCGGGGCGGCGCGCACGGCGCGGGCATAGGCGCCGCGAGCGAGCCGCAGCTTCAGCCGCTGCACCGGCCCATCCAGGCCGTGGCGCAGGCGCGTCACCGCCATCCGGTCGCGATAGGCGTCGAAATGGTGGTGCCAGGGCGCCGGCTTCACCCCCGGCCGGCCCAGCAGCACCTTCACCGCCACCGCCCCCACCACGCCGGCACAGAGCTGCACCGCCGCCGCCGTGGAGGGGCCGCGCCGTGCCGGCAGGTTGATGCGCATGGGCTCGACCAGGTAGGCGCGGTGCAGCGGCCGCGGCACCAGGCCCATCAGGAAGCGCAGCGACTGCTCGTCCGCGCCGCGCCCGTCGAGGCCGAAATAATCCTCGAAACTCATCCCGTCCGGGGTGAAGACGAGGTAGCCCACGCCCATGCCGATCGGCGCCGCGGTGACGGCGGGGATGCCGAGGGCGCGGGCGCGGGCGAAGACCCGGCGGCGGATGTCGAGTTCGAAGAAGTCGAATCCGTCGACGAACAGGTCCGCATCAGCAAGAAAATCGTCCACCGCGTCGGGCGCCACGCCGGAATCGAAGCGGCGCAGGCGCAGTTCCGGGTTGATGGCGCGGGCCATGCCGGCCATCACCTCGGTCTTGGGCTGCCCCAGCGTCGCGACCGTGGCCCCCACCTGGCGGTTGAAGTTGGCGAACTCGTAGGCGTCGAAATCCGCGAGCGTGAAGCCGCCGATGCCGAGTCGGGCGAGGGTGAGCAGGTGCACGCCGCCGACCCCGCCCATGCCGGCGATCGCCACGTGCCGGGCGCGGAGAACCGCCTGTTCCCAGGCCGTGAGCCAGCCCAGATTGCGGTCGAAAGCGAGGTCGTAGGGAAACCCCCGCGTTTGCGCCACTGGCCCGCTCCCGCGCCACGGTTGAGAAACACGTGGCAGCGTGTTACCATGGGAAACCGCCGAAGCCGAGACGTTCATGGCGTGCCCGCCCGGGTTCGGGGGCGCAAGATGCGGGTTCGAGGGCGCAAGAATTGCGGTTTGCTGTGACGTGGGTAACAAAAATTATCACGGAACCCTAATTTAAACCGCTTGCAATCCGGACTGGCTTTCGGCATAGTTGCCTCATCGGATGGTTCGGGTCGCCAACCTGGGCCGAACGGCGAAGGAGAGATATCGATGGCCCGCTACGGCTTTACCGCAGCTTCCTTAACCGGAGCTGTCCTTGGCTTGGCGCTAGCGGCAGGTGTGTCGTCGGGCGCGCAGGCTGGCACCGTCAACTTCACCTGGGACCCTTCCGTTACCGGCAACACCACCGCCGGCTCGTTCACGGCCGACCGCTTCGGCATCAACGACTGGGCGTCCATTTCGCTCCCGTCCGACCCGAGCGTCACCGGCTCCGTGACCGAGAATGGGTTCCTCGAGATCTCGGGGTTCACGTATCAGGGTCATCCGGTCAGCACGGTCGACCAGATGGGCCCCGCCGGCTACGGCATGTATGAGGCGTTCAGCGCGACCTCGCACGTGACCTGCAGCAGCGCCGGCAACTGCACCGGCAAGTTCGACAGCATCACGGCGACCCTCTACCTGTATTCGACGCAGAACGGCTACGCGTCCTACAGCTTCGATGCGGCGGGCAACGTGAGCATCAACCTGCCGAGCGGCGCCAACCCGATCGCGCTGGCGACCGAGACCGGCCCCGCGGGCCCGGTGGCGAACTTCGCCGACATCACGGGCGGCGTGCCCGGCGCGAGCGTGGGCGTGCAGTTCAACCCGATCCTGACCTCGTTCTTCCAGGCGCCCCCGCTGAACCTGGTGCTCGATCTCGAGCAGGTGTTCAGCAACACCACGGGCGTGGTCGGCGGCGTGCCCAGCAAGTGCCCGACCACGGGCGTCCTGCCCTGCGTCATCGAGATCAAGGGCGGCGGCGGCAACGCCGACTTCCTGGTGCCGGAGCCCGCGTCGCTCGCGCTGTTCAGCGTCGGCCTCGCCGCCTTCGGCTTCGTCCGCCGGCGCCTCGCCTGATACCGACCGGCTGCACGGCAACGGCCCCAGGCGCAAGCCCGGGGCCGTTTTCGTTTGGCCCCACCCCTCCCCTCACCCCTCACCCCAACCCTCTCCCGCTTGCGGGAGAGGGCCGGGGTGAGGGTCTGGCGCCCGGAACCTCGTTCCGCTATCGTTCCACCATGCCCAACCCCCACGCCCGCCGCCTGCGCCGCGACGCGACGGACGCGGAGCGGGCATTGTGGCGGGCGCTGCGCGACCGGCAGCTTGCGGGGCACAAATTCCGCCGCCAGCACCCGTTGCTGCCCGGCGTGATCGTGGATTTCGCCTGCCCCGCCCACCGCCTCGTGGTGGAAGCCGATGGCGGCCAGCACGATCCGGCCACCGACGCCGCGCGCACCGCCCGCATCACGGCCGCCGGCTGGCGCGTCGTGCGGTTCTGGAACGACGAGATTCTGGCCAACCCGGAAGGCGTGGTGCTGGCGATCCTGGCGGCACTCGGCGCGCAGCCGCGGCGCCATCGCCGAGGCCCTCACCCCGGCCCTCTCCCGCAAGCGGGAGAGGGAGAAGCG
>JAFKFJ010000061.1 GCA_017307335.1 Alphaproteobacteria bacterium | reverse complement strand
GACATGGAGGTCGAGGTGGCCGGGCCCGGGTTCATCCCCGGCTTCACCGAGCAACTGGAAGGGCTGAGCCCGGGCGAGACTCGGACGCTGGACGTAGCGTTTCCCGCCGACTACCCGGCGGCCGAGGTGGCGGGCAAGGCGGCGCGGTTTGAGGTGACGGCCAAGCGCCTGCGTCGGGCGATCGTTCCGGCGGTGGACGAGGCACTGGCGGAGAAGCTCGGCTTTGACGGCGGGCTGAGCGAGGTGCGCGACACCATCCGTGGCCAGGTGCAGCGCGAGTATGACGGGCTGAGCCGCATGCGCCTGAAGCGCGAGCTGCTCGACGAGCTTGCGGCGCTTGCGACCTTCCCGGTGCCCGCCGGGCTCCTGGAGTCGGAGTTCAACGCGATCTGGCAACGGGTGGAGGCCGACCGCAAGGCCGGCCGGGTAGACGAGGACGACGCCGGAAAGGACGACGCGACGCTGCAGGCCGACTACCGCGCGATCGCCGAGCGGCGCGTGCGCCTGGGCCTGCTGCTCGCCGAAATCGGGCGCAATGCCAATATCGGGGTGAGCCAGGAGGAGCTGCAGCGCGCCATGCGCATGGAGGCGTCCCGCTATCCGGGCCAGGAACAGCAGGTGATGGATCTGTTCCGCCGCAACCCGCAGGCGGCCGAGTCGCTGCGCGCGCCGATCTTCGAGGACAAGGTGATCGACCACATCGTCGGCCGCGCCCAGGTGAGCGAGCGGGAGGTGGGCATTGCCGAGCTTTCCGCCGAGCCGCCCGCGCCCCAGCCGGCGCCCCAGCCGGCATCGGGGGCCGGTCAGGTGACGGGGGGCGAGGCGGCCCCTGGAAGCACGGCGGCGCCTGATCCATCTTAGGGACGCGGAAAGGCCGGGTGCGCAGCATCCGGCCGGCAGGCGGCGAGGAGAAAGCATGCGCGATCGCGATCCGGTCGAAATCTACGGCAACGCCCTGGTGCCGATGGTGGTCGAGCAGACCGCCCGCGGGGAGCGCGCCTACGACATCTATTCGCGCCTGCTCAAGGAGCGGATCATCTTCCTCACCGGACCGGTCTACGACCAGGTGAGCGCGCTGATCTGTGCGCAGCTTCTGTTCCTCGAGAGCGAGAATCCGTCGAAGGACATTGCTTTCTACATCAACAGCCCCGGCGGGGTGGTCTCGGCCGGCCTCGCGATCTACGACACGATGCAATATATCCGGAGCGAAGTGAGCACGGTCTGCATCGGCCAAGCGGCCTCGATGGGCAGCCTGCTGCTGTGCGCGGGGGCCAAGGGCAAGCGGTTCGCCCTGCCGAACGCGCGCGTGATGATGCACCAGCCTTCCGGCGGGGCGCAGGGGCAGGCGGCCGACATCGAAATCCAGGCCCGCGAGATCCTCACTTTGCGCAAGCGCCTGAACGACATCTACGTCGATCATACCGGCCAGCCGATCGAGGCGATCGAGCGGAAGCTGGAGCGGGATGCCTATATGTCGGCCGAGGAGTCGCGTGATTTCGGGCTGGTCGATGAGGTCGTGGTGCGCCGGCCCGTCCCGTCCGAGACGGAAGCGCGGAGCTGACCGACCCAAGGGGCAACCCCCGGGGCCGTTGCAGGCAGGCCACACCGACCATACCTCCCCGGCGTCCCGGTCGCCGTTCCTGGACCGTGGTGCCCGGGCGCTTCCCGCCGGGGCCGGCCGTTCTGGCAGGCTTCTGTTGACCATCGGTGTGGCGCCGCCGCCCCGGCGGGCATACCGTTTGCGGTCAAGTTCTTGTCCCCGCTCTTCGGCGGGGGCTAGATTGGCCGACTATCTCCCCGGAGACCCGGGGCAGGAGTGCTCATGAGCAAGTCCGGCGACTCGAAGAACACCCTCTACTGCTCGTTCTGCGGCAAATCGCAGCACGAGGTCCGCAAGCTCATCGCAGGCCCGACGGTGTTCATCTGCGACGAGTGCGTCGAGCTCTGCATGGACATCATCCGCGAGGAGCACAAGACGCACCTCGTCAAGTCGCGCGATGGCGTGCCCACGCCGCGCGAGATCTGCAAGGTGCTCGACGACTACGTGATCGGCCAGGGGCATGCCAAGCGCGTGCTGAGCGTTGCCGTGCACAACCACTACAAGCGGCTGGCGCACGCGGCAAAGAACAACGATGTCGAGATCGCGAAGAGCAACATCCTGCTGGTCGGGCCGACCGGGTCCGGCAAGACGCTGCTGGCCCAGACGCTGGCGCGCATCCTGGATGTGCCGTTCACGATGGCGGATGCCACGACGTTGACCGAAGCCGGCTATGTCGGCGAGGACGTGGAGAACATCATCCTCAAGCTGCTTCAATCCGCCGACTACAATGTCGAGCGCGCGCAGCGCGGCATCGTCTATATCGACGAGGTCGACAAGATCAGCCGCAAGTCCGACAACCCCTCGATCACCCGCGACGTGAGCGGCGAGGGCGTGCAGCAGGCGCTGCTGAAGATCATGGAGGGCACCGTCGCCTCGGTGCCGCCCCAGGGCGGTCGCAAGCACCCGCAGCAGGAGTTCCTGCAGGTCGATACGACCAACATCCTGTTCATCTGCGGCGGCGCGTTCGCCGGGCTCGAGAAGATCATCAGCGCACGCGGCAAGGGCTCGGGCATGGGCTACGGCGCCGAGGTGCGCAGCGCCGACGAGCGCCGGACCGGCGCGATCCTGCGCGAGGTGGAGCCGGAAGACCTGCTGCGCTTCGGGCTGATCCCGGAATTCATCGGCCGTTTGCCGGTGGTCGCCACACTCGACGACCTCGACGAACAGGCGCTGATGGACATCCTGACCAAGCCCAAGAACGCGCTCGTGAAGCAGTACGGGCGGCTGTTCGAGATGGAGGGGGTGAAACTGAGCTTCACCGACGACTCGCTGAGCTCGGTGGCGCGGCGGGCGATCGCGCGACGGACCGGCGCCCGCGGCCTCCGCTCGATCATGGAGCAGATCCTGCTAGGCACCATGTTCGACCTGCCGAGCCTCGACGGGGTCGAGGAGGTGGTGATCAACCGCGAGGTGGCGGAGAGCCGGGCGGCGCCGCTCTACCTCTACGGGAAGGAGCGGGCGGAGAGCAGCGCCTGAGGCCGCGGCGCGGCCGGTAACCCCGCGGCGGCGCCAGGCGGAGTTGCAGCACTTGCGGCACCGGCGGGGGGTGCCGATATCGGGACAATCACCCGGGCCGAACCCTGAATTCCGGGCGATGCGGTCCGTGCCTGCCGAGGGCGGGGCGCATCCTGACTGTCCCTAAGGAGGTCGCCGAATGACTGCCAACAAGCCAAGCGCCGAAGGCCCAGGCACCGAAGGCCGGGGCGAAGGGGCCCAGCCGCCGCCGATCCGCGCGGAACTGCTGCCGGTCCTGCCGCTGCGCGACATCGTCGTCTTTCCGCACATGATCGTGCCGCTGTTCGTCGGCCGCGAGAAGAGCGTGCGCGCCCTCGAAGCGGTGATGAAGGACGACAAGCAGATCCTGCTGGTCGCACAGAAGAATGCCGCGCAGGACGATCCGGCGGCCGACGACATCTATCGCGTCGGCACCGTCTCGACGATCCTGCAGCTTCTGAAACTCCCTGACGGCACGGTGAAAGTTCTCGTCGAGGGCGGGCGCCGGGCGACGATCGCCGGTTTCAAGGAGACGGACGCGTATTTCGAAGCCTTCACCGAGCCGCTGCCGGACGATACGGCGGAGGCGAAGGAGCTGGAGGCGCTGGGCCGAACGGTGATCGGCCAGTTCGAGCAGTATATCAATCTCAACAAGAAGATTGCGCCGGAGGTCCTGGTCTCGCTG
>JAFKFJ010000234.1 GCA_017307335.1 Alphaproteobacteria bacterium | reverse complement strand
CCAAGTGGCTGCTCGCCGAGGCGCGCGTGCTGCTGCTCTACGACCCGACGCGCGGCATTGATGTCGGCACCAAGAACGAACTCTATGCCCTGATGCGCGCCTATGCCGACGCCGGCGGTGCCATCCTGTTTTATTCGACCGAAATCCCCGAGCTGGTGCATCTCGCCGACCGCGTGCTGGTGTTCTATGCCGGCGCGGTCGCAGCCGAGATCGCCGGCACGGATCTGAGCGAGGAGGCGATCCTGCGCGCGACCCTCGGCGCCGCCGGCCCGCACGAACAGGCGGCGTGATGGCCGGCACGGCCGCGACCACCGCGCCGCTCGCGTCCGTCGCACGGCCGCGCCGCTTGCGGCTCGCGCGGCATCGCGGCCTGCTGCTGGCGCTCATCGTGCTGGCGGTGCTGATCGCCGTGGTGATGAACCTCGGCAGCACGGCACTCACCTACTACGACCTGTCGCAGCTCGCGACCACCGGGGCGACGCTCGCCATCGCCGCTGCCGGGCAGACCTTGGTGGTGCTGTCGGGCGGGTTCGATCTGTCGGCCGGTGCGGTCGTCTCGCTGGTCAATGTCGTGCTGGCGGCGGGGTTTCCGGACGCCGCGACCTCGCCGCTGCTGCTGATCCTGGTGGGCGTCGGCATCGGGATGGCGTCCGGCGCGTTCAACGGATTCTTCGTCGCCGTGCTGCGCATGCAGCCGATCGTGGTCACGCTCGCGACCATGTTCATCCTGCAGGGCGTCACGCTGCTGGTGATGGAGAAGCCGGGCGGCACGGTGCCGGCGACGCTCGCCGGCCTGTTTCTCGGCGATGCGATCCCCAACCTGCTGCCGCGGCCGATCGTGCTGCTGGCGATCCTGCTCGCGCTGTGGGCGTGGCTGCGGCGCACGCGGCTCGGCACCGCGATCTACGCCGTTGGCAGCGACGCCGATGCGGCGCGGGCGGCGGGCATTCCCACCACGCGCACGCTGTTTCTCGTCTATGTGCTGGCGGGCGGCTGCTATGGCCTCGCGGGCACGTTCATCTCGGCGCAGACGGGGTCCGGCGATCCGCTGGTCGGCAACCCGATGCTGCTGCAGGTGTTCGCGGCGATCGTCGTCGGCGGCACCCGCCTCGGCGGCGGGCGCGGCGGCGTGCTGGGCGCCATCGTCGGCGCCTACATCCTCATGCTCGTCGTCAACATCCTGCTCGTGCTCAATGTCTCGGCCTACTACTCGACGGTCGCCGAGGGCGGCATCCTGATCCTCGCCGTGCTCGGCGCCGCGATCGGGCGGGACACGAAGCTGGCGGAGGCGCTGCGCTACGCGCGCACGCGGTGGCACGCATGGCGCGCCGGCCTGCTGCCGGCGCAGCGCGGCGGCACCTCGCGGCTGCTGCGGCTGCCGGCCGGCACCGCACGCCCGCTCGCGCTGCCGCCGCTGCTCGTCCGCCATGCGGAGGCGCTGCGCTTCGCGCTGCCGGCCTACGTGTTCTTCGTGCTCACCGTGATCGCGACCGAGCTCGTGCTCGGTCACACGCTCGCCGACTGGACCTACTACGACCGGCTGATCGTGCTGTGCACGTTCCTCGCCATCCTCGCCCTCGGCCAGGGCGCGGTGATCCTCACCGGCGGGCTCGACCTGTCGCTGCCCTGGACCATCGGGCTGTGCGGCATCCTGTTCGCCGGCATGGTGAAGGGGTCGGACGCGGCGCTGCCCTATGCGCTGCCGCTGGTATTGCTCGCCGGCGCCGCGATCGGACTCGTCAACGGGCTCGGCATCGTCGTGCTCGGCATCTCGCCGATCGTGATGACGCTGGCGATGAACGGCATCCTGCAGGGGCTCGCGCTGGTCTATTCGAACGGCACGCCGGACGGATTCTCCTCGCCGCTGCTGCGCCGCTTCATGACCGACGCCTCGCTCGGCGTGACGCCGGTCGTGCTGTTCGATGTGCTGTTCGTCGTCTTCGCAGTGCTATTGCTCGGCCGCACGCCGTTCGGGCGGCGCATCTACGCGGTGGGCAACGGCGAGCGCGTGGCCGCCCTCTCGGGCGTCGCGGTCGGCGGCGTGCTGGTGCGCGTGTACATGCTCTCGGGGGTCTGCGCGGCGCTGGTCGGCGCGCTGCTGACCGGGTTTTCCGGGCAGGCGAGCCTCGGCATGGGCGACGAATATCTGCTGCCCTCGATCGCGGTGGTGGTGGTGGGCGGCGCGCTGATCACCGGCGGGCGCGGGCAGTATCTCGGCATGCTGGGCGGCGTGCTGCTGCTGACGGCGTTGCAGACGCTTCTCGCCGGGACCACGCTGCCCTATGCCACGCGGGCGATCCTGTTCGGCGTGGTCGTGCTCGGTGCCGTGATGGCGCTGCGCGAACGCCGGAGCTGACGGAACGGAGAAACATCATGCCTGACGAGATTGCCACGCTCGCCATCCGGCCCGGCCTGCGGGCCCTGGTGACCGCCGGGGCCGGCGGCATCGGCCGCGCGATCGCCGATGCGCTGATCGCGAGCGGCGCGCGGGTGCATATCTGCGACGTCGATCCGGCCGCGCTGGCGGCGTTCGGTGCCGCGCACAAGGGTGCCGGCGTCACGCAGGCCGACGTGTCCAGCGAGGAGGACGTGGGGCGCTTGTTCGCCGATGCGTCGGCGCATCTCGGCGGGCTGGACGTGCTGGTGAACAATGCCGGCATCGCCGGGCCGACCGGCGCGGTGGAGGAACTCGCCCCCGACGCCTGGCGGCGCTGCATCGACGTGTGCCTCACCGGGCAGTTCCTGTGCACGCGGCTCGGCGTGCCGATGCTGAAGCAGGCCGGCGGCGGCGCGATCATCAACATCTCCTCCGCCGCCGGGCGCCACGGCTACGCCTGGCGCACGCCCTATGCGGCGGCGAAGTGGGGCGTGATCGGCTTCACCCAGTCGCTCGCCAAGGAACTCGGCCCGGCCAATATCCGCGTCAACGCGATCCTGCCCGGCATCGTCGCCGGGCCGCGCATCGACGGCGTGATCGCCGCCCGCGCGAAGCAGGAGGGCGTCAGCCATGCCGAGATGGAACGCCAGTACCTCAGCCGCGTATCGCTCCGGCGGATGGTGACGGCGTCGGACGTCGCGGGCAGCGTGCTGTGGCTGCTCTCCGCGGCCGGGCGCAACATCTCCGGCCAGTCGATCGGCGTGGACGGGAACGTGGAGGCCCTGTGATGGAGGCCCTGTGATGGAGGCCCTGTGATGGAGGCGCTGCAGGCGCATCTGGGCAGCCGGCGCGAGCGGCGCTTCGTGGTGGCGCGCGAGCACACCGTGCCGGCGCTGCCGCTGGTCTCGCCCTCCGTCGCCGGCATGCCGGAGGTGCTCGCAACCCCGGTGCTGGTCGCGATGGTGGAATGTGCCTGCGCCGAACACCTGCTGGATGTGGCGCCGGAGATCGGCCTCTCGCTCGGCGTCGTGGTCGAGATCGAGCACACCGCGGCGACGCCGGTCGGTTTCACCATCACGCTGACCAGCGAACTCGCGTCGGTCGAGGGGCGGCAGGTGACGTTCAAATTCGCGGCCCATGACGGGGTTGATGCGGCCGGCACCGGGCGCCATGTGCGCGCCGTTGTGCCACGCGCCCGCTTCGACCAGCGGCTCGCTGAAAAGCGGTCGCGCGCCGGCTGAGCGGCAGCCGCGCCGCGGGAAGGGCTTGGCGCCGGGCCGGCCCGTTGCTAGCAGGCACGCCGTAACGAGAGGAGCACGCGAGCATGGCAGTCGAAAAGCCGGTGAGCGTCGACTTGGACCGCAGCGAGGCCGCGCTGGTGGTCGGTGAGGATGACGAGGGCGGATTGTCGGTGCGCGTCCTCAACGGCAGCGGCAGCGACGAGGCCATCACCGAACTCGGCGACGCGCCGGAGCTGGTGCTGGCGCTGGCGACGCGGCTGATGAAGGACCCCGACTTCCAGGACGACGTGCTCGACTGGTACTACGAGCACATGGAGGACGAGGACGGCGAGGAAGAGGACGAAGCGCCCGAAGAGGAATAGCCGTGTCGGAACCGGCCGCCGCGAGCCGCCTCGCGGCGCTGCTGGCGACATTCGGCATTGCCGTCCTGACCGCGCAGCATCCGCCCGTGTTCACGGTGGCGGAGGCGGCGGCGCATCCGCATGGCCTGCCCGGCGAGGACACGAAGAACCTGCTGCTGAAGGATGCGAAGGGTGCGCTGTTCCTGGTGACGATGCGCGCCGACCGCCGTGCTGACCTGCGTACGCTGCCGGCGCTGCTCGGCGCGAAGCGGCTGTCATTCGCCTCCGCCGAAACGCTGCAGGCCGTGCTGGGCGTCGCACCGGGGGCGGTGACGCCGCTCGCGCTGATCAACGACACCGCGCACCGGGTGAGCTTCGCGCTCGATCGCGCGCTGGCCGGGGCGGCGCGCATCATCTGTCATCCGCTGGTGAACACGGCCAGCATCTCGATCGCGACGGTTGATCTGCGGCGGCTGCTCGAAGAACTGAAAGTTGCGGTCCGCGTCATCGAGTTTGACGACTCCGCAACGAACTGAGATCGTCGCGCGGAACTCACGCATCTGCGTTTTAGCGCGCGCGCGGCGCGGCGCGATAAGACGGGAATGTTCATCGGCCGCGAGCACCGGCTGCCGCGAGCGGGTTCGCGCTACCGGCCGTCCTGGGACGAGTACCCGCATGCGCGCGCAGTTCCGGTGCGGCGGCGCTGGGCGTGGTTCCTGTTCTACGCCGGGCTCGGAGCCTTCGGGGCGATGACGACCCTGGTTGGCGGCGTGATCCTGTTCGATCTGCAGCGGACGTCGTCGCCGGCTACGCCGCCGGCGGACCAGGCCGCGGCGGAACCGACGACGATCGCCGAGGCGCAACAGCAGCTACGTGCGCTGCAGCGGCAGATCAGGGATATGTCGGCCACGCTGGCGGAGCTTTGGGCGCAGGAGAACAGGCTCAACCAGAATACCGCGAAGCCGGCGCAGGCGGACGTGGCACCCCTCGCACCGCTGGCCTCGCCGCGCGCTGCCGGTGAGCCGCAGACGCTCGACGGGCTGCTGTGGCAGATCCGCGAGGCCCGCGCGCGGCTCGCGGCGCTGCGGGCGGAGGTTGCACAGCGTGCCGCGGGACAGGCGGCGTTGCAGGCGCAGGTGAAGCGCGAACCGCCGCCGCCCCAGCCGACACTCCAGCCGGCGCCCCAGCCCGCGCCACGACGGGCCGCCGAGCGAAGGTCAGTGCCGCCCGCCAGCGACGAGGAATTCGGCCTGTCCACGCAAGCGGTGCCCGAGCGCGCGCCCCCCTTCGGCGGTGGTGGTGGAGGCTCCCCCGCGGGAGCGGCCGGCGCCGCGGCGGGAGCCGCAGGATCAGGCGGCAGTGGCAGCGCGGGCGTCGGATCGACCGGACACGGAGGCGCCCCTGGCGCCGCCGGTGCTGGTGCCGGCGCCGGCGCGAGTGGTGGCGGAGCGTCGGGCGCGGGGGCAGGGGCCGGCGCGGCGGGAGCGTCCGGTGCCGGCCCGGGCAGCGCCGGTGGCGCCGGAACCGGAAGCGCGGGTCCGGGCGCGAGCGGTGCTGGCGCCGGTGCGGCCGGCAGCAGCGGGAGCGCCAGCGGCGCGGCCGCCAGCGGGCACGGCAGCGCGCCGGGCGGGTCGGCCGGCGCTGGTGGCGCAGGCGCGGCGGGTGCCAGCGGCGCCGGTGCCAGTGGCGGAACGGGAGCCGCAGGCTCGGGCTCAGGCGCGAGCGGAGCGGGTGCGGGTGCGGGCGCGGCGGGTAGCAGCGGGAGTGGCAGCGGTGCCGGTGCCGGCGGTCACGGCAGCGCGCCGGGTGGTGCGGGTTCGGGCGCGAGCGGCGGGGCGGGCTCGGCTGGATCGGCCGGGGCTGGTGGTAGTGGCGCCGGCGCTGGCAGCGCCGGCAGTGGCGGCGCGGGGTCGGCCGGCACGTCCGGTGCCGGCGGGGTTGGCGTTGGCGTCGGGGGTGTCGGCGTCGGCGTCGGGTCGGCAGGCGTCGGGGTCGGTGTCGGCGGTGTGGGCGTCGGGGTCGGTGCCGCAGGCGTCGGGGTCGGCGTGGGGAGCGTGGGCGTTGGTGTGGGAGCGTCCGGCGTTGCCGGGGGCCACGGCCATGGGCATGGGCACGGGGGCGGCGGCCCAGGCGGTGGTGGCGGCGGAGGCGGAGGCGGAGGCGGAGGGGGTGGCGCCGGAGGGCGTTGAGGTTTGGTATAGCGGATATGGGGTGCGCGATATCACACCCCGCTGCGCCTAACCCTCCGCTGCCGTCGCCAACGCCCGGTCGATGAAGGCCGCCGTGCTGCCGAGATAGCGCGCCGGATCGGTGAGCGACGCGATCGCTCCGCCACCGAGCTTTGCCGTCACCGCCGGCTCCCGCGCCAGGGCCGCCGCGAGCGGGACGCCATCCCGCAGTGCCGCATCGCACGCGCGCGTGACGACGTGGTGCGCCTCGCCGCGGCCGAGCGCGGGGGCGAGCCCCATCATCACCGCCTCGGCCATGATGAGCCCGCCGCTCGCACCGAGGTTGCGGCGCATGCGGGCGGCATCGACGACGAGCCCCTCGGCGAGCGTGCGCGCATGCACGAGCGCGCCATGCGCCAGCACGAACGCCTGCGGCACCGCCAGCGCCTCCGCCTGCCACGGGCCGGTCCCGCGCTCCTGGTCCTGCGCCATCGCGTTCTGCATCAGCGGCACCAGCGCCTGCACGCCGCGCGCCGCCGCGGCGATGTATTCCGACGCGATCGGGTTGCGCTTCTGCGGCATGGTGGACGATCCGCCGCGGCCGGGCGCGTGCGGCTCCGCCACCTCCGCCACTTCGGTCTGCGCGAGCAGGATCACGTCGGTCGCGATCTTCGCCAGACTGCCAGTCAGCAGGCCGAGGAAACTCACCGCCTCGGCCAGCCCGTCGCGCGCGACGTGCCATGGCAGCGGCGGCGCGCCGAGACCGAGCTCGGCCGCCAGCGCGTCGGCGACCGCGAGCCCGGCGCCGTCGAGCGAGGCGAGCGTGCCGGCCGCGCCGCCGAACTGCACCCGCTCCACGCGCGGGCGAAGCTGGTCCAGCCGCTCGCGGTGCAGCGCCAGCGGCGCCAGCCACACCGCGCATTTCAGCCCGAACGTGATCGGCAGCGCGTGTTGCAGATGCGTCCGCCCCGGCATCACAGTCGCCCGATGCGCATCGGCGAGCGTCGCCAGCGCGGCGAGCGTCGCCGCGAGCTCCGCGCGGATCAGCGCGAGCCCGTCACGCACCTGCAGCACGACGGCGGTATCCACGATGTCCTGCGTGGTGGCGCCCCAGTGCGTCCACCGCGCCGCCGCCTCGCCCGCCGCATGGTTGAGGAGTTTCACGAGCCCGACGACGGGATAGCCGACGTTGCGCACACTGGCGGCGAGCGCGGGAAGATCCAGAATCTCCGGCCGCGCGGCGGCGGCGATCGCGGCGGCGGCGTCGGCCGGGATCACGCCGAGCCGGCCCTGCACGCGCGCCAGCGCCGCCTCCACGTCGAGCATGCGCGCGAGCTGCGCGGTGTCATCGAAGATCGCGCGCATGGCGTCGGAGCCGAACAGCGTGCCGAACACGGCACTGTCGGCGGGATTGACCGGCATCGCTCAGCTCCCCAGAAAATCCGCGATGGCGGCAGCGACTTCCGCCGGGCGCTCGACGGTCGGCAGGTGTGCGGCGCGGTCGATCGTCACCAGGCGTGCGCCGGGGATCGCGGCGGCGATCGCGGCGGCCGCGGCGGGCGGGGTCGCCTCGTCCTGCGCGCCGACCAGCACCAGCGTGGGGACGCGAAGGCCCGCGGTGCTCGCGCGCAGGTCGCCGGTCGCCAGCGCCTCGGCCGCGCCGGCATAGCCTTCCGGCGCGGTGCGGCGCAGCATCGCGCGCAGGCCCTCGGCCGCTGGATCATCCTGGAACGCCGCCGTCACCCAGCGCGCCAGCACCGGCGCCACCAGCGGTTCCATGCCCTGGCTGCGCACGATGCGCGCGCGCTCATGCCACGCCTCCGGCGGCAGGAACTGCATCGCGGTGTCGCAGAGCACCAGCGCCGCAACGCGCTCCGGCGCCAGCGCGGCGAGCGCCTGGGCGATCGCGCCGCCGATCGACAGGCCGCACAGCGCGGCCCGGCCGATGCCGCGCGCGTCGAGCACCGCCAGCGCATCGCGTGCCAGCATCGCCAGCGTGTAGGGGCCGGGCGTCACGCTGGTGAGGCCGTGGCCGCGCAGGTCCGGGCGGATCACCCGCCAGCGCCGCGCCAGCGCCGCCACCGGCCCGTCCCACACATGCAGGCTGGTGCCCAGCGAGTGCAGCATCAGCAGCGGTGGCGCGCCCTCCGGCCCGTCTTCCTGCACATGCACCACCAAGCCGCCCGCCTGCACGAACATCCGCGCCGCCTCCCTCGCTTGCCGGGGGATGCTAGCCGCTTGACCGCGGCCGCGCATCCGCCCGCAATGGGCACCCGGCGGACACGCGCGGAGGGGTGGATGCGCACGCAGGTGGCGATCATCGGGGCCGGGCCGGCCGGGCTGCTGCTGTCGCACCTGCTGCACCGGGCCGGGATCGCGGGCGTGGTGCTGGAGAACCGCTCGCGCGCGACGATCGAGGCGACGATCCGCGCCGGCGTGCTGGAACACGGCACGGTCGCACTGCTGAACGCGACCGGCGTGGGCGCGCGGCTGGCACGCGAGGGGCTGGTGCACGAGGGCATCGAGCTGCGCTTCGGCGGCGCCGGGCATCGCATCGACTTCGCGGCCCTGACCGGCAAGGCGATCACCGTCTATCCGCAGCACGAGGTGCTGAAGGACCTGATTGCCGCGCGCCTCGCGGATGGCGGCGACCTGCGCTTCTCGGTCGCCGATGTGCGGCTGGAGGGCGTCGGGACCGAGCATCCGCGCGTGCACTGCACCGATGCGGCGGGGACTGCGCTGCACATCGACTGCGACTTCATCGCCGGCTGCGACGGGGCGCACGGGATCTGCCGCCAGGCAATGCCGGAGGGCGTGCCCCGCGAGTATCTGCGCATCTACCCGTTCGGCTGGTTCGGCATCCTGGCGGAAGCGCCGCCGTCGTCGCACGAACTGATATACGCGCGCCACGACCGCGGCTTCGCGCTGATCTCCACCCGCACGCCCACGGTGCAGAGGATGTATTTCCAGTGCGATCCGGCCGAGCCGGCGGAGCGGTGGTCGGAGCGGCAGATCTGGGACGAACTGCAGGCGCGCACCGCCGCCACCGGGTTTTCGCTGCACGAAGGCCGGATCTTTCAGCGCGGCGTGATCGCGATGCGCAGCTTCGTCTGCGAGCCCATGGCCCACGGGCGCCTGTTCCTCGCCGGCGACGCAGCCCATGTCGTGCCGCCCACCGGCGCCAAGGGGCTCAATCTGGCGGCGGCCGACGTGGCGCTGCTCGCGCGCGCGCTGGACGCGCATTATCGCGAGGGAAAGCGCGGGCCGCTCGAGGCCTATTCGGCGGCTGCGCTCGCGCGCGTGTGGCGGGCGCAGCATTTTTCCTGGTGGATGACCTCCATGCTGCACCGCTTCGACGAGGCGACCGAGTTCGACCGCCGTCGCCAGCTCGCGGAGCTGGACCTCGTTGTGTCCTCACGCGCCGCCGCGACCTCGCTCGCGGAGATGTATGTGGGATCGCCGCTCGCGTGACCCTGGGTTGGGCAGCGACACCTCCGCGGCGCGTGATCCGTGACAATATCGCGATGGCGCCAAACCGGACTGTGGCGATGGCGTTACGGGCGCATGCAGGTTGCGATCTGTAACTTCGCGAACGGATTGGCACTCTGCGGCGTAGATGCAGAAAGCACGCGGATTTCCTCGGATCAGGCGGTGGCAGAAGGTCCGATTTCCCACAGTAACGTGATTGGAGTTCACTCGTGGCATCCCCGACTGGTATGGACAGAAAATTGCTGGGCGATGCGGCAGATCGCTGAAAACCCGATGAAATACCATCACGCTTCCGATTGCGCCCGCGTGCCGTACCCTGAATGCGGCGGCAGGAAAGCCGCGGCTTGCATGGCCGGCACCGTTCACTATGGTGGACACGATGGTGGACACGCATGAGCGATAGTCTGCCTCGCGAAAGGCGACGGGAGATGGCCGTAATCGGGCCGAGCAATCTGCTGCGAGAAGCCGTCGCCGAGACAATCGCGCCACGGGCGAGCGTCGCCGTCGCCGACCCGATGGTGAGCATCGGGATGCCGGTGTTCAACGGCCAGAACTTTCTGCGCAAGGCGATTGACTCGGTTCTGGCGCAGACTTTCTGCGATTTCGAACTGATCATCAGCGACAACGCTTCGATCGACGAGACCGCCGCGATCTGCCACGACTACGCCGACCGCGACGCGCGCGTGCGCTATGTCCGCAACGCGCACAACGTCGGCGCGGGACCGAACTTCGACCGGTGTTTCGCCCTGGCACGCGGGCGATATTTCCAGTGGGCGGCGCATGACGACATGTTCGCGCCCGACTTTCTGGAGCGCGCCGTCGCGGCGCTGGAGGCGCAGCCGGACGCGGTGCTGTGCACGGCGGGCATCGTGGAGATCGACGCCAACGACACGGTGATCCGCACCTTCGCGACCGATCTGGACGATGCCACCTCGGCCGATCGCGTGCGCCGCTTCGCCTGCGTGATCCACACGCGCCATCAATGCGAGGATTTCTTCGGCCTCTATCGGCGCGAGGCGCTGGTGGGCACCGGGCTGATCGGCACGTACAGCGGGTCCGATCGCGTGCTGCTGGCGGAGATGGCGCTGCGGGGCCGCTGGGTGCGCCTGAATGCACCGCTGTTCCTGCACCGCGACCACGCGCAGCGCGCGACGCGGGCGCTGCTGCTGGTGGACCACGCCGCCGCGCTGCGCTGGCAGAACGGCGACGATCGCGATGACGGCGGCGCGCGGCACGGCGAGCACTTCCATCTGACGCTCTACCGGCATTACTGGCGCGTGGTGCAGCGGAGCGTGCCGCCGGGCGAGCGTGCCGCGTGCTATCGCGAGCTGCTGCGCTGGTGGGCCACCGACGGGCACTCCCTGGACGTGGTGCGCGATCTGCTGCGCAGCATCGACCCGCACCTGCTGGTCGCGGCGCGGACGCTGAAGCGCGCCCTCGTCGGCACGCACCGCGATCTGCGCCCCGGCAGCCTGCCGACGCTGGAACGCTGAGGCGCCGTCCTTCACGCGCCGGTGATTGACCGTCGCCGGTGCCGATCGCATCCTGCCGGCGATGAACGAGCGGACCAGCGAGACGGCGGCCGGGCGACGGGGCGGGCGGCGTGCGCATGGTACCCGGCGTGCCGGCCCGATGGCGCAGAAGCCGTTCCGGCAGCCGCGCCGCCGCTTTCCGCCGACGGCGATCGTCTCCGAGGACGAGCTGGAGGCAATTCACGGCGCGTCGCTCACGATTCTCGAAGAGATCGGCATGGATTTCCTCAACGCCGACGCGCGCGCGCTGGCGCGGGCGGCCGGCGCGGAGGTGACGGAGGGGGCGGCGCGCGTGCGCTTCGACCGTGCGCTGATCGAGGCACTGGTCGCGCATGCCCCGGCCGAGTTCACCCTGCATGCGCGCAACCCGGCGCATGACGTGCGCTTCGGCGCCGACTGGATCGCGTTCGCGCAGATGGCGTCGGCACCGAACTGCGCCGACGCCGATCGGGGTCGCCGCCCGGGCAGCCAGCAGGATTTCCGCGACCTCGTGAAGCTGGGCGGGATGTTCAACATCCTGCATCTCAGCGCCGGCTATCCGGTGGAGCCCGTCGATCTGCACGCGTCGGTCCGCCACCTTGACTGTCTCGCCGATTTCGTGCGGCTGACCGACAAGGGTTTCGGCGCCTACGCGCTGGGTGCCGCGCGCATGCGCGACGGGATCGAGATCGCGCGCATCGGGCGCGGCATCGACGCCGCACGGCTGGAGCGCGAGCCCTCGCTGCTCACGGTCGTCAACTCCTCCTCGCCGCTGCGGCTCGACGATCCGATGCTGCAGGGCATGACGGAGATGGCGGCGCGCAACCAGGTGGTGGTGATGACGCCGTTCACGCTCGCGGGCGCGATGGCGCCGGTGACGATCGCAGGCGCGCTGGCGCAGCAGAATGCCGAGGCGCTGGCGGGGATCGCGTTCTGCCAGATGGTGCGGCCGGGCGCGCCGGTGATGTACGGCGGCTTCACCTCGAACGTGGACATGAAGTCGGGCGCACCGGCATTCGGAACGCCGGAGTACATGAAGGCGCAGGTCGTGGGCGGGCAGCTCGCGCGGCGCTACAGCATTCCCTATCGCACGTCGAATGTCTGCGCGGCGAACACGCTGGATGCACAGGCGGCGTACGAAAGCCTGTTTTCGCTGTGGGGTGCCGTGGCGGGCGGCGGCCACCTGGTGAAGCACGCGGCCGGGTGGCTGGAGGGCGGGCTGACCTGCGGGTTCGAGAAGACCATGCTGGACCTTGATCTTCTGCAGATGGTGGCGGAGCTTCTCGACCCGCTGGTCGTGGACGAGGCGACGCTCGGGCTCGATGCGATCCGCGACGTGGGGCCGGGGGGACATTTCTTCGGCACCGCCCACACGCAGGCCCGCTACCGCGATGCGTTCTATGCCCCGCTGATCTCCGACTGGCGCAATTTCGAGAGCTGGCGCGAGGCCGGCAGCCCAACCGCGATGGTGCGGGCCAACCGGCTTTGGAAGGAGGCGCTCGCCGCCTACGAGCCGCCGCCGCTCGACGCGGCGGTGGCCGAGGAACTGGACGCGTTTGTGGCACGGCGCAAGGCGGAAGGCGGGGTGAAGACCGATTTTTGAGCGCCGGGCCGCAATCCCGCGGGCTATGGGCTCGACAGGCGCGGCACGCTGCCTAGACTACCGCGGCGCGCATGATTCGGCACGACGGCAGGCCGCGCCGAGAGGAGAGGAAACACGATGGCAGATCTGATGACGCCGACCTACGCGCACAACATGCGCATCATCGGGCACAGCGACCAGGGCGGCGGGCGCGCCGATGGCGTGCAGATCATGGTGCACCAGGGCTTCGCCTATATCGGGCACATCTTCTCCAAGGGGTTTTCGGTCGTCGACGTGCGCGACCCGACCAAGCCCAAGCCCGTGCAGCACGTCGCCGCGCCGCCGAACACGTGGACGCTGCACCTGCAGCAGCACGACGACCTGCTGCTGGTCGTGCATGCGAAGGACATGTTCGCGCAGGCGGAGCTCGCCGACGAGAAGAACTACTACAAGGGCAAAGGCAGCTTCCATGCCGAGGCGCCGACCACGCGGGACTGGTCGGCGGGCCTCGCCGTCTATGACGTCAGCAAGCCGGAAGCGCCGCGCCAGATCGGTTTCATGCCGATCGAGGGCGGCGGTCTGCACCGCTGCTGGTATACCGGCGGCCGCTGGGCGTACGCCTCGGCGCTGCTCGACGGGTTCTCCGACTACATCCTGATCACGATCGACATGCAGGATCCGACGAAGCCGCGCATGGCCGGAAAATTCTGGCTGCCGGGCATGAACCTGGCCGCCGGCGAGACGCCGGACTGGCCGAGCGAATACGGCCGCTACGGCCTGCACCATCCGATCGTGCACGGCGACATCGCCTACTGCAGTTGGCGCGATGCCTGCCTCGCCGTGGTGGACGTGAGCGACCGCGCGGTGCCGCGGCTGATCACGCACCGCACCTGGGCGCCGCCGTTCGGTGGCGGCACCCACAACGCGCTGCCGCTGCCGAAGCGGCAACTGCTGATCGTCGTCGACGAGGCGGTGCTGGACAACAAGGAGGATGGCGAGAAGCCGATCTGGGTGTTCGACAACCGCATCAAGTCGAACCCGATCAGCATCGCGACCTTCCCCGAGCCCGCCGACCGCGACTATGTCGCGGTGGGCGGCCATTTCGGGCCGCACAACATCTATGAGAACCGCGCCAACGGGTTCGTCAGCGAGGAGCTGATCTTCGCGACCTACCAGAACGCCGGCCTGCGCGCCTACGACATCCGCGACAAGTTCCGGCCGGTGGAAGTGGGCGCGTGCGTGCCGCCGGCGCCGAAGAAGCTGGTGGACCCGCGGCCGAACCGGCCGGTGGTGCTGCACTCCGCCGACGTGTTCGTCGATCGCAACGGGATCTGCTACTGCACCGACTTCTCGGCGGGGCTCTACATCGTCGAATACAAGGGCTGAGCGAGGAGGGCGGTCGCATGGCCAATTCAGACGCGCTGCAGCCGGCGTTCGCCCAAAAAACTGCTCGATCCGCGTCCCGACCGGCCGGTGGTGCTGCGCTCCGCCGACGTCTTCGTCGACCGCAACGGCTTCGCGCACTGCACCGATTGGAGCGGCGCCGGGCTCTGCATCATGGAATACACCGGCTGAAGCAATGAGGGCGGCACCAAGGTGCCGCCCCAGCAGTCCACGGTCTATTTCCCCCAGATCTTGCGGTAGATGTCCTTGTAGCCGTTTTCCGGGTCGTAGATGTTGTTCGGACCGCCATCATGGTCGAGGTTGGACGCGATGAAAAGATGCGGCGGTGGCACGAAGCCGCTCGGCTTGTCACCGGCGAAGGCGCGGTTCAGCTCGTCGATGCACATCCAGCCCTGCAGGTGCAGCGGCTCGGCGACCGTCCCGATCTGGTAGCGCTTCTGGCGAATGCGCTGGAATGCGGGCACCGAGCCGTCACCCGCCGAGATCTGCCGCGGGAAGCCGGTGGCGGGGTTGACGCCGGCCGATTGCAGCGACGGCGCCGAGAAATCGAAATAGAGGTCGTTGACCGCGATGCCGTAGGTCCACTTCCTGCCGTACTTCGCAAGCAGCGACGTGGTGAGCTGCGGCATGCGGTTGGCAAGGTCGCCGATCGGCGTATCCTCGATCGCCAGTACCGAGCAGCCCTTGCAGCCC
This sequence comes from Alphaproteobacteria bacterium, assembly GCA_017307335.1. GTDB lineage: Bacteria > Pseudomonadota > Alphaproteobacteria > Acetobacterales > Acetobacteraceae > JAFKFJ01. The sequence continues at coordinate 6,879 of JAFKFJ010000234.1, read as the reverse complement.
TTGATCGCCGCCGCCTCGGCGTCGGTCTTGGCGGTCGCGATGGTGTAGATGCTGTCGGTGAACAGGATCACCCCGGCGGTGCCGCCGGAATCGACGACCGCGTAGAGCGCCGCGGTCTTGGCCACCTCGGCGGGATCGGTGGTGATATTGGTGATGAGCGGCGAACCCTTCACCGGCCCGGGTGCGCCGGCGGAATGCCAGCCGATGATCTTGATGCCGAGCTTCGCCGCCCTCTCGATCACCGGCGCCTGCTCGAGCACATCGACACTGCCGAGGATGATGGCGTCCGGCTTCAGTGCGATCGCCTGGTTCATCGCCGAGGTGCGCTGCGGGACCGATCCCTGGCCGTCGAGAACACGGAAATCCCAGCCGATGACCTTCGCCGCCTCCTGCGCGCCGTCGCCCACGCCCTGCGCGCCGCCGTTGCGCTGGTCGGTGGAGACATAGACGACCAGCTTCTTGCCCTGCGCCTTCGGCCCGGTCGTTGGCCCGGTCCAGGGCGCGCCGGACGCGGTCGCCTTCGCGATATAGGCCTTCGCCATCGCCATGTAGGCATCGTCCGCGCGCGCGGCGCCCGCGCCGAGCGCGAACGCGGCCGCGCAGCCCAGCAGGCCGAGCCGCAAGGTTCGAGATATGACCATGGTTCTTCTCCCTCCCGGTGTCATTGGTGCCAGGCGGTCAGGCGCCCGGCTGGATCGATTTGGTGGTGCTTGCGGAGCGGCGGCGCTGGGCGAAGGCGGCCAGCGCGATTGCGACGACCAGCGTGGTGCCGTTGAACAGCGGCTCGACGAAGAACGCGCCGCCGAGCTGCTGAATGCCGGAGATGCCGACGGCGAGGATCAGCACGCCGAAGATCGTCCCCCAGACATTCACGCGGCCCGGCTTGATCGTGGTCGTGCCGAGGAAAGCGCCGACCAGCGCCGGCAGCAGGTAGTCGAGCCCGACATTCGCCTGCCCGATCTGCAGCTTCGAGGCCAGCACGCAGCCGGTGAAGCCGGCGATCAGCCCGGAGCCGATAAACACGCCGATGACGTACGCGCGCACCGGAATGCCGTTCAGCGCCGCCGCCCGTTCGTTGGCGCCGATGGCATAGATGTGCCGGCCGAGCGGCAGCCGCTCGGTGATGAGCCAGAGGGCGATCGCGAGTACCAGCACATAGATCGCCGGGATCGGGATGCCCGCGACGGAAAGTCCGTTGACGGCGATGAATCCGTCGGGGAGGCTTCCCATCACCTGGCGCCCGTCGGTGTGCCAGAGCGCGAGCGCGTAGAGGATCGTGCCGGTACCGAGGGTTGCGATGAACGCGTCGATCTGCGCGACCTCGACCAGCAGGCCGTTGATGAGCCCGGCGAGCCCGCCGCACAGCAGCACGATGAGCACGGCGAGCGGCCAGGGAACGTGGTACCAGACCTGCAGGCTGATCGCCAGGATGTGCCACATGACGATGCCGAAGCCGATGGTCAGGTCGATCCGCCCCGCCATCATCGGCAGCATCGCGCCGAGCGAGAGCAGGGCGATGATCGCCTTGTCGCTCAGGATCGAGCGGATGTTGATCGCGGTCGGAAAGGAGTCCGGCAGCAGGAGCGAGAAGAAGATCGCGAGTGCCACGGTCAGGATCGGCAGCCCGTAGAGCGGCAGCACGCGGATGACGACCTGCCCCCAGGTGAGGCCGGCCAGTTCCGAGCGGGTCGGTTCGAGCGCGTTGGACTTAAGGGACTGCATGGCTCTGCGACGAAGGTTCGATGAGGTTCAGCGCCTCGGCCATTTGCCCGACGCTGGCGGAGGCGGCGGCCAGCAGGTTCTCGGCCGAAAGCTCGGTCGCGGCGAGTTCGGCCACGACGCGGCCGCGGTCGAAGACAAGGGCGCGATGGCAGACCTTCGCCACCTCCTCGAAATCGGTCGAGACCAGCAGGATCGCGGCACCGCCCTTCAGGGCCACGTCGAACAGCCGGTAGATCTCGGCCTTGGCGCCGACATCGACGCCCGCCGTCGGGTCCTCGAATACATAGACCTTGCCGCTCAGATGCAGCCAGCGGCCCACCACGACCTTCTGCTGGTTGCCGCCGGAGAGCCACTCGATCGGCAACGCCGGATCGTTCGGACGAAGGTTGATCTGCGCGCCGAGTTCCCGCGCCGCGCTCAGCTCCCGCCCGGGTGCCAGATAGGACAGCGCGTGTGCGCCGCCGGCGAGCGGGTTGAGAAACATGTTCTCGCGGATGCTCAGGGTCGGAACAACGGACTCCGCGACGCGATCGGCGCAGACGAGGTTGATGCCGGCCCGCATGGCCTGCCGCGGCGAGGCGGGGGCGATGGGCATTTCGTCGAGCAGGATGCGCCCGGCGTCCGGCGCGGCCAGACCGAACAGCGCCCGCCCGACGGTCTCCTGCCCGGCACCGCGCAGGCCCACCAGGCCCAGCACCTCGCCCGTGTGCAGTTGTGCGTCGATCGGTCCGACATCGCCGATCGTGAGGCCCTCGAGCTGCAGCCGCGCCGCACCCGCGCGCAGGGCCGGGCGGCGGAATACCTGCGAGGGTTCGCGCCCGACGATCAGCAGGATGACTTCCTCGGGGCTCGTCGCACGCGTCACCCGCTCGCCGGCCACGCGCCCGTCGCGCAGGATCACCATGCGGTCGGCGATCTCGAACACCTCGTCGAGCCGATGGGAAACGTAGATCATCCCCACGCCGCGTGCCCGCAGCCGATGAAGGGCGGCGACGAGGCGCGCCACCTCATTCGCCGGCAGGCTCGCCGTCGGCTCGTCCAGCACCAGCAGCTCGGCATCGGCGGCCAGGGCGCGGGCAATCGCCACCAGCGACTTTTCGGTGCGGCTGAGCGACTGGACGCGCGCATCGGGGTCGATGTCGGCGCCGAGCGCGGCCAGGGCGCGCGCGGTTCGCGCGCGCGCGGCGCCCCAGTCGACGAAGCCGAAGCGGCGGGGATAGCCGAGCGCCAGGCAGGTATTCTCGGCGACCGTCATCCATTCGATGAGGCCGAGGTCCTGGTGGATGAACGCGATCGGCCGGCCGCGCAGGTTCTCCCCGACATCCTCGCCAGCATAGCGCAGGCTGCCGGCATCCGGGGTGTAGACGCCCGCCAGGATCTTGATGAGCGTGGACTTGCCGGCGCCGTTCTCGCCAAGCAGCGCAAGAATTTCGCCGCGTCGCAATTGCAGGCTGACATCGGCGAGCGCCCGCGTGCCGCCGAACTGCTTTGAGACGCCAAGTATTTCCAGCAGCGGCGCTTGCGCGTCAGCCCGGCCCGGAACGGCCACCGCTCATCCTCCCGCCGGCTGGGGCGACGGACGCCGCGCCCTTGGCGGCAGAGAACATCACTCCGCCGCCGGGCGCAACCGCTTTCGCGACGGTCTCAGCAGTACTTCGGCCCCTGCGTGTTCAAGTAGATCGAGTAGAGCGAGGTCTGGCCGCAGATGAAGAGCCGGTTGCGCTTGATGCCGCCGAAGGTCACGTTGCCGCAGATCTCCGGCACCGGGATCTTGCCGATCAGCGTGCCGTCCGGATGGAAGCAGTGCACGCCGTCGCCGGCCGACGACCACAGATTGCCGTGGATGTCGATGCGGAACCCGTCGAACAGCCCGCTGTCGGAGTTGGCGAACAGCCGGCCCTCCGCGACGCTCTTGCCGTCGGCCTGCATCTTGAAGATGCGGATGTGCGCGGCATAGGACGGGTCGTGCGTGGTGCCGGTGTCGGCGACGTAGAGCAGGCTTTCATCCGGCGAGAAGGCGATGCCGTTGGGCATGCGCATGTCGGTAATCACGGCCGTGAGGTCGCCGCTGTGCGGGTCGATGCGATAGACGTAGCAGCCGTCCAGCTCGTGCGGCGCCAGATCGCCCTCGTACTCGGAGTCGATGCCGTAGCTCGGGTCCGTGAACCAGATGGAGCCGTCGGACTTCACCACGGCGTCGTTCGGCGAGTTGAGCCGCTTGCCCTTGTAGTGCGAGGCGAGGACCTTGCGCGAACCGTCATGCTCCGTGCGTGACACGACACGGCCGCGATGCTCGCAGGAGATCAGGCGGCCCTCCCGGTCGAGCGTGTGGCCGTTCTCATTGAAGCAGGGCGTGCGGAACACCGAGACGGTGTTGTTGCACTCGTCGAAGCGCAGCAGCCGGTCGTTCGGAATGTCGGAAAAGATAAGATAACGGCCGGCCGGGAAATAGGCGGGACCCTCGGCCCAGCGGGCGCCGGTCCACAGTTTTTCCAGCTTCGTGTGCGGAAAGGCCAGCCTGTGGAAGCGCGGATCAAGAATGACATGCGGGTTATCGCTCATCGTTTCCTCCGGATGGGCTGCGGGGGCGGCCGCCCCGCCTCCGCAGCATAGCCAATCGTGCCGCGCGTTCTATGCCGTCTGCGCACGCCAGTCGACACCCCGCTCGAACGCCGCGGCGGCACGATATACGGTCGCCTCGGCATAGTGCTTGCCGATCAGCATGAGCCCGACGGGCAGCCCGTCCGCCATCCCGCAGGGCAGCGACATCGCCGGGTGATGCGTGCAGTCGAACGGCGAGGTGTTCGGCAGCATCTCGAAGCCGCGCGTGAGAATCTCCGTGATCGGCGCATTGTCTTCCGGCAGCTTGCTCGCGGTCAGCGGCAGGGTCGGCATCAACAGCAGGTCGTACTGCCCCAGCACCGCGTCGTAGGCCGCGCGCAGCCGGCGGACGAGGTTCTGCGCCTTGGCGTAGTAGTGACCGCGATAGTGCTTCACCATGTAATGTCCGAGCAACATCGTGCTCTTCAGCGTGTCCGACAGTTCGTCGGCGCGCGTGCGCCATGCGCTGTGATGGTCGAGCAGCGAGGTGACGTAGAGGCCCTGCCAGTTGAAGCCGAAGCCGTTGCCCAGCATCATCTGCATTGTCGCCCCTTCGGCCGCGACCGGCAGCCAGATTGCCGGACCCAGCCGGTGCATCGGGATCGACACCGTCTCGACGGTGGCGCCCAGGCCCTTCAGCCGCTCGGCCGCGTTGCGCACCAGCTTGTCCACCTTCTCCATCGACTGCGGATGCCCGAAGCCTTCCTCGATCACCGCGATGCGCAGGCCGCTCGCGCCGCCGCCGAGGCCGGCACGGTACTCCTCCGTCCCATGCCCGTACTGCCGCGGATCCAGCCCGTCGGGACCGGCGAGCACTTCGAGCAGCAGGGCATTGTCTTCCACCGTCGCGGACATCGGGCCGGTGTGGTCGAGCGTCGTCTCGATCGGCATGATGCCGGTGTAGGGCACCAACCCGTGCGTGGGCTTCATGCCGTAGATGCCGCAATACGACGACGGCATGCGGATCGAGCCGCCCTGGTCGCCGCCGAGCGCGAGCTCCACCTCGCCGAGGCCGACCAGTGTGGCGCTGCCGGAGGAGGAACCGCCGGCGGAGTAGCCGCGCCGGTGCGGGTTGTGCACCGGGCCGGTGGAGCTGGTGTGGCTGCCGCCCGAGAAGCAGAAATATTCGCACACCGCCTTGCCGACGATGGTGCCGCCGGCGTCGAGCACGCGCGTGACCACCGTTGCGTCTACGTCAGGCACATAGCCTTCCATCGTCGCCGCGCCGTTCATCATCGGCACGCCGGCGAGGCAGATATTGTCCTTCAGCACGACGCGCTTGCCCTTGAGTTTGCCGGAGGGCGCGCCTTCCACCGTGGTCTTCACATACCACGCATTGTGCGTGTTCTCCTCCGGCGTCGGGCGCCGTCCGGGCAGGCGCGGGTATTTCACCGCCGGCAGCTCGTCGGGCAGCCGGTCGATCAGGTTATAGGCGCCGATGCTCGGCAGCAGCGCCGCGAGGTGCGTCGCGAGATCCTCGTCGGAGAACGACAGGCCGAGATCGGCGGCAACGTCGCGGAACTGATCGGGGGTCGGCGCTTTCACGGTACCGAGGGTCATGAGCGTCTCTCCTTCATTGAGGGTCGGCGCCGCCGCTGATGAACTCCTGTTCCAGCGCGGGATCGGCAATCGCATCGCGATCGAGTTCGCGCAGGATTCGCCCGCGATGGATGAGCAGGACGCGGTCGGCAAGGGCACGAATAAACTGCAGGTTCTGCTCGACCAGCAGCACGCCGAGGCCGCGGCGGCGGCGAAGATCGCTGATGCGGTCGCAGATCGCGGCGACGATGGAGGGCTGGATACCCTCCGTCGGCTCGTCGAGCAGCAGCAGGCGTGGCGCGCCAGCGAGGGCGCGGGCGAGGGCGAGCAATTGCTGCTCGCCGCCGGACAGGGCGAGGCCGGCGCGGTCGAGCAGACGTTCCAGTTCGGGGAACTCGGCGATCGCCTCGGCCTGCGCCTCTGCGGGGTTGCGGCCCTTGGCGAGCGCGCCGAATTGCAGGTTCTCGCGTGCGGTCAGGCCCGGAAAGATCTGGCGCCCTTGCGGCACATAGCCGATCCCGGCGCGGGCCCGCCGGTGCGCGGACTGATGTTCGACCGACTTGCCGTCGAGCAGGATGCGGCCGCGCCACGCCGGCAACAGGCCGACGATGGTGCGCAGCAGGGTCGACTTGCCCATCCCGTTGTGGCCGAGCACGCCGACACACTCGCCGGCGGCGACGTTGAAGGTGACGCCATCGAGCACGCCGATGCGGCCGTAGCCCGCGAACAATCCCTCCACCTGCATCATGCCGCGATCTCGCGCCCGAGATAGACGTCGCGCACCCGCGGGTCGGCGAACACGCGCTCGGCCGCATCCTCCAGCAGCACGCGGCCCTGATGGAACACGGTCACGGTGCGGGCGATGGCGCGGATGAACTGCATGTCGTGCTCGACCACGACGATCGCATGGCTGCGGTTGAGCTCGCGGATGAGCGCCGCCGCGCGCGTCGTCTCCTCGGCGCTCATGCCGGCGGTGGGCTCGTCGAGGATGATCAGGTCCGGTTCCGGCGCCACGAC
>JAFKFJ010000060.1 GCA_017307335.1 Alphaproteobacteria bacterium | reverse complement strand
GGTTCCTGCGCGAACTCGGGCGCATCGTTGCCGCTGAGCGCGAGGTCGCCGCCAAGGGGCTGCCGCCGGATGCCGCCGGCCTGCGGCGGCTGAAGGCGCTCGGGTTCTCCGACCGGCGCCTCGCACAGCTCGCTGCGACGGACGAGGCCGGCGTCGTGGGCTTGCGCACGCGGCTGGGCGTGCAGCCGGCATACAAGCGCATCGACACCTGCGCCGCGGAGTTTCCCTCCGCCACGCCCTACATGTATTCGACCTACGAAGGTGGGCTGGCGCCGCCGACGTGCGAGGCCGATCCGTCGGACCGCGACAAGGTGATCATTCTCGGCGGCGGCCCGAACCGCATCGGCCAGGGGATCGAGTTCGACTATTGCTGCGTGCATGCCGCCTATGCGCTGCGCGAGGCCGGATTCGAGACCATCATGGTCAACTGCAACCCAGAAACCGTCAGCACCGACTACGACACCTCGGACCGGCTGTATTTCGAGCCGCTCACGGCCGAAGACGTGATCGCGCTGGTGCGGCGTGAACAGGGGCCGGGCCGCGTGCTGGGGTGCCTTGTGCAGTACGGCGGGCAGACGCCCCTGAAACTCTCGCAGGCGCTGCACCGCGCCGGCATTCCCGTGCTCGGCACCAGCGCCGACGCGATCGACATCGCCGAGGATCGCGAGCGGTTCCAGGCGCTGCTGCGCAAGCTCGCGCTGCTGCAGCCGGAGAACGGCATTGCCCGCTCGGTCGAGGAGGCGGAGGCGATCACCGAGCGCATCGGTTTTCCGGTCGTGATCCGGCCGAGCTACGTGCTCGGCGGCCGGGCGATGGAGATCGTGCACGATCGTGCCGGCCTGCATCGCTACATGCGCGAGGCGGTCCGGGTTTCCGGCGAAAACCCGGTGCTGATCGACCGCTATCTGAACGACGCGATCGAGGTCGATGTGGACTGCATCGCCGATGGCGAGGATGTGTACGTCGCCGGCGTGATGGAGCACATCGAGGAGGCCGGCATCCATTCCGGCGATTCGGCGTGCGCCCTGCCGCCCTATACGCTGTCGCCGGCGACGGTCGCGGAGCTGCGCGCGCAGACGGAAGCGCTGGCGAAGGCGCTGGGCGTCGTCGGCCTGATGAACGTGCAGTACGCCATCAAGGACGACGCCGTGTTCGTGCTGGAGGTCAATCCGCGCGCCTCGCGCACCGTGCCGTTCGTGGCCAAGGCCACCGGCGTGCCGGTGGCGAAGATCGGCGCGCGGGTGATGGCGGGCGCCCGGCTGGCCAGCTTCCGGCTCGACGGGCAGGCGATCGCGCCACACGTCGCGGTGAAGGAGGCGGTGTTTCCCTTCAACCGTTTCCCCGATGTGGACACGATCCTTGGCCCGGAAATGAAATCCACCGGCGAGGTGATGGGCCTCGACTCCAGCTTCGAGCGCGCGTTCGCGAAGAGCCAGCTCGGGGCCGGCGTGCGGCTGCCGGAAGGTGGCGCCGCGTTTCTCTCCGTGCGCGATTCCGACAAGGCAGCGGCAGTCGCCGTCGCGCGCCGGCTGGCCGAACTCGGCTTCGCGATCATGGCCACGCGCGGCACCGCCGCCCGGCTGCGCGAGGCCGGGCTGCCGGTCACCGTCGTCAACAAGGTGCTGGAGGGCCGGCCGCACTGCGTCGATGCGATCAAGTCCGGCGAGATCCAGCTCGTCATCAACACCGCGGCCGGCGCGCAGTCCGTCGCCGACAGTTTTGCGATCCGGCGCAGCGCGCTGACCCACGGCGTTCCGCACTACACGACGATCGCGGGCGCGCGCGCGGCGGCGCACGCGATCGCCGCAATGCGTGCCGGCACCCTTGAAGTAGCGCCGCTGCAGGCGTATTTTCGCGGTTCGTTCTGACTTCCCCGTCGCGGCCGGGTGGCCGGACGTTGGCGTCGCCGGCGACGCTGCGCCCAGAACCCCGCCGCGGCGGTCGTATTTCGGCCGCCGGACATTGACCAACCGTGTGCCTGCTCCGAGGATGACGCCGTGCAGAAGTTTCCGATGACCGGTCCCGGCTTGCAGCGGCTGGAAGACGAGCTGCGGACCCTGAAGAGTGTCGAGCGCCCCTCCGTGATCCGCGCCATCGCGGAAGCGCGGACGCATGGCGACCTTTCGGAGAACGCCGAGTATCACGCGGCGCGCGAGCGCCAGAGCTTCATCGAAGGTCGTATCGCGGAGCTGGAGGAAATCGTTTCCTCGGTGGAGATCATCGACCCGTCGACGCTTTCCGGCGAGCATGTGAAGTTCGGCGCGCATGTGCGGCTGGTCGACGAGGAGACGGAAAAGGTCTCGACCTATCAGATCGTCGGCGTGCACGAGGCGGACATCAAGTTGCAGCGGCTGTCGATCTCCTCGCCGCTGGCCAAGGCGCTGATCGGCAAGAAGGTCGGCGACACGATCTCCGTGCCCGCGCCGGGCGGCGACCGGACCTACGAAATCCTCGGCGTGCATTACGGCTGAGCGACGCGGCGCCGCGCCGACATGCTGCCGCTCACTTTCGCGGACATCGAGGCGGCCGCCGGGCGCATCGCCGGGCAGGTGCTGCGCACGCCCGCGGTCACCAGCGACGCCGTCTCGCGTGCGACCGGCGCCACGGTCACGCTCAAGCTCGACAATCTGCAGGCGACCGGGGCGTTCAAGGAGCGCGGCGCGGCGAACCGGCTCGCCCTGCTCACCCCGGCCGAGCGCACGGCCGGGGTCGTCGCGATGTCGGCCGGCAACCACGCGCAGGCGGTGGCACGGCATGCCCGGCTGCAGGGCATCTCTGCCGTCATCGTCATGCCCCGGAGCACCCCGCTGACCAAGGTCACCCGCACCAGCGGCTGGGGCGCGCGCGTGGTGCTGCACGGCGAGACGCTCGCCGAGGCGGCGGAGCATGCGCGGGCGCTGGCCGCCGCCGAGGGGCGCGTGTTCATCCATCCCTATGACGACCCGGCGGTGATCGCGGGGCAGGGCACGCTCGGGCTGGAACTGCTCGCCGATGTGCCGGACCTGGACGCGCTGGTGGTGCCGGTCGGCGGCGGCGGGCTGATCGCTGGCTGCGCGGTGGCCGCCGCCGCGATGCGGCCGGGGCTGGAGGTGATCGGCGTGGAGGTCGCGGCCTACGCCGCGCTGGCGCAGCGCCTGGCCGGGCAGCCGGTGACGGTCGGCGGGGCGACGATCGCCGAGGGCATCGCCGTGCGTGACATCGGCGCGACGCCGCTGGCTGTGATCCGCGAGCATGTCGCCGATGTCGTCGTGGTGCCCGAGCGGGCGGTGGAGGAGGCGATCGCGCTGCTCGCCGAAGGGGCGAAGACGGTCGCGGAGGGGGCCGGTGCCGCGGGGGTCGCGGCGCTGCTCGCGTTCCCCGACCGGTTCGCAGGGCGGCGTGTGGGCGTGCCGGTGTGCGGCGGCAATATCGACTCGCGCATCCTCGCCAATGTGCTGCTGCGCAACCTTTTGCGCGACGGCCGGCTGCGCCGGCTGGTGCTGGAGATTCCCGACCGCCCGGGCATGCTGGCCGACATCGCCACGCGGATCGGGCGCGACGGCGGCAACATTATCGAGGTGTCCCACCACCGCCTGTTCGCCTCTCCGAGCGTGCAGGCAGCGGAGCTGGAGATCATGTTCGAGGCACGGGACGCCGCGCACGGCGCCGAGATCGTCCGCGCGCTGCAGGAGACCTACCAGTTGCGCCGCGTCTGACGCGGGATCGGCGACCGAATCGCCGGATGCGTGAATCGCCCGGCCAGACGAAAACTTATGGGGGATCGATAGTTGCCGGCGTCAGGATGCCGCGCAACCCGGC
>JAFKFJ010000233.1 GCA_017307335.1 Alphaproteobacteria bacterium | reverse complement strand
CGCGGCGGCAGGGCTGCCGCCGGACGCCGCCGCCGGGCTTCGCGTGGGCGCGACCTGGGTGCACATGCTCTCGGTCCTGGGGTTTCTCGCCTACATCCCGGGTTCGAAGCATCGCCACATGTTCACGGCGATCCCCAACATCTTCTTCCGCCCGCTGACGCCGCGCGGCGTGCTGCCGGCACCACCGCCGGAACGGGGGCAGGTCGGCATTTCCGACATCGGCCAGTTCTCCTGGAAAGACGTGCTGGACACGGCCTCCTGCACCGAATGCGGCCGTTGCCAGGCAGCGTGCCCGGCCTACGCCGCCGGGCAGCCGCTCAGCCCCAAGCGGCTCATCATGGATCTGCGCGACCGACTGATGGCGGACGGCGCGGCAGATGGCCCGCTGCTCGGCGGAGCGATCAGCGAGCAGACGCTGTGGGCCTGCACAACCTGCCGTGCCTGCATGTCGGTGTGCCCGATCCATATCGAGCATGTGCCAAAGATCGTCGAGATGCGGCGGCAACTGGTGGAGGAGGCGCGCGTCTCGCCGACCTTGCAGGAGGCGCTGGTCAACGTGCAGCGCACCGGGAACTCCATGGGCAAGCCGGGGCGGCAGCGGGCGCGCTGGACCAAGGATCTCGGCTTCAAGGTGAAGGATGCGCGCAAGGAGCCGGTGGACGTGCTGTGGTTCGTCGGCGACTACGCCAGCTTCGACCCGCGGGCGCAACGCGTCACCGTCGCCTTCGCACGGCTGCTGCGGGCGGCCGGCGTCGACTTCGGCATCCTCGCGGATGCGGAGCAGAACAGCGGCAACGACGTGCGGCGGGCGGGCGAGGAAGGCCTGTTCCAGATGCTGGCCAAGGGCAACATCGACGCGCTGGAGGGCTGCACCTTCTCGCGCATCGTCACCACCGATCCGCACAGCCTGAACGCGCTGCGGCAGGAATACCCGGCACTGGGGGCGGCGCGGCACACCGTGCTGCATCATACCGAGCTGTTGCTGCAATTGGTGGAAAACGGGGCGCTGCGCCTGAAGCCGGGCACGGGTGCCACGGTGACGTATCACGATCCCTGCTATCTCGGCCGCTACAATGGCGGCTTCGATGCGCCGCGCGCGCTGATTGCCCATGCCGGCTACCGGCTGCACGAGATGGACCGGTGCCGGGAGAACAGTTTCTGCTGCGGGGCCGGCGGCGGGCGGATCTGGGGCGACGATACCGGCGTCATCGAACGGCCGAGCGAGAACCGCATCAAGGAAGCGCTGGCGCTCGGCGATGCGACGCTGTTCGTGGTCGCCTGCCCCAAGGACATGGTGATGTATACCGCCGCGATCGAGGCACTCGACGTGCGCGACCGGCTGGCGGTGCGCGATATCGTCGATCTGCTGGAGCCGGCAGAAATCGCCACGGCATAGCATGAGCGGCCCGCGCATCGCGCGTCTGGCGGACGAGGCGGTGCTGCGCGGCGCCGCGGCGTTCTGCGACGATATCCACGCGCCGGGCGAGCTGCATGCCGCGTTCCTGCGCGCGCCGCACGCGCATGCGCGGATCGCGGCGCTCGACCTGTCGCCCGCACTGCGAATCCCCGGCGTGATTGCCACCTTCACGATGGCGGACCTTTCCGAACTGCATCCACTGTCGTTCCAGTCGCCCGTGACCGCGCCGGACGGCTCGCCCGTCACCGCCCCGCCGCTTTGGCCGCTGGCACGGACCACTGTGCGCCACGTCGGCGAGCCGGTCGCGGTGGCGATCGCCGAGACCGCGCAGGCGGCACGTGACGCGACAGAGGCGATCGCCGCCACCTACGCGCCGCTGCCGGCGGAGGTGTCGGCGCGCGCGGCGGCGCCGACGCAGACGATCGCGCTCTACCGGCTGGGCGATCCTGACGCGGTCGAGGCCGCGCTTGTCGGCGCAGCGCATCGCGTCGACCTCAGGCTGCGCAACAACCGCCTCGCACCTGCACCGATGGAACCCAGCGTCTCGCTTGCGAGCTGGCAGGACGGACAGTTCCATCTCTCGGTCGGTGTGCAGGCACCGCACACAGCACGCGACCATCTCGCGCAGGTGCTCGGCGTCGAACCGGCCAACCTGCGCATCGTCGTGCCGCGCATCGGCGGCGGCTTCGGTGGGCGCGTCATGGGCGGGCGAGAGGATGCGGTGCTGCTGGCCGCGGCGCGGCGGCTCGGGCGGCCGGTGCGCTGGCGGGCAGAGCGGGCGGAGCTGTTCCTGGCCGCACCGCATGCACGCGACCATGACACCGACATCGCAGGCGGGTTCGATGCCGAGGGCCGGCTGATCGCGCTGCGCGTCGAAGTCTTCGCCAACCTGGGCGCCTATCCGACGGCCTTCGGCATCCCGATTGCAACGACGACCGGCAACAGGATCGTCGACGGTGTCTACCGGGTACCGTTGCTCGCGGTGACAGTTGCCGGCGTCCTGACAAACACCGTGCCGATCGGGCCGTATCGCGGCGCCGGACGGCCGGAAGTTGTCCACCGCCTCGAACGGCTCATGGACGTGGCCGCGCTGCGCCTGGGCCTCGACCCGGCGGAGATCCGGCGCCGCAATCTCGTGCCGGCACGGGCCATGCCCTATCGCAACAACGCCGGCCAGCTTTATGATAGCGGCGACTATCCGGCAATGCTCGCGGCGGCACTAACGGCGTCGGATTGGGACGGATTTGCGGCGCGGCGCGAGGCGTCGGCGTTGCGTGGCCGGCTGCGCGGGCGCGGCATCTGCTGCCACATCGACACCACGAGCGGCCTGCGGCCCGACGAGACGGTCACCGCGAGCCTGCTGCCGGATGGGTCGCTGGAGTTCCTGTCCGGCACGCAGGAAATGGGGCAGTCCATCGCCGATACCTATCGTGCGCTCGCAGCCGCCGCGCTCGGTGTGTCGGCGCAGCGGATCACGATCGTTCAGGGTGACACGGCGCGGGTTGCGACCGGCGTGGGCAGCTATGGGTCGCGCTCGCTGTTCATCGGCGGCTCCGCGCTGCGCGAAGCGGCCGCCGCGCTGCGCGGGCAGCTGCAGGCAGCGGCGGCCCGACTGCTGGGCGGCGCGCCGGAGGCGGTCAGGCTCGACGAATCGGGCGCCCGCATGCGCACGACCAATGCCATCCTGACCTGGACCGAGCGGGCCGCGCGGGCCGCGCCGGAGGCACTGCGGGCCAGCGCCACGTTCTCGGCGCCTTTCACCTTCCCCAACGGCTGCTATGTCGCGGAAGTGGAGGTCGACCCGGAGACCGGGACGATCGCGGTCGTGCGTTTCGTCGCAGTGGATGACGTCGGCCGGGTGGTCAATCCGGAGGCCGTGCACGCGCAGGTGCAGGGAGGCGTCGCGCAGGGGCTTGGACAGGCGCTGTTGGAGGAGTGCCGGTACGACGCGAGCGGGCAGCTCCTTGCCGGATCCTTCATGGACTACGCGATGCCCCGCGCAAGCGATGTCCCCTGGGTGGAGGGCAGCATGGATGAGCGGTCCCCTTCGCCGACCAATCCGCTCGGCGCCAAGGGAGCGGGCGAGAGCGGCGCGGTGGGCGCGCCGCCGGCGATCGTGGGGGCGGTGGTGGACGCCCTGCGCCCGTTCGGCGTCGAGCACCTCGAGATGCCGATCCGCAGCGAAGACGTGTGGCAAGCACTGCGCACCGCGGCCGACCGTCGGCGTCGCCTCGACGGTCAGCCTGCCTGAGCCTCGCTACTGCCCCGGCCCCGTGAAGCATTCCGACGGACCGGGAACGGTGATGAGCGATCCAAGCCCGCGGGTACGCCGTTGGTCCACATCCGCGTCCAACGGAATAGACCATGCTGGCCAACGAAGTGCGCCGCGCGATTGGATTGCTTGGGGCAATGTTCGCGGCGCGCATGCCGCAGCACATGGTTCTGCTGCTGGTCGCTGCGCCGCTGATCGCTGTCGGAAAGCCGATCGCAGCGCCCGGCCGTGGTCGGATTGGCCGGCAGCTCTCAGCACTGCTGGCAGCGATCGGGGCGTTCACAGTCCTGGCGTGGTTCCGGCACGCGCCGTTGCCGTACGCACTCGCGTTCGCCAGCACGACCAACTGTTGGCTGATGCATTTGACGCTGTTCGCGGCGGTCGTCTGGCTGTGGGATGTGCTGCTCGACCGTGCCGCGCGACCACCGCTCGTGGCCATCGGCGGCGGCCTGATTTCATGTGCTCAGACGAGCCTGCTCGGTGCGCTCATCACCCTCGCTCCACACCCATGCTACGCCCAGCATGCCCTGACGACCGCAGCATCGGGTCTGTCACCCCTCGCCGACCAGCGGCATTCCGCCGGAGAAGGATGGGCCGGTGGTGGGCGCGGTCGGTGTCAGCGGCGGCAACGGCGAGCAGGACCAAGCGGCGGCCGAGGTCGCCTGCAGCGGACTCTGAACCGGCAAATCGTCAGGCAAGCGCAATCCGCTGCCGCCAACCGCCCGGTCGCTGCCGCTCCATCGACCCCCGATGTGGCTGTCAAGTCAGTCCGAATTCCCCAGCGCCGACTGTGCCGTCACGGCGTCGGGCTCCGGCTCCGCAATACTGCTGGTCCAGGCGCGATGCGCAAGCTGGCGGATCGTGTCGTCGATCGCGACCGCTGCGATCAGCGTCAGGCCAAGGAATACCTGTTGCAGGAACTGCGAGGTGTCGGTGACGACGAGTCCGTCGCGCAGCACGCCGACAAAGAACAACCCCGCGACCACGCCGCTGATCCGCCCCATGCCGCCTGCGAATGCCACGCCGCCCAGCAGCACGACCGTCAGTGCGTTCAGCTCGAGACCCTGGCCGGTGATGGGTGTCGCCGCGCTGAGCTTCGCAGAGAGCATGAGCCCCCCAATGGCAGCCGCGATACCGACCTGGACGAACATCAGGAAGCGCACCCGCTGAACCGGAACGCCCATAAGAAACGAGGCGCGGGAATTGCCGCCGACCGCATACAGCCGCCGTCCGTACGGCATCCGCGTCAGGATGACGAACCCGTACACGATCGCCGCCGCGAGAATGAAGATCTCAAGCGGAATCCCCAGAATGGTGATCTCCGCGAGGCCGGTGAAATCGTCGGGCAGGCCGGCGACGGTCTGCCCGTCCGTAACGTATAGCGCGAGCCCTCCCCAGGCCGAGAGCGAGCCGAGTGTGACCACGATCGAATTGAGATTCGCGAAGCAGACCAAGGCGCCGTTGATGGCACCCGCCACGGCTCCGACGCCCAGCCCAGCAAGGATGCCGAGGATCGCGGAGCCGGTAGACAGCATCACCTGTCCACCAATGACGCCGGCCATGCTCGCGACAGAACCCACCGACAGGTCCACCGCGCCGCCGATCACCAGAAGCGCCAGCGGTACCGCGACCACGCCGAGCTCGGACACCGCCTGACCGATGTTCTTGGCATTCCGCCACGTGAGGAAGCTCGGGTTCAGAGCCGTGAAGATCAGCACCAGCAGGACCAGGCCAAGCAACGTGCCGTTCCTGGCAAGGAAGAACTGAAGGCGCTTGCCGAGGTGCGGCATCATCCGATCTCCTTCATGCGGCATTCCGGGTCACCAGACCCTCCAGCAATCGCTCCTCCCATCGCTCGGACCGAGGCGATGCGATCCAGTTCTGCCCTTCGCAGATAACGGCCCGGTCGCAGAGCAGGGCGATTTCGTCCGCTTCCGAGGAGGCGACGAGCACAATCACCTGTTGCTCCGCGAGCCGCCGGAGGGCGACGGCAATGTCGGTGCGGGCCCCCACGTCCACACCCTGCGTCGGCTGCGACAGCAATAGCATCCGCGGCCGGCGCCCGAACAGCCAGCGGCCCACGACCAGCTTTTGCCGGTTGCCGCCGCTGAGTGCGCCGGCCGAGGCATCCATGTGGCCGCCGCGCACGTTCAGCGCCTGCTGGGCTCGCTGGAACACCTGCGCCGCACGTCCATGCGACAGCAACAGAAATCGCGTATGCAGCTTCAGCCACGGCAGCACGAGGTTGTCCAGCGCCGACATCTCGGGCAGCAACCCATCGCGCTCACGATCGGCGCTGACATAGTAGGCTCCTTGCCGGATCGCTTCGCGCGGGCGTCGCGGTGTGAACGGCGCGCCATCCAGCCGGGCGCTCACTGGCTCCGCAATGCCGAAGAGCTGGTCCATGAGACGGAATTGCGGACCGGCGGCCATGCCGAACAGGCCCACCACCTCGCCGCGGCCGAAGCGATGGGTCTGCCCGTGCAACTCCACCTCCAGGCCGCCGGTCTCCGCCACCGATGCCGTGCGCTGCACGCCGCGGCGCATCACGCCCGGTGACAGCGCCTCGGACAGCTCGCCGAGCGTGAATGCGTTCGCCGGCCGGTTGAACATGACCCGCCCGCCGTGCAACGCAACCAGGCGGGTGCAGACCTCCAGGATGTCGCGAAGGCGATGGGAAACATAGACGATGCCGCGGCCCTCCGCAGCCAGCTTGCGGAGCAGCGCATGCAGGTTCTCGGTTTCCCGCTTGCCCAATGCGCCGGTCGGCTCGTCGAGGAACAGGACGCGCAGATTGGTCGACAGCGCCCGTGCAAGATCGACGATTTGTCGCTGTCCGAAGCTGAGCGTGAACACGGGCCGGTCCACGTTCAGCTTCGCACCCAGCAGCGCGAGCGCCTCGCGCGCGAAGCGGCGCCGTGCGTCGCGTGACGCATGTTCCTCCGGGCGTCCCAGCGTGATGTTGTCGTAGATGGTCAGGTTGGGAGTGAGCGCCGGGTCCTGGTGGATCACCTTGATCCCAAGACGCTCCATCTGCCGCGGCTCGCCGCGCATCGGGACCGAGGCGCCGTCGACCGTCATCGTCCCGCGGTCGGGCCGCAGGGCGCCGGTCGCGACCTTGACGAGCGTGGACTTGCCGGCGCCGTTGTGGCCGAGGAGTCCGACGATCTCGCCGGGCGCCACGCGGAAGGCGGAATCAATCAGCGCGTGCGTGCCCCCGAAGGAGACATGGATGCCTTCGAGGGCGATGAGCGATGCGGGCGCCGCACCGGCGCCCTCCCCGCCAGCGGCCGTCAGCTCGTTCATGATCGCCGCTTAGCCCAGATAGCGCTTCGGGAACTCCACGCCGCAGGTGAAGAAGCCGC
Organism: Alphaproteobacteria bacterium; assembly: GCA_017307335.1. Lineage (GTDB taxonomy): Bacteria > Pseudomonadota > Alphaproteobacteria > Acetobacterales > Acetobacteraceae > JAFKFJ01. The sequence continues at coordinate 14,873 of JAFKFJ010000233.1, read as the reverse complement.
TTGTGAACTGATATACGTTGATCCGCACGAGCGAATTCGCGGTCATGTGCAGATAGGCCTCCCGCTTGCCCATGCCGAAGTCGCTCACCAGCCAGCGCATCATGTTCAGGAAGCAGTTGTTCAGGGCCCGCTCCATGCCGCCGGCGTTGCGGGCGCTGTCCACCTGAACGATCGAGTCCGGTTTCTCGATGCGCATCACACCGGGCGTGGTGCGTCCCTTGATCACCTGGCACGACAGCGTCACGTCCGCCGCGGTCTCGTCCGCGATGCCCGTCAGCTCAGAGTCACCCTGCGAGGCGTGCACGTCACCCAGGAACAGCAGTCCGCCCGAATGCGTCGCGTTCAGATGGATCTTGTGCCCGGCACAGACGTCGCGAATGTCCATGTTGCCGCCCCAGGGTCCCTGGCTGACCAGCGTGTTCTCGACCCCGCGCTCCGGTGCGGTGACAATGACACCCAGGAACGGCGCCAGCGGCCACCGCACTTCCCGCCCGACATTCATCACCGCCTCGCCGTCGCGCAGTGTGCCGGAGGGGCCGGGCACATGGCGGATCACGGTGGAGAACGGCTCGTCGATGTCCTCCCACTCCTTCAAGCCGGCGATCGGGCCGAAGCCTTGGATCGTCCCGGTCCAGCCCCAATCGCGTACCGCGATCTCCTGGAGGTCGACGACGAGGGTGTCGCCGGGCTCCACGCCTTCGACGTAAACCGGCCCGCCGACCGGATTTCCGCGCACGTATTGCCGCGCCCCCGTCGGCGGCTCGGTCACCGACGGCACGGCGCCTTCCTTGCCGAGCAGGTTCCACCAGTTGTCGTTGGTTTCGATGACAAATGTCTCGCCGAGGCCGACCCGCAGCTCCGGCGGCATGTCGCCGCCGAACTCGACATGAAAGGCCTTGTCCCGCGTGATTCGCTTCATGGCTGCCGTCCTGGTCTGAAGATCAGTGATTCACATTGCCGACGTAGAAGTTCTGCGCATTCTCCGGCGTCACCACATCGGGTGTGACGAACACGTCCTTCACGGGCTTCCCCGCCGCGGCCGCCAGCAGCATCTCGCAGTTCACCTTGGCCAGAACGCGGCTCTGGAAGGCGAAGGCCATGTGGTAGATGCTGTGCGGAATGCGGATCAGGTTGAGATCCTCATTCGTCACGTCCATGCCCGCGAGGAAATATTTCGGGTCATCCTTCTGGACGCGACTGTCCAGCAATGCCTTGTAGACACCCTTCAGGTTGTCGTTCGAATAGGACAGCCAGATCGTCGTATCCGGGTGCGCGGTCAGATGCTGCTTGGCGGCAGTGTAGCCATCCTCCCGCGTCAGCGCCGGCACACGATAGATCTTGGCGTCGGGCACGCCCTTCTTCATTCCGTCGTACAATCCCTCGACACGCAGGCGCGTCAGGTCGTTCTGCTGGTCGCTCAGGATCGCGATGCTCACTGGCTTGCCGGCATAGTTCTTCTTGATCCAGTCGACCGCGTAGGTCGCAAGGTGCTCGCCATCCTTCTTGGGATCGGTCAGCAGCGCCGCAGCCACGCCCTTCCACGCCACCGCGTAGCCGATCACCGGAATGCCGGCCTCCTTCGCCTCGCGCGTCACCGGAACCATGGAGGCGGGGTTGATCGGCCAGCCCATGATGGCCTTCACGTTGCCCTGCGCGATCCACGCCTTCCAGTCCTGCACCTGCTTCTCGACGCGGAACTGCGGGTCATCGGTGAGAAACTTGTAGCCTGCCTTTTCGATGACCGGCCGCATCAGCTCCAGCTCGTCATTCCACAAGGCGATTGTCGATCCGCCGAAGCTCATGGCGACGGCCGGCTGTTGGTCGGCACGCGCCGGCGCGACCACGGCGATTGTCGCCACGGCCCAGAGGCACAGACGGGCGAGTCTCTTCATGTCGGGTCTCCAGAATTGCTCGGGTCAGGAAAAGGACGCGCAATCCGCGAACGGGGGCGCGGCGGTCCCACAGGGCGTCTATGTCGGGGCAGCGACGTGGCTGGGCGGCCGGCGCTGGCTCCATGGCTTCGCGCTTTCCAATTGTGCGGCCAGCTGCAGGAGCGTCGCTTCCTCACCCAGGCGTGCCGCGAACTGCACGCCCACCGGCAGGCCGTCGGCGGTCCAGTGCAGCGGCAAGGAAATTGCGGGCTGCCCGGTCGTGTTGAACAGCAAGGTGAACGGGCAGTACGAAAAGACCTGCCGCGTCCACTCCATGGCACTCAAGCCGGCCCGGTCCTGGTCGATCTCGCCGAGCGGGACGGGAGGACGGGCGACGGTTGGCGACACCAGCACGTCGATGCCCTCGAAGAACTGGCCCACCGCGCGCGACACGACATTGCCGTAGGCCATGGCGTTGACCAGATCCATCGCGCTGTAGCGCCTGCCGTCTTCGTAGCAGGCGAGCGTCACCGCCTCGAGCGTATCGGGGCCGGGCTGCCGGCCGGTCGCGGCGGCCAGCGCGTCGGCGAAGGCCACGGTGAACGCGGTCCAGATGATATGTGTCCGTTCGAGGTAGGTCTCCCAGTCGAACCGCGGCGCATCCTCGACCAGAACGTGGCCGAGCGACTCAAGCAGCTTCACCGTCTGCTCCACGGCCGCGGTGCATTCCGGGTGCACCGCATCGCCGGCGGTGGTGCGCGTGGTCCATGCGATGCGCAGCCGGCCGGGCGGCGTCGCCGCAAGGGTTCGGAACGGCTGCGGCGGCGGCACCGGCAGACCCGGGGCGCCGACATCGGCGCCGGCCACGGCATCCAGCAGCGCCGCCGCATCGCGAACGCTGCGCGTGACCGCGAATTCCACCGCGAGGCCGCAGAGCGGATCCGCCATGTCGGGGCCGAAGGGAACACGATCGCGCGACGGCTTCAGTCCCACGAGCCCGTTGCAGGATGCAGGGATGCGGATCGATCCGCCGCCGTCGCTCGCATGTGCGATCGGCACGATTCCGGCCGCCACCGACGCTGCCGCACTGCCGCTCGACCCGCCGGCGCTGTGCGCCAGGTTCCAGGGATTGTGCACCGGCCCGAACAGCTTGTTCTCGGTGGTCGGGCTGTAGCCCAGCTCGGGCGTCTGCGTGCCGCCGAAATGGACGAACCCGGCCTGGCGGAATCGCGCCATCAGCGAACTGTCGTGCGGCGCCACCAGACCTTCGGCGAGCCGCGAGCCGGCATCGCAGCGCACGCCCTTGGCGTGCGGGATCAGCTCCTTGGTGAGGAAGGGCACCCCGCTGAAGGGACCCTTCGGCAAACCCGCCTTGATCGCTGCCGCGCCGTCCGGAAGCGTGCGGCAGACTGCGTTGAGTTTCGGATTCAGCCGCTCGACCGCCGCGAGCGCCGTCTGCAACAACTCCTCGGCGGTGACGTCGCCGGAGGCGACCAGCGCCGCCAGCCCCAGACCGTCACGCGCGGCGTATTCCTCATTGCTCAGCATCTGCCAATGTCCCCAGGGCATCTCGTCAGAAGCCGGTTCTTCCGGCGTGGACCGCCGTTGCGCCGCGCAATCCGTGCGGCGGGCGGGAACTCGGGCGGGCCGTGCTACGGGCCGCAGCAGTGGCCGCCGGCCGTCCGGCTGGCCCGGTTCACGTCCGGCTTCAGATCGATACCAGGGTTCTGATCGAAGAATCCGTTGGGCGTCAGCCTGAAGCCGGTGCTGATGCAGGATTGGACCGGGAAATCTTCGGTACGCGGCAGGTGGTGCAGACCGAACACGTGCCAGAGCACGATGTCGGCGTTCTCGATACTGCGGTCCTGCTTGACGAAATCGGCGATACCACCGCTGCCATCGGAATGGTTCATGTACTCGCCGGCGGGATAGCGCTCTTCAGGGTCGTGGGCGGTAACCCACAGATGGTTCTGCATGAACGTCGCACGCCGCCCGGAGGGTGATTCGGGGCGCACGAACGGAATGATCGTGTGGCTCGGCTCCAGCTTGTAGCTGACCGGCCGGCCCACATGGTTGAGCCGGGAGGGATTGACCACCTTCCAGTAGCGTTGCGTCGCAGGCTCTGCACGGCGGCAGGCCGCGAGCTCGCTGCGCAGTGCGGTCTCCTGCACGTAGAAGGCGTTGCCGTACGGGTTGTCGGGACCCGCCGGCTCGGCGATCGTGTTGCATTCCACGACGCTGTTGTTCGGGCCGTCGACCGCCATGTCCAGCCGGGCGCAGAACGCGTGCTGGTGGATATGGCCTTCCACCCCGGGCGACACCTCGGCCCCGTATTTCGAAGGCCGGCCGGGCAGGCAGGCGGCAGTGTTGATGATCCCGGTCGCCTTCATCTCGAATTCGATCGACCCGTCCTGCTTCAGATACCAGTACGACGCGTATTCGTAGTTGCCGACCGTGCAGATGCAGGAGATCACGAGCCGGCGCCCGCGCCGCACTTCCGTGCGCTCGGTGCGGAAATCCCAGTGCTTCCAGAGGATGCCGCTGTCCTCCTCATGGATGCAGACGGCGTTCTCGATCGTCATGACCTCGCCGTTCATCGTATTCAGATGGGCATCGAGATAGGCGATGTGCCCGAGGCAGTCGCAGCCGAGCTTCAGCGAATTGGCGAGCTTGCCCAGCCCGTACTCGCCGATGTCGAATACGTTCTTGCGGTAGTGGCCATTGGCTGGCGTGCCGTACGGCACCACCATCTCGACGAGCGAGGCCCGATGGCACACCGGCCGCCCGTCATAGCGGATGTCGTGGAGGGTGATGGCCTCGCGCGCGTTGAAGCCGACGACCAGCGACCACTTGTCCCACGTGATCGCGTGGCCTTCCAGGACAAAGCTCGGCCCCTCGGGCTGCACCACGTCGAGCGGCTTGAGCGGCGGCCGGAAGTCGCTGCGGAACTGCGCCTCGTAGTTCACTTCCGCCATGGGGATCGGCATCACGCCGTAGTCGTCCACGCGAATTACTTCGCCCTTGTGGATATCGACGACCGCATTCAGGCCCTCGATCGGATGGGCGTAGAAGTTCTCGTTCTCGCGGAGCCTCAGCCAGCAGAACGTGTGCGAGAGGTAGCCGCCTTCCTCGCCTTCGATGCCAAAATTCCCGGCCGACCAGGGATCGATGCACACGCTCGCCATGTCGGTGATGCCCCGGCGCGCGCATGCGGCGATGAACGCGGGGTCCCCGCGGACGATGGCCTCGATCGCAAGAAACTTCTCGAGCTGAATCATCGGCCGCGCCTCAGGAACATGGACCGTGCTGAGCACGGCCATGTCGTCCAGCGAGACCACCAGTCGCCAGACGCCCGGCGAGTCGGGGCGGCAGATATTCGCGCGTGCCTCGCGTGGCACGGGCCGCAGCGGCCACGCGGCAAACGCGGACTTGGCGGGCTCCTTCAGCTCGATCGTCTCGAACAGCGCCCCCGCGCCGGTTGCGCTGGCACGCACGACCGCAACGACCGTGGCGATCTCGTCAGGCTCCAGCGGCGCCAGGGGATGGATCGAACCGACAGGCTCTGCCAGCAGCGAATGTGCAGCTTCGTCCATCGTTATTCCCTCGCGCGCCCTTGCATCGTAACGTCTCAGCGACGAACCCGGATGTCTTGAAACCTAGTCACCGTTGCATGCCGGCGACTTGACATTTGGCGTCAATTTTATCGCAATCGGTGCGCAACGCCTGGCATGGTTATTGCTGCCCGATGCGATAGCGGGATGCGTGGGTGGCGTCCGTGCGCGTCGCGGCCGATGGGAGTGCTGCAGGATGGTGCGAACGCAACGCGCCGGTTCATCCCATGTCGTCTATCCGCGCATTCGCGCCGTCGCGGCGCAGGGGCTTGAGGATGTCGTCGCGCGGCTGCGCGGCGATTTCGGCCGGGTGCGTGCCCATGCCGGACTGTCGCCGGCTGATCTGAGCCAGCCGCAACAGCAGATTGATCTGGCAGCGTATTGCGCGCTGCTTGAGCAGGCCGCACAGGAAACCCGGCAAAGCGCCACCGGATTGCTGTTCGCGCAGCAGCACTACCACACGATCCTCGGCGATGTCGGCGCGCTCGCGCTCAACTCGCCGACCGTGGGGGCGGCGCTCACTGCCGTCAGCCGTTACTTCCCGGCCTTGCAGGAGCATTCCCGGATCGTGTTGCGTCAGCGCGCAGGGATGGCGATCCTGGAATATCAGGTGCAGGATGGCCGCATCATCCGGCGGAGCCAGGATGCCGAACTCACGATCGGCATCATGCTGCAGATGATGCGCCGGGCACTGGGCATCGGCTGGACGCCGCAGCAGGTCCTCCTGGAGCACGCGCCCCACGCCGACGGCACGCAGCATCGCGCGTTTCTGGGCGCGCCGATCCATTTCCTGCAGCGCACGAACGCGATCGTCTTTCCCGCCGCGGCCCTCGCCGCCCCGATGCCGGCCCCCGATGTGGCACTGTTGCCATTGCTGGAACAACGCGTGACGCGGCCGATGCAAATGAGCCAGCCGGACGACTTCGTCGGCGCGGTTCAGCAGGAGATCCGCACCGGCCTGCTCAGCGGCAAGTCCGGCCTGAAGACGACGGCCCGCCGGCTGGCCATGGCGCCTTCGACGATGTACCGGCGCCTGCGCGAGCGCAATGTCGAATACTCGGCGCTGACGCGCGGTCTGCGCTTCGAACTGGCGCTGATGCACCTGGCGCAGCCTCATGTGCCCGTGACCGACATCGCGCTGCTTCTGGGCTACTCGGAACTCAGTGCCTTCAGCCGGGCCTTTAGCCGTTGGGCGGGCGTATCGCCAGGCGCCTATCGCCGGTCGCTGGTCTGCCCGTCGCGACCGCATCGCAATCCCGCGCCGGAATCCTCGCATCCATGCTGACGATACCGACAGGAAGCCGGACAGCGCGCTTCTCCGGCACGGCCGGGCGGACGCGCGCCTGGGCATAACCGCAAGACTGGGCATGACCGCAAGAATGGGCATGACCGCAAGAATGGCCGAAGGTTGACGATGGGCTGACGAGAACGAGGGGCGAAGGGCATGCACCATGCTTGATGCGGAACTGACGGCGGCGCCATGGGACGTCATTGTCGTCGGCGCGGGCTCCGCCGGCGCCGTGGTGGCGGCGCGCCTGTCCGAGGACGCCGGGCGGCGCGTGCTCCTGCTCGAAGCCGGGCGCGACTGGCGGGCCGCCGAGGCGCCGCCGGAGATGCGCAGCGCCAACCCCTGCCGCATCATCATGCCGCCCGACATGCAGGCCGAATGGCAATGGCCGGGGCTGCTGGCGCGCCGCACGCCGGCCCAGGCGCCGCGCATCTACTGGCGCGGGCGCGGGCTCGGCGGCAGCTCGGCGGTCAACGGCCAGATCGCCATCCGCGGCGTCGCCGATGCCTTCGACGAGTGGGCCGAGTTCGGCTGCGAGGGCTGGGCGGCCCGCGACGTTCTGCCCCTCTTCGCCCGCCTGGAGGATGATCCCACCGCGCCGGACCCGCAGGCGCATGGCCGCGGCGGCCCGCTCCCTGTCTACCGCGCACCGGTCGAGATCTGGGGACCGATTGATCAGGCGTTGCGCACCGCCGCGCTCGGTCTCGGCTATCCCTGGCACGACGACCTCAATGCTCCGACGGGCGAGGGGGTGGCCTGCTACCCGATCAACAGCCGGCACGGGCGGCGCATCTCGACCAACGAGGCCTATCTGGAGCCCGCCCGCAGCCGCCCCAATCTGCGCGTGCTCGGCGACGCGCTGGTGGATCGCTTGAATGTCGAGGCAGGGGCGGTGGTCGGCGTGCGCCTGCGCCGGCCCGACGGCACGGCGCTCAATATTCCGGCCCGCGAGACCGTGCTCAGCGCCGGCGCCGTCCATTCGCCGGCCATCCTGATGCGCTCCGGCATCGGGTCGGCCGCGCGGCTGCATGCCCTCGGGATCGCGCCCGTGCACGCCTTGCCGGAGGTGGGGCGCAATCTCCTGGAGCACCCGCTGATGCGCCTCTCCGTGCGGCTGAAGCCCGCCTTGGCGCCGCGCGACCCGGACACCCGCCACACCAATTCCTGCGTGAGCTACACGTCGGGCCTCGCCGGCGCCGGGCGCCGGGACATGCTGCTGATCGGCTTCAACCACCTCGGCGTCGACGCGGACGGCTCGGCGGCGCCGGGCGGGGTCGGGGTCGGGGTGTTCCAGGCCTTCTCGCGCGGCGAAATACAGCTCACCTCGGCCGCCCCTGACGTCGATCCGATGGTCGAGTCGAACATGCTCTCCGATCCGCGCGACCTCCTGCGCATGCATGACGGGATGCGCCGCGGCGCGGCCATCGTCGGCCATCCCGCCTTCGCCGCGATCGCGGAGTCGGTCACCATCAGCGAGAGCGGCATGACCCCCGCGGCCTTCCTGGCCGCACCGACCGAGGCGCAGAATGCGCTGATGATGGCGGAAGTGTGGGACGCCCAGCACGCGGCCGGCACCTGCCGCATGACCGCCTATGAGGACCCGCGGGGCGTGGTCAATCCCGATGCGCGGGTGAAGGGTCTCCGGGGCGTCCGCGTCGCGGACGCCTCGATCATGCCCAGCGACTGCCGCGCCAACACCCACTTCACGACGGTGATGATCGGCGAGGCCGTCGCCGCCCGCATGCGCCGCGCCTAGCCGCCGAACAGCCGGGCGCCGAACAGCCGGGCTTCGATGAAGGCCGCGAAGGCGCGCGCCTTGGCGGTCGCCTGCCGGCCGGTGGGGAAGACGGTCCAAAGGTCGATCGGCGGCAGGGTCCAATCGTCGAGCACGGTGCGGACACGGCCGGAATGCAGCTCGGGCGCGAACATCCATTCCGAGCCGACGGTCAGCCCGAGGTCGGCGAGAACCGCTTCCCGTACCCCCTCCGCGGCGGTGGCGCGCACCCGTCCCTTCATGGCGATCGCCACCTCGGCCGCGCCGCGCCGAAAGGTCCACCCGGAACCACCGCCGCGCTGGTCGTAGATGACCGCCTGGTGGGCGGCGAGGTCACCCGGCGTCCGTGGCTCGCCGGCCTTCGCGAAATAGGAGGGCGTGCCGAGCACGAGGCGACGGCCCTGGCCGACCCTGCGCGCCGTCAGCGAGGAATCGATGAGCGACCCCATGCGCAGTGCCACGTCGATGCCCGCCTCGATGACATCCACATTGCGGTCGTCGAGGACGACGTCGATGTCGAGCGCCGGGTGCTGGTCCAGGAACGCCGGCAGATGCGGCATGACGTGCAGGCGGGCGAAGGTAACGGCCGCGCAGATCCGCAGCCGGCCGGACAGGGCGGCACCGGCGCCGCGTGCGGCAAGCTCCGCCTCCTCCGCCTCCTCGATCGCGCGCTTGGCGTGCTCGTAGAAGCCCTGCCCCGACTCCGTCGGGGTCAGCCGGTGCGTCGTGCGGAGCAGCAGGCGCACACCAAGCCGCTTCTCGATCTGCGCCACCGCCTTCGAGACCGCCGGCTGGCCGATGCGAAGCTGCCGTGCCGCGCTGGAAAACGAGCCGGTCTCGATCACGCGGACGAAGGCTTCCATCGACGACAGACGATTCATGCTCATTCTCCGGCGGAATGAAACATGGGTCGCTCCCGCCATTCCACAATGCTGGCGGAATGGCCGGCGGCCAAGGTCGGCCGTCAGGTCAATTCCATGCGGGAATAACCATCATGCCATCGCGGCGGCTACAGCGCGGGCGCCGCGAGAATACGTGTCGCCCGACAGGTTCGCGGCCGTTGGCGCGAACCATCGCCGGCTGTTTCGCCGCCTGTCGGCGTCCAGCCGGCCGCAGCGAAAAGGAGCACTCCGATGACCCTTCAGGCCAAGCTCGACGCCTTCAAGGCGGATTTCGAGGCCGGCAAGCCGCCCTACAACGTTCCGCATGCCGTGGTCGAGACGATGCACCGCGCCACCGCCGAGTTGAAGGCCACCGGCCTCGCCGAGCGCGCGAAGAAGGTGGGCGACAAGGCGCCGGCCTTCACCCTCAAGGACCCCGATGGCCATCCGGTTTCCTCGGCGGAACTGCTCGCGAAAGGGCCGCTGATCGTCAGCTTCTACCGCGGCGTCTGGTGCCCATACTGCAACATGGAGCTGCAGGCGCTGCAGGCCGCCCTGCCGGAGTTCGAGAAGCTCGGCGCCAGCCTGGTCGCCATTTCGCCGCAGACCGCGCCCAACAGCCGCAAGTCCGTCCGCGAGAACGCGCTGACCTTCCCGATCCTGTCGGACGTCAACGGCGAGGTCGGCGCGGCGTTCGGACTGAAGTTCACGCTGCCGGACTATCTGATCGAGCTCTACAAGGGCTTCAAGAACGACCTGCCGGCCTTCAACGACGATCCCGAATGGACCCTGCCGATGCCGGGCCGCTTCGTGATCGGGCAGGACGGCACGATCCTCTACGCCGAGGTCAACCCCGACTACACCCGCCGGCCCGAGCCCGAGGACATGCTGCCGGCGCTGAGGGCCGCGACCAGGGTCGCCGCCTGACGCAATCGAGGTCGTCCGGTGCCTCCGGGCGCCGGATGGCACCGCGCCGTGGCATCATGCCTCGCGCTTCCTGCTGCCGCACGCCCGTGCTCAGCGCCACCCGAGGGCGGGCGCGACATGCGTCAGGATCGCCTCGATGACATGCGCATTGTACGCGACGCCGAGCTGGTTCGGGACGGTCAGCAGAAGCGTGTCGGCCTCCGCGATCGCCTCGTCCTTCCTGAGCTGCTCGACGAGAACATCCGGCTCGCCGGCATAGCTCCGGCCGAAAATCGAGCGGGTGTTCTCGTCGATGAACCCGATATGGTCGTCCTCCGCGCCGCCGCGACCGAAATAGGCGCGGTCGCGATCATCCACGAGCGCGAAGATGCTGCGGCTGACCGAGACGCGCGGTTCGCGCGCATGGCCGGCCTCCTTCCACGCGGCGCGGAAGCTGCGGATCTGCGCCGCCTGCTGCACGTGGAAGGGCTCGCCGGTCTCGTCGTTCTTCAAGGTCGAGGCTTGCAGGTTCATCCCACGCTTCGCCGCCCACACCGCCGTCGCGTTCGAACCGGAGCCCCACCAGATCCGGTCGCGCAGCCCGGGCGAATGGGGTTCGGGGCGCAGCAGGCCCGGCGGATTGGGGAACATGGGCCGCGGGTTGGGTTCCGCGAAGCCCTCGCCGCGCAGCACGTCCAGGAACACCTCCGCGTGGCGCCGCCCCATATCGGCGTCGCTCGCGCCCTCGACCGGGCGGTAGCCGAAATAGCGCCAGCCGCCGATCACCTGCTCGGGTGAACCGCGGCTGATGCCCAGTTGCAGCCGTCCGCCGGCGATGAGATCGGCCGCGCCCGCATCCTCGGCCATGTAGAGCGGGTTCTCGTAGCGCATGTCGATGACCGCGGTGCCGATCTCGATGCGGCTGGTTTTCGCGCCCACCGCCGCCAGCAGGGGAAATGGTGAGGCGAGCTGGCGGGCGAAGTGATGGACGCGGAAGAACGCCCCGTCGGCGCCCAGCACCTCGGCCGCGACGGCGAGGTCGATGGATTGCAGCAGCGCGTCGGCGGCCGAGCGCGTCTGCGATTGCGCCGAGGGTGTCCAGTGGCCGAACGAAAGGAACCCGATCTTCTTCATGCGCATACCGCCTGCCACTCTGCGAAAACGCAGCTTAGCGCCTCGCAGGACGGCCCGCGAGCGGTACTCGCCCGGGCTTCATGTTTCGCGGTCGAGCCCGAACACCGCGAAGCGGTCAGCGGGGTCGCTCCAGACCGCGACCACGCACCAGCCGGCGTGCCGCGCGACCTCCGTGAAGCCGCGAATGTCGTATTTTCGGGAGCTTTCGGTGTGGATGGTTTCACCTTCCGCGAACGCGAAGCTGCGGCCGGCCACCGAGACAACCTGACGCTTGCGGCTGACCAGATGCATCTCGATCGCCGACTCGCGCTCGTTCCAGCGCGCTTCATGCGCGAAGCACTCGACGGCGAAGTTGCCTTCGAGTTCGCGATTGACGCGGGCAAGGAGATTGAGATTGAACGCCGCGGTCACGCCGTCACCATCATCGTACGCCGCGATCAGCGTCCGGATGTCCTTGCGCAGATCGACCCCGATGATCGCCTTCCCCTGCCGCCCGACATGCCCGCACATCCGGCGCAGCAGCGCGGCCGCCTCGGCGCGGTCAAGGTTGCCGATGGTGGAGCCGGGAAAGAACGCGGCGCGGCGGCCGGCCGGAATATCCGCCGGCATGTCGAAGCCGGTCGTGAAGTCGGCGACGATCGGCCGCGTCACCAGCAGCGGGAACCGCTGCCGGATGCGCGCGACCGTCTGGTCAAGGAAGTCCGCCGCGATGTCGATCGGCACATACATCCGCGGTGCCCGCAGGGCGTCGACGAGAATCTCGAACTTGATCCCTGCCCCCGCGCCGTACTCCAGCAGCACGACGCCGTCGCCGCAGAGCGCCGCCATGTCCCCGGCATGCCGCCGCAGGATCGCGGTTTCGGTCCGTGTCGGGTAGTACTCGTCGAGACCAGTAATTTCCTCGAAGAGTTCCGAGCCGCGCCGGTCATAGAACCAGCGGCACGGGATCGTCTTCTGCGGCTGCGAGAGGCCGGTGAGCACGTCCGCGCGAAACGCCTCGCGTTGGCGTGGCAGGGATTCGATCGCGTCGAGCACCTCACGCGTCTCCCGCAAGCCGCAGGCCGGAGAACTGCCAGCGCGCATCCGGCGGGAAGAAGTTGCGGTAGGTGGGTCGCACGTGACCGGCCGGGGTCACGCAGGAGCCGCCGCGCAGCACGAACTGTCCGCACATGAACTTGCCGTTGTACTCGCCGACCGCGCCCTCGACGGGACGGAAGCGCGGATACGGCGCGAACGCACTGCGCGTCCACTCCCAGACATCGCCGTACATCTGGCGCAACCCGTGCTCCGCGACCTGCGCCGGCTTGGGCCGGAGCCGCCCCGAGTCGGCAAAGTTCCCCTGCACCGGCGCGCCGCGGACCGCATGTTCCCACTCGAACTCGGTCGGCAGGCGCCGCCCCGCCCAGGTCGCGAACGCGTCCGCCTCGAAATAGCTGACATGCGTGACCGGCGCCGCAGGATCGACGGGTTGCGCGCCGCGCAGCGTCATCGACCAGTATTCGCCGTCATCCCGCCGCTCCCAGTAGAGCGGGGCCGCCCAGCCCTCCGCCTTGACCTTCGCCCAACCCTCGGAAAGCCACAGCAGGGGATTGGCGTAGCCGCCATCAGCGATGAACGCCATCCATTCGGCGTTGGTGACGAGCCGGTCCGCAAGCTGAAACGGCTCGATCAGCACCCGATGCTGCGGGCCCTCGCTGTCGAACGCAAAGCCTCGGCCATCGTGGCCGACATCCACGATACCGCCGTCGATCGTTCGATTGCGGGGCGACCCGCCATCGGTCTCACCGACCGCGGCCGGGCCGGGGTCCTTGTAGGCCGGGCGCAGCGGGTTCTGCGCGAACAGGTGCAGAATGTCGGTCAGAAGCAGCTCCTGGTGCTGTTGCTCGTGGTGACAACCAAGTTCAACGAGCGCGGCGAGCGCGGGCGCCAGATCGTCTTGCAGCAGCGACGCCATCGCGGCATCCACGTGGTCACGGTACGCAAGGACCACATCGAGCGCCGGACGCGTCAGCATGCCCCGGCGTGGCCGCGGCTGACGGGCGCCGATGGTCTCGTAGTACGAGTTGAACAGGAAATTGAACCGCGGATCGAACACCCGGTAGTCGCGCAGGTTCGGTTCGAGAATCATCGTCTCGAAGAACCAGGTGGTGTGCGCGAGGTGCCATTTCGCCGGGCTGGCGTCGGGCATCGACTGCACGGTCGCGTCGGCATCGGACAAGGGGGCGCCGAGGTGTCGGCTCGCCGCGCGAACCGCCTGATACAGCACCTCGAGTGCGGAGCTTTGCGGCGCCGCCGCGTGGGGCGTCGAGACGTGGGGCGTCGAGAAATGCATGGCAATCCTCGTTCGATGTGAAAGCGTGGCCAGAGTTCGTCGGAGGTGCCGATAACCTGGGGCGCTGACAGGTGCTGGCAAGGCATCCCCGCGCGAATAGCCATCATTCTCGGTCGGAATGCGCGCGCGTGACACGCTGCATCGTGCCGCCGCGGCAGTGCGTGTGCGCCCCCGTGGCGAGCGTAGCCTTGTCCCCCTTGCCAGAGCCACCGTCAAGCTGCATTCTAGGACGGTCGTACTAAAACACCGGCACGCCGTCTCCTCACGCCACGCGCCGCTATTGGCGTCCCACGCCGACTCGGCCCCATCACCGCGCGGGACGCACCGACACGCCCGCTCAGAAGGACCCAGTCATGACCCGCCCCCTCGCCCGCCCGTCACCGGATCTCGGCGAAGACCTGCTGTCCCATACGTCACTGGCCGGGTGAGGAGGCGACCGTGAACCTGAAAGGCAAACGCGCCCTCGTCACCGGCGGTTCCAGCGGCATCGGCCTCGCCACGGCGCGGGCGCTGCTCGCCAAGGGCGCGCGCGTCGGGATCTCCGGGCGGCGCCCGGACGTGGTGGCCGCCGCGGTCAGCGAGCTGCAGGCCGGCGGCGGCTTCGTGAAGGGCGTCGCGGCCGACGTCGGCTCCGCGGAAGGCCGCGCGCTGACGCTGAAACAGGCGCTCGACGCCCTGGGCGGCCTCGACATCCTGATCAACAACGCCGGCGGCGTGCGGGCCGGGCGGCTGGAGAAGACCACCGAGGCCGAGATCGAGGCCATGATCACGGTCGATCTCCTGGCCCCGATCCTGCTGACGCGCGCCGCGCTGCCCGCACTGCGCGCCAGCGGCGACGCCATGGTGGTCAACGTCACGTCCGGCATCGCCATGGTCGGCGCGCCGTTCTACGCGACCTATGCGGCCGCAAAGGCCGGCCTCGCCCAATTCGGCGAGGCCCTGCGGCGGGAACTGAAGGGCGAGGGCATCCACGTCCTGACCACCTATCCCGGCGGCACCGACACCCCGATGATGAAGTCCAACCGCGCCGGGCCGGAGCTCGGCTTCGCGCGGGAGCCTGCCTCGGCGGTCGCCGA
>JAFKFJ010000232.1:574-22626 GCA_017307335.1 Alphaproteobacteria bacterium | reverse complement strand
CAATCATGGCCGAAGGGACCGGGAATGCCATCGGCGTTCAGCGCATGGGCGATGGTGCGCGATGACTGGCCGGCCGCGTAGTCCTGGAAGACGCGCAGAACGACAGATGCCTCGGCCTCGTTGATCTTCCGCTCGCCGCGGATCGGCTCAACGCCGAGCTGCACGAGCGCCCTCTCAAGCACTGATCTTGTCCCTGATCCGGGCTCGCGCAGCACCCATTCGCTTTCCAGCAGATCAGTTGGCTTAGGACAGCCATCCGTGGCCCAAGGGTGTTCGGGGCCAACCACGAGGATGAGCTGATCCTGCGCGACAGGTGTGCTCATGAGCCAGACGCTCTCCACATTTCCCTCAACGAACCCCAATTCTGCAGCTCCGTTTTCGATCGCTTCAGCCACTTGGGCCGTATTCCCGATCTCCAGCTTGATATCGATCCGAGGATGGGCTTTCCGAAAGTTGACCAAATGGCGTGGCAGCCAATAGCCCGCGATTGTTTGACTGGCCTGAACCGATAGCGTGCCGCGGTCGAGATTGCCGAACTCGCTCAACACCAACTCGGTGCGCTCAACCTGCGCCAAGATGGCTTTGGCCTCTGCGAGCAACGCATCCCCGGCTTCCGTTAACTCGATCCGGCGGCCGACTCGATCGAACAGCTTTGTATCGTAGCGTGCCTCCAAGGCGGCGATCGCATGACTCGCTGCGGATTGCGCCAAGTTCAGCGAGTGGGCCGCTTGGGTCATGTGCTGCCGTTCGGCGACCGCCACGAAGATGCGGAGTTGGTCAAGCGTCACGAAGGCATCTTCATTTCAATCTGTTAATTAGATTATATGAAGCTATAACATCTATTGGATAGATTGGTCGAGCTTCAATAACTCCTTCCCAATCGCGGTTGTCACGGCTCGGGCCGCCCGCCGATCTGCGCGGTCGCCGGTCCAATCCAATTCCGCGAAGAAGAACAGGAGGCAGCAGGTGAGCGCGCACGCTGGAAATCCGCACGACGATCGATCGGTGCCAACGACGATACCTTTACCCGTCATCGCTGAGCCGTATGGCCATCGCAGGCCCGCCACCATCTGGCCTGGCATGGTCCTCACCGGCGCGATCGCCGGCTCTGGCTTCGCTCTGCGGCAAATCCCCGGCCTCGACGTGTTTAGCCCCATGATCCTGTCGATCATGGTCGGCATCATCTTTCACAATGTCATTGGAACGCCGGTGCGGGCGAAGGCGGGCGTGACCTTCTCGCTGAGGCGGATTCTTCGCCTCGCGATCGTTTTGCTCGGGTTGCAACTGACGATGCAGGAGGTTTTCGAAGTCGGTGCGACCGGCATTGCGATTATCACCCTAACTCTTGTTGGCACTTTCCTTTTCACCACTTGGTTTGGCCGACTGCTTGGCGTCGATCGCAAACTCGCCCAACTTATTGCCGCGGGCACATCGATCTGCGGAGCATCCGCCGTGATCGCGACCAATACGGTAACGCAGGCACATGACGAGGACGTCGCCTACGCAGTCGCTTGTGTCACGGTCTTTGGCTCCGTTGCGATGTTTGCATATCCATTGCTTCCGACAGTTCTTCATCTCGGTCCACACGCTTTCGGACTGTGGAGTGGAGCCTCAATTCATGAAATCGCGCAGGTGGTGGCCGCCGCATTTCAGGATGGAAAACAGGCCGGCAAGTTCGCGACCATCGCCAAACTTTCCCGCGTCATGATGCTGGCGCCGACCGTTATCTTTCTCGGTCTCTTGGCGGCGCGCCGCGCTCAGCAACATGGCAATTCTCACAACCACGCCAAGCCGCCCCTACCTTTGTTCGTCGTCGGCTTCATAGCCCTTGCTGGCGTGAACAGCGTCGTCATGATCCCCACGGAGGCTAGACAGGGCATTGTTCTAACGACAACTTTCCTGCTCTCGATGGCCTTGGCTGCGATGGGCCTCGAAACGGATATCGCGAAGCTAAAGGCCAAAGGAATCAAGCCCTTCATACTCGGATTGTCTGCCTTTGCCTTCATCGCTGGCTTCAGCCTCATGCTGGTGAAAATGACAATGTAGAAAAAGGGAGAAGGAAAAAAAGCGGCGATCCGGTGTCTACCCACGGAGGAACGCCCTCATTGTCCATCTGGATTATCCTCACATGAACGAAACGGAGGGGGAAAAGGGTGAAGAAGATGCGTAGCCGATTGGAAGCGTCGCTCGATGCCGGTGCAGTGGCCATCGTTCTAAACACTGCTGCACTAAAGCTGGCTGACGTGCTTTCCTTGCCAACTGCGCACGGTGGGTTGCTGCGGCTGATCAGCCCGTGGTTCGCCGGGCCATTGAATGCGATCGGTCTGACATTTCTCTGGCAACGTGCAGGAGGACCACCCGTAAGCTCCGCTCTATTCCAGACGGGATTTCACCTTGCCGTCGGTATAGCGATGGCCGTGTTTTATGCTTTCGCGGTCGATCCCCTTGCTAAGGGTCGGGCCATCGCCAAGTCATTGGGTTATGCTGCGGCCGTTTGGGTGTTAAACGCAGCCGTCGTGCTGCCGCTTACCGGCGAAGGTTTCGCCGGCAGCAAACACCTTTCCTTCGCTGGGATGGTGTGGTTTGCCGCAGCTCACACCCTTTTCTTTCTGGTCTTGGGTGTCCTCTATCAGACGCTGCGCGCTCAACATAGCGACGCTCGAAAGCTAGGCCGCCAACTCATAAATATCTTTGCTCGACGCGGCGTCGGATGATTGAAGGCGGGGCGGAGGTGCCGCGATGACCCCACGCCGCTACGAGTTGAGCGACTTCGAATGGTTGATCATCCAGCCGCTGTTGCCGAACAAGCCGCGGGGCGTGCCTCGCGCCGATGACCGCAAGGTCCTGAACGGCATTTTCTGGCGGCTCCGGACGGGCTCGCCGTGGGCTGACATCCCGGAGCGCTACGGCCCGCCTACGACCTGCGCCAATCGCTTTCGACGATGGGCCAAGATCGGGGTGTGGGACCGCCTCTTCGAGGCGGTGTCGAAGGCCTATGACGGCGATCTGCAGATGATCGACGCCTCTTCGATCCGGGTGCATCAGCATGGCGGCAACGTCAAAAAGGGGGGCCATACGCCACGCCGTCCGAGGCTCGGGACCACGCTCGCGCCGAGTGCATGGGGCGTTCGCGCGGCGGCCTGACCACCAGGATCCACGCCTTGGTCGATGCCAACGGCCTGCCGATCGCGATCAAGCTGACCGAAGGACAGGCGCACGACGACCGCAGCGCGGCCGATATGCTCGACGGCGTGCTGGCCGGGCAAATCCTGCTTGCCGATCGTGCCTACGACAGCAATGCGCTTCGCGACACGATGACCGCCCGCGGCGCGTGGGCCAACATCAGACCGATGGCGCATCGCATCGAGCTGCCGGCCTTCAGCTCTTTCCTGTATCGCTACAGGAACCTCGTCGAGCGCTTCTTCAACAAGCTCAAGCATTTTCGCGCCATCGCAACCAGATACGAGAAGCAGGCGGCAAACTACCTCGCCCTCGTCAAACTCGCCTCGGTTCGCATCTGGTTGCACCATAATGAGTCGGTGACCTAAAGCAGGCCGCATCGTGAGTGCGATGCGGGACGCTTGCGCAATGCCGGAACATGGCCCCAGCGGTAAATGATGCACCGACCCTCGAAGCCCTCCAGTGCGAAGCGGCGGGCGGTACCTCGCATTGCGCGAGCGAATCAGGGCTTGGCCCAAAATGCAACTGATGTTCAGTCCAGCAATGAGCTGATGCGCACGGATCCTGAAAACGGACGGGGAACCCGCGACCTATGCAGGCATCATCCAAGTGAACGCACTTCGATATGCTGCGATGTTCTCTCGCTCCCGTCGGGGTTGGTGTCGATCGCCGGTCACCCATGTGGCTTCTGCAAACTCCCTGCAACAAACAGGATTTCGTTTCCTGCAGATGACGTCGTCATCGTCCTTGCCATCGCATCGTCAACGCAGTAAGTGAAATGGCGAACGTTGCCTCCCCGCGGAGTATTGCATGTCGGCTGCACGAGATCGGTACAGCAAGGGTCTCGATCAGGAACGCATGCAGGCGGAGGAGGCTAGTGAGTTGCCCTCTGCCATTGAAGGGCACATTGACTTCTATGGCTATCACGCCGCGTCGGAAGGCTTTTTTTTCTGCGGTTGGATGACCTATCCTTGGCCGGACGGACACCGCCCCGAGGCGATCGTGGCTTGCGTGGGAGAAGAGGTGATCGTTCCCCAATCGCTGGCGACATTCTATCATCGGGAGGATGTTCAGGGCCGCGGCATGGGCTTTGTCTTTTTTCTGCAATGCCCTCCGCAGCTGCGAATCGCACTTCCATTCATTGAAGTCCGCTTCCCGCAGACATCGTACAGGATCCATCCAACACCGGAAGCGCCCTGTTTGGAGGACGCGCAGCTCGTCGAGTGGCTTCAAGGCATCCTCACCGCTGGCGAAGAGGGTTCCCAGCGAGATCAGATGCAGGCGCTCTTGCTCGGTGAGGCAGCGGGTGCGGTGCGGAAGCCGCCGCAAAGCCTAAGTGGCTTCGTAGACTTCTACGGCCACCACAGTCTCGCCAACGGTTGGCTGCTCTGCGGATGGGTGTCGGATGCGTGGCATGAGGAACTCCGCCCGGAGAGCATCCGCGCGTCCTTCGAAGAGGGCGAAGTGACCGGCGAAGGGATCGTCGTGCTCTACTCCCGCACTGATCTGACTGACGGCGCCCGCGGATTGGTGCTCTACATCGAAGGCCCCGTAAGGCGCCTGGGCGCACTTTGTTCGGTAAGCTTCGACGTGCCCGGCGCCGAAACCGTCCTGAGCGTGGGGGCTGGCCTTCAGCGCCTTCGCGAACCTGAGCTGAATGGGCGGCTTCGGCCGATTCTGGCGACCGCGCCGCTGACGCCGCCGCGCGATATTTTGCTCGCGCTGCTCAGCCGCCAGCCCTTCGCCGGGCAGGACACGCTCGCGACGCTCGCGGACCGCATTCTTCTCGAAGTTGACGAGGCGATCTTCTGCGAGCCGGATGGTCTCGTGCTGATTGGATGGTGTCTGGCGAAACCGGGTGCCATCCGCGACATCCGCCTTCGCTGCGGTGGCTTGGCATCCTCGGTGAAGCTCGATGAGTGCGTCCGGCTGGAGCGGCCCGACGTGCTCGCGGCGGTGGGCGTGCAGCAGGGCTACGACGATTCGCGCTGTGGCTTCATCGCGTTCCTTTCCCGCGCGGTGAGTCCCGATGCCCGCATCTACCTGGAGGTGGAGACACAGCGGCGGGATGTCGCCTTCAAGACCGTGCCGCAGCCCAAGCTCGACGGCATCACGGCCATCAAGCGGATGCTTGGCTGTTTCGACGTTCGCTTCCTCGACGTCTCGGCGGCCTATGACCGGGTCATCGGGCCCGCCGCCGAGCGGCTGAACCGGGCCCGGCTTCGCTCGAAGCCGGCGGCCGGCGTCGTCGACTACGGTGCACTGCCGGCCAAGCCACGGTTTTCGGTCATCGTGCCGCTGCATGGGCGGCTGGATTTCGTGGAATACCAGTTAGGCCTGCTGTCCGCGCACGCGGCGGCCGGCGGGTGCGAGTTCATCTATGTGCTGGATGATCCGCCGAAACGGAGGGAGGCGCAATTCCTGTTTGAATCCGCATACGAACGCTTCCGGGTTCCCTTCCGCGCGCTGCTGCTCGATCGCAACGAGGGCTATGCGCCGGCGAATAACATCGGCCTGCGGCACGCGGCGGGCACCTATGTTGCCTTCGTCAATTCCGACGTCTTTCCCGGCACGCAGGACTGGCTGGAGCGCCTGGCTGCACGGCTGGAGGCGGATGCCACGCTCGGTGCGGTCGGCCCGCTGCTGCTGTTCGAGGACGGATCAGTGCAGCACCAGGGCATGCATTTCAGTCGCCTCGCGGAGTTCGGCGGCTGGTTCTTCGGCCAGCATGCCGCCAAGGGCATGCAGTACAGCGGCGGTCCGGGCCTGCGGCGCTGCATCAGCATCACCGGCGCCTGCATGCTCCTGCCCCGCACGGTCGCGGAAGAGCTTGGCGGCTTCGACGAAACCTATGTGATCGGCGACTTCGAAGACTCCGACCTCTGTCTGCGCCTGCATCGCATGGGGCTTGCATGCGCTGTCGATCCGGAGGTCCGGCTGTTCCATCTCGAGCGCAAATCACAGACGAGCGCGGCGGTGACCTGGCGGATGAACCTGACGCTGTACAATGCCTGGGTGCACGAACGCCGCTGGGCAGCGACCATCGAGGCCCACCCGCTGCACGCCGGCGCCGGCCCGATGGCAACGGTGGCCTGACGATCGTGTCCGCGAAGCGCAAGCTGAGCGACTCCGGCGCGCTGGCGGCGATCGCGCAGGCACCGCCGGACGTACCGCGCCCGCTGCGGGTCGTCGTCGCCGCCCACAGCCACCCGGAGGTCTCGAACGGCGGCGCGGAGATCGCGGCGTTCGAGCTGTTTCGCGGCCTGCAGGCCGAGGCCGAATGCGAGGCGTGGTTCCTCGGCTGCGATCGCGACGGCGAGGCTGACCGTCCCGGCGCGATCCTGAGCCAGCCGTTCTCCGACCGGGAATACCTCTACCTGCCGCGCGCGTTCGACTGGTTCAAGTTTGCCAACCGTGACAGCCGCTTCCCCGCCGAGATCGAGCGGCTGTTCGCCGGGCTGGCGCCGGATGTCGTGCACTTTCACCACTACATCGTCTTCGGCGTGGAGGTGTTCCAGCACCTGCGCCGCGCGGTGCCAAAGTGCCGGATCCTGCTCACGCTGCACGAATACCTCGCCATCTGCCACCATTTCGGGCAAATGGTCACCAAGCCCCACCGCAACCTCTGCTATCAGTCGAGCCCCGTGCGCTGCCAGCGCTGCTTCCCGGAGTTCGGCCGGTCGGACTTCTTCCTGCGCGAACGGTACATCCGGCGCTTCCTCGATCTCGTCGACGGCTTCATCGCACCCAGCCGCTTCCTGGCCGAGCGCTACATCGCCTGGGGCATTCCCGCGGCGAAGATGACGGTGCTGGAAAACGTCTCCCCCGCGGCACCGCCTGCCGCCGCCGCGCAAACCATCGACGGTCCGCTGCGCATCGGGTTCTTCGGCCAGATTTCCGGCCTGAAGGGCATCAACGTGCTGCTCGACGCCGCCGAAATCCTGCTGGAGCAGGACTGCGCCGACGTGACGCTGGAGATCTTCGGCGACTATCGCGGCCAGCCGCCGGATTTCCAGGCGGAGTTTCTCGACCGCCTGCAGAAGGCCGGCCGCAACGTGCGCTTCCATGGCCCGTACGACCGCCAGCGCGTCGACCGGCTGATGCAGTCCGTGCACGCCGTGCTGATCCCCTCGATCTGGTGGGAGAACTCGCCGGTCGTGATCCAGGAAGCACTGCGCAACCACCGCCCGATCATCTGCTCGGACATCGGCGGCATGGCGGAGAAGGTGCGCGACGGGGTGGACGGGTTTCACTTCCCGGTCGGCAGTCCCGTCGCCCTCGCCGCCCTGCTGCGCCGCTTCGCCGCGAACCCGGAGCCGCTGTTGCGGCGCGCCGCGGAGATGCAGGCGCATCCGGCGCAGGAGAACGCGCTGCAGGCGCATCTGCGCCTCTATCGCGCGCAGTGTGCCGCGGGATGAAGCAGGCGCGGCGGCGCAGCTCTTTGGCCCCGCCGGTCCCGGCGGGGCGTCGTGCGGGTCGGAAGGGATCGGATATGCAGGTGCGTGGCTCGGTCGATGTGGTGACGAGTGCCGAAATCCGGGGCTGGGCCTACGCCCCCGGACAGCGGACCCCGGTTGCGGTGCAGGCCGTGCTGCATCATGAGATCCTTGGCGAGGCGGTGGCGGATGCGCTCCGGCCCGACCTCGCCGCCGCCGGGCTGGGCGACGGGCGCTGCGGCTACACCATCCGGCTCTACCGGCAGATCGACCCGCTGTATCTGCCGTTCCTCGCCGTGAAGCTTGACGGCGGCGATGCGGAGCTGCCGCGCGCCAACGCCTCCGGCTTCGGGGAGTATTTCACCGCCCTCCATCGCGCCCACCCCGCCACGGGACGCACGCGCAGCGTGCTCGGCGGGCTGTGGACCGACCGGGTGGACGCGCCGGCACTGCTGCGCGGCAAGCTGAACGTGGGACAGGTGGCGGAGGAGGCGACGGCCCCGCTCACGCGGCTGATCCATGAGGGCATCGCCATCCTCGATCTGCGCGGCGCGCCCGCGCCCGGCTTCTGGAACGGCACGATGGCGGAGCGGGTGGGGGCGATCCTGGAGGATGGCGCGCTGCTGTCCGTGCTGCGGGCGGTGCTGGAGGATCATCCGCTGATCGTCCGCTCCGAGACGATGGCCGCCGATGCAACCGACCTCACCCAGCCGAGCAGCGACAACCCCTCGCCGTCGCCGGCCGAGTGCGTGGCGGTGGTGGTGCCGCTGGGCGACGGCGTGGTGATCGAGCTGGTGCGCGACAGTCACAAGCTGCCGGAGTTCACGCCCGCCGGCCACTCCCGCTGGGCGAAGGGCGCCGCGCCCGCGGCGCTGGAGATGGCGGCGCAGCACGGCACCATCGACCAGGTCCCGCTCGAACTGGGTTCGTTCGCGGTGGTCGGCGCGGGGGCGCTGTACCGGCTGCGGCGCGGCGTTGACTCGGACGCGTTGCAAATGCTTTGCCTGCCTGCGAGGCTGATGCCGGTGGGGTTGGTGACGGACGAGAGCCGCGAGGCGGTGGCGTATCGGAACGGCGCGCGGGCGCTGATTGCCTTGATAAATTGACGAAGACAATGGACCGAGCATCATGCGTTTGCCTAGCGAGCCATTCTTCTGCACGACGCAGCGCTGGATAGCTTTCGCCATTCCGCCGTCTGCTTTCGTTCCGTCTGGAACATCTGAATGATGCCCATTCCAACGGTTCGACGGCCCGCCGACGCGCGGGCCAGGCTTCCGCGCGAGGTGTGGATGCCAGGGACGGAGTGAACGCTATGCTCGACGTTCTTAAGCCCAAAAATCTGCCGTTCTTCCCAGTGTGCTCGTACGGCCGGAGCGGCACGTCACTGCTGATGAACGTCCTGCGCTGCATGGACGTCGCTGTCGTTCCGCCCTTGCCATTCGAAGACCGGACGGCCCAGGTGTGTTTCGTCCATCGGTTGCGGGCGGAAGCCGGCGGCATCGTTCCCGCGGAGCAGGGCAGCGCCGGCGCCGACGTGCAAGCGTTCGGCGCCGCTTACCATTCGGCGCTCGCCACGGCTAGTAAGGATCCTGCCGAATGCCGACAGCATTTCTCTGAGTACGTCGAGTCCTGCTCTAAAGATCGAAAGCGGGGGATTGCCGAAAAATTGGTCGGTTTCAATTTGATTCGCGTCCTCAAGGCGCTTGATGACTCCAATTTGGTTCGCCCGATCTTTCTAATACGCGATCCTCGTGATATATTCTTGTCGGTGAAGGACTTTAACACGAAGAGAGGGTTCCGCAGCTTTAACGACCTCGGCGACGACGTTAGACTCCTGCGCATCATCTGTCATTTCGAAGAGATGCAGATCGGCCTCTGCAGCCAGATGCGAGGATTTTTATGCTACTACGAAGACCTTATTGCTCGGCGGGAACGCACGTTGGTCGAACTAGCTGCTTACATTGGCCCGACCGGAATAGATTTCGAAGGCATCGAAAGCGTCTGGCGCAAACTGGACGCTGGCGTAGACGAAGCGAGAGCGCATATGACAAGTGATGCTGCCCGCATGAGTGTTGGGAAGTGGTCGTCGCCCGTTGCTATTGGCTACAAATCGCTCTTTGCATCCGAAGCGGCGCGATTGAGCCGTATCGGATACGCGCCATGAAGCCGCAAGCAAGAGAAGGGCGAGAGGAACGTCAGACTACACTAGGGCCGACGCGGCAGAGATCGAGAGCGACAACGGAAGCTCATTGGAAAACGGGGGCTTCGTTTGTGTCGAGCCATCCCCGCCGGACGTACAAACACCGCCAAGCAGACCACAGGTATGTCAGAGGGTTGGGCTAGATGAAAAGGGTAGGTTATCTGGCAAGCAATTGGGGGGCCGTCCCCTTCTCTGCTTCGGCAGACGGTCAGTATGTCATGAAGAACACGGGTTACAATACGGGCAATCTGGCCTTTTGGTACGCCGTGCACGAAATGTACCGCGATCCAACCACCCTAGTACCGAGGGGGAGTGATGGAGCCGAATATCGAGATAGGGTGGACTGTCTAGTTATCCCTGCGGCCAATCATTTGAACCCGCAATGGGACCTGGGGGTATTCGCAGACCTCATTACGAGCATAGACAAAGAAGTTGTCGTAATGGGGCTCGGCGCGCAAGCCAATGATGAAAAGCAGAATTTAGAGTTACAGAGCGGTACGGTTCGATATCTTAAAGTTCTCGCCGATCATGCTAGGGTTATTTTTGTTCGTGGCCCTTATACAGCGCAGGTCTGCGCCAGCTATGGCGTCAAAAATGTAGAGGTGCTCGGTTGTCCTTCGGTAACGATCAACGCCGACCCCGGTCTGGGAGCGTTGATCGAGGCGCGGTACAGCAGGGAGCTGGAGAGGCTTTATTTTGCGGGCGCAGCCTTCAAAGGGGAGCTAAACTCTATAGAACGCACCATATTTCAGTTTCTCAAAGTTCATTCCGGGACGTACGTCGTCCAGGCTCCGGCCGAACTTATCGATTGTGCTATGTTCTCTCTTCCCTTTGGCGAAGTCCCACCAATTTTCGAGCGGGCTCGTGAAATATTGGACCCGGAGGCTACGCAGCGCGAATTTCGAGAGTCATTTAGGCGTATAGGAAGAAGTTATTTTAGTGTCCGAGCCTGGCTCGAAGCCGCTGCGCAGCATGATTATGCGATCTCCACCCGAGTGCACGGCGCCATACTGTCTCTCATGGCTGGCGTACCTACCTTGGTTGTCGGCCACGACACCCGAGTGCGCGAACTGTGCGAGACGCTCCAAATACCTTGCGTCAAGCCGGCCGACTTAATGCGTAATCTAGAAGACATATCGGGGGTCGTTCAAAATAATTCCCTGAAGGGCGTGAGTTTTGATGTCAATAGGCAACGGATTGCACGTCGATACTCGGAGTATCTTCGCCAATCTGGACTCACGCCCTCGGAGTCCTTGTCGCATCTTTGCGGCCATTCGGAAATTCTGTGCAGTGATCCCGAACGTTCTAGCGGAGACAGTACAATGGCGCTCGAAAGCGCCAAAATTACGCAACATCAAACAGAGAAGAATTCCGCATACAATCGATATCCCAAAATTTTCGCGCGCGCTAAGGAGTTGGCCGACCAGTTCGCATTGCATGATGGCCCCGTTCTTTCTTACGGCTGTTCCGTTGGGGAGGAAACCAGGACGCTTTCAGAGTTATATTTTCCAAAGTCAAAGATAATCGGTGTTGATATAGATCAAAAGATCTTAGGAATCGCAAAATCCAAGAGTGCTGACGCGAAGAATATCAAGTACTACCTCAGCACGGACGACAATATCCAAGCAAACGGGCCATACTCGCTGATTTTCGCAATGAGTGTGTTTTGCCGATGGCCAGCTTCACAAAATCTCGAAGATATATCGTCTCTCTATCCGTTTCGGGTATTTGAGAGCGGTCTGGCAGTGCTCGATCGCAATCTTCAAGTGGGCGGCCTATTGGTCATTGCTAATTCCAATTTTGATTTCCTGGATACGACGTGGTCCGTTCGCTATGAAGATATGATCGTGGATATAGATAGTAGTGGCTTCGTCAAAAGATTCGGCCGCGAAAATAGGCCTACCGGTCAACCCGCGCCGCCGTCCTGTATATTCCGGAAGCTCGCTTAGCAACATGGGGTTGGTGGACGGGTGGCGCTTGAGCGGTCGCCGACGGCCAAGCCGATATCGTGCCGGGAGAGGGCAGCGTCCCGCCTCCCCGGCACGACGCCCACAACGCGGCAAGGCGCGCTGATGGTCGCCGACATCGACCGGGTCGTGGAGCGGCGGGCGCGCCGCCCTGTGTGTCCAGGGGGGCGCCCGTCACTACCGCGGTCGCGCGACTTCCCAAAGTTGCTCGCGAATTGCCCCTGGTCGGACGACACGGACTCCTTCCGCGCGCGCGATTTAGCTATTCGCCTATCCGAATGTTGATCTTGCGCCGTATAAGCGTGCGCACGTAGGGCGAGTGTTTACTTTCGATGCGCACATAGTAGACATAAGTAGAATCTCCGATAGTCGAAAAATTGCGGTCGGTAGATGATGGATCAATAAGTGAAAAGTA
Organism: Alphaproteobacteria bacterium; assembly: GCA_017307335.1. Classification (GTDB taxonomy): domain Bacteria; phylum Pseudomonadota; class Alphaproteobacteria; order Acetobacterales; family Acetobacteraceae; genus JAFKFJ01. Next base: position 10,428 of record JAFKFJ010000232.1, on the reverse strand, counting down.
TATATAGATTCCGCTACCGTGATCCTCTTGCTGCAGATCATAGGTGGAAGCGACCAAGCTTGGCTTCGACCAATGGATGAGGTCTCGGGACGCAGTTAGGTACAGTCCTGGATGTCCGAAGCGGCCATCCTTTGTAAACTGGTCGACGACGAAGTAGCCGGTCTTCTCATCGACTACCAAGCTTTCGGCATCGCCGCGCAAAACCGGCGAGCACACGTGATCCGTCGCCGGTTCTCGTGCATCGCCATAGGGATTGACGAACCGTATGGTAAACGCTCTCCCGTCCCATGCGCGCCACGATTTCGCATCGAATACATCCGTCGTCCGAATCAGGCAGGCCCCATATTTTTGTGCCATATGCGGCCAATCGTTAATCATTGCGTAATAATAGGTACCAGAATGGACGATGTTTGACGGACCCCAGTAGCCGTAGGCGCCCAAACGATTGCTCCGTTCGTAGCGATAGGGAACGCTAGCTACAAGATTCGCAGGGGCCGGAGCCGCCGCAAATGAGTAGCCACCGTCCTTCGACTCGGCAAATGTGATGGTGTTCCACCAGCAATTGCCTCGCTCTGGCCACCCGATCTTGGGATCGTCGCACATGCCCGAATGCGACCAACCATGGTATTCAGTGTGCACCAACGCTGCTAATCGACGACCGTCTAGGGTATAAAATGACATCAGCCAGCTACGGTCGTTAAAATGACTGGGATCTGGATCGTCTGCAGAGCGGAATATCACGCGGCAATCGTGCTTTACCGTGCTCAGGCTCGGTCCAACCATCGCGCGGGCCACGTACATCGGCGAGATCAGATGGACCTGCCCGCTGTAGTCGCGAAATGCGCGGGCGGGGCCATCGGGTATATCAATCTTTTCACATGCGCTGGCTTTGGTATCGAACACGACCTCCGCGCGCCCCGTGAGGGTTGCAGACACGGTTGGCGGCGCGCCGTTTGCCGGCGACGGCGATGCGGCATTGGCAGGAGTCGAAACCCACAGGGCGGCGGTTGCTGAAAGGAAAGCTGCACCGTATCGTGAAGGCCTTCCTGTCCGCCGAGATTTCGCTGTCAGCTGCTCAAACAGACGTTTGGTTCGCTTCATGCAATACAACCTCATTCCTGCACTCCGTGCATGGGGCGCCGAACGATCCAGACACGCCCCTCAATTCGGAGCAGCTGACCGCAAGGATGTCGCGGCCGGGCTCGCGCCCCGCCGCCTCGCCCCGGTCTGGCTCCAATGCCGCTCCGTCACCTTGTAGCCGGCGAAGCAGTGCATCTCCACCGCCCGATACATCTCGCCCCGGTCCAGCACCGCCACGCGCTCCAGCCAGACGGACCAGGAGAGGCGCGACGTCGCCAGCATCTCGGCGAAGGCACGCGTCAGCAGGCCGGGACCGGTGCCGAGCCAAACGCCGTCACCGCCGCCCGCGTTCACCGCCGCCACCGCCAGGTCCAGCGCGCGGCCGAACAGCGGATGCTGCGGCACCGTCCCGATGACGTTGTTGCCCAGCGTGCCCAGGTCCTCCTGATACAGCGCCAGCGTCGCGGTCGCCGGCACCACGTCGGTCAGCGGCGCATGGCAGCGGTCGTCGCAGTCGACATAGAAGCCGCCACGGGCGAACAGCCAGCCCAGCCGGAACAGGTCCGCCTTCTGCGCCGGCTCCCGCGCACGCCGGTAGGCCAGCAGCACGTCGGGGGCGTAGGTGTCGGCCAGGAAGGCCTGCGCCCGCGCGTCGTCGAACCGCTCGAACGCATGGTCGGGGTGCCAGTCCTGCCAGGTGCGCATCAGCGCCCGCACGTCGGGCGGCGGGGCGGGGCTGTCCCAGTATTGGGCGATGGTCCGCGGAATGGGCGAGAGCCCGCGCGCGTCCGGCCGCGCCAGCCGCCCCGCCTGCCGCAGCGCGATCAGCAGCGCGATGGCCGCGGCCGTCGAGTCCGGAAATTCCTGGATCACCGCCAGCAGCGGCGCGATCCGCTCCGCCGCCGGCCGCCCCTCCAGCACGCGCCGCGCGGCCGGCACTGCGCTGTCGAGCGCGAATTCGTTCAGGATCTCGCCGTAATGCGTCCATGACACGCGGGGCAGCCGGCCCATCAGGGTCGCGAAGTCCGCATCCAGCCGCACCATCGTCTCCAGATGCGCCCGCGCCTCCGCCAGCTCGAGCCGCAGCAGGCGCGCGCGCGCCATATTCTGGTGCTTCCAGGCATCGTTCGGGGTCTGCTCCAGCGCCCGCGCGTAGTGCACGACCGCATTGTCGAGCTCCCACCGGGCTTCGGCGGCCTGGCCGCGGAACTGCTCCACCCGGGCGCGGTCCTGCAGCGTGTCCGCGGGCGCGGCGTCGAGGCACGCAGCGACCGAGTCCGGGTCGCCACCCAGCATCTCCACCATGAAGCGCTGCACCCAGAGCCCGAAGTGCCGTGGCCACGTCCCGCCGCTGCGCCGCGCCAGGTCCAGCGCCCGGGTCCAGTGTCCCGCGCGGCGCAGCAGCTCCACCCGCTTGGCCATGATCCCCGGCCGCGCCGCATCGCCCGGGGGCAGCCGGTCCTCCGCCGCGTCCAGAACCTCCATCGCCTCCGCCAGCCGCCCGAGATCCGCCAGCGTGTGGCTCAGCCCGATGCGCGGCCATGGCTTGTCCGGGTGGGCGGCGGCGGCGCGGCGGAACAATTCAACCGACTTGTCGAAATCGCGCGTCAGCCGCGCCAGCTCGCCGAGATTCTCCAGGGCGCGTGCGTGATCCGGCGTGCAGGCGAGCGCCCGCTCCAGGCTCGCGACGGCAGCATCCGGCCGTCGCAGCCGCCGCTCGGCCAGCGCGAGGTCGACCCAGGTGTCGGCCCGGTCGGGATCGACCTCCGCCACCCGGCGCAGCCCCTCAAGCGCCCCCTCCCACGCGCCCACGCTCTGATGCGTCTGCACGAGGCTGTTCCAGGCGGCGATGTCGCGCGGGTTGTGCGCCAGCATTTCCTCCGCGATCCGGCGCGCCTGCTCGGCCTCGCCGCGGTCGCGCAGTTCGGCGGCCAGTTCCAGCCGGGGGGCGGGATGCGCCGGGTCGATCGCAGCGGCATTTTCGAACAGCGCCGCCGCCTCGTCCCGCGCCCCTCGCTCGCGCGCCAGCAGCCCGAGCCCGATCTGCGCGTGCATCCGCACCGGCGCCTCCTGGCCCTCGAGCGCCCGCCGGTATGCGGCGGCAGCTTCCTCGGCGCGGCCGTGATGGCGCAGTTCGTGCCCGGCATAGAGCTGCGGCCACGGGTTCGCCGGCCCGGCGGCGGCCGCTGCCTGGAAGCAGGCGAGCGCCTCGTCGTGATCGGCACGGGCCTGGGCGCAATGGCCGAGGCCCAGCAGGGCGTGCATGCGGTACGGTCCGTCGCCGGTGAGAGCGCGCCGGAATTCCACCTCGGCCTCCGCAATGCGGCCGAGCTGGCGCAGCTCCTCCCCGGCATAGAGATGCGGCCATGGCTCGTCGGCATCGGTCGCCGCGGCCGCCTGGAACTGCGCCAGCGCCGCAGCATGGTCGCCCCGCGCCTGGGCGCAGTGGCCCAGGCCGAGCAGGCACTGCAGCCGCGCCGGCCCAGCCTCCGCCGCATTCAGCGCCCGGCCGTAGCTCGCTTCCGCCTCCGCGTTGCGGCCCAGCAGGCGCAGCTCGTTGCCGGCGTAGAGGTGGGGCCAGGGGTTCGCCGGATGGCGGGCGGCGCCCGCCTCGAACCACTCCAGCGCCGCGGCGCGGTCGCCGCGCTGCTGGGCGCAGTGGCCCAGGCCGAGCAGCGCCTGCAGTGCGTCGCGATCGTGAGCCAGGATCCGGCGATAGACGGCTTCCGCCTCCAGCGGCGCCCCACGCCGACGAAGCTCGGCAGCACGTTCGAACTCCGCTGCCTTCGCGGCCTGTGCCCCGGTGGCGTCGGCCTGCGCGACCGCCTCTGTCATGAGCTCTCCCTGCCGCCCCCGTCCTCACCTGTCGCCGTTGCGCCCCAGGTTTGTCCGGGCAGCTCAAACCCGGCTTGCCGTGTCTCGGCATTTAGCGCCGGAACCGCCAATCAGGGGTAGATTTGGCTGTCAGTCGCCCGCAGGCGTGGGTTGTGTCGATGGGGGCAAGGGTTCCGACAGAGGGGGACTCCCACGGGTCGTCGCACCCTTCCTCGAGACGCGTGTCGAATTCAGGCGCGGTCGCCGCGAAGTCGCCGTTTCTGCGACCGCGCCGGCCGCCATCGTGCCCTGCACTACCGACGGATGCCGGCCCGGCAGCCCGTGGCATTCAGGGGGAGTGCGGCATCGGCGTCATCGCCGGGGCGACGCCGGGGACGTGGCCGGGCGTCGGAACGGGCTGGCCCGCCTCGACCTCGTCGAAGCGTAGCAGGCGCCCGGCATTGGCGATCACCGCCAAGGTGCCCGCGTTGTGCAGCACGGCCGCGATCAACGCTCCCTGCAGGCCAAGCGCCCCGGTCGCCGCTAGCGCGACGAGTGCCAGCGTCCAGCCGAGTCCAAGCCCGACATTGACGTGGATGGTGCGCCGGCAGCGGCGGCTCAGCCGGATCGCGGTGCCAAGCCGGCGCAGGTCGCTGGTCATCAGAACGATGTCGGCGGAGGCCAGCGCCACATCGGTGCCGGCAGCACCCATGGCGACACCGACCGCGCCGGCGCGCAGTGCCAGTGCGTCGTTGATCCCGTCCCCCACCACCAGCGGCCGGAACCCGGCACGGGTCTGTGACAGCACGGCCTCCAGTTTCTGCGCTGGCAGCACCTCCGCCCGCACTTCCCCGATGCCGAGGAACCGCGCCACGCGCTCGGCCACCGCGGCCCGGTCGCCGGTCAGCAGAAGCTGCCGCCCGAGTCCGAGCGCCCTGAGCTCGGCCAGCGCCTGGCACGCTTCCGGCCGCGGCTCGTCGGCGAGCAGCAGCCAGCCCAGAAACCGCCCGCCCCGCGCCGCGCCGGCGACCGGCCCGTCATGCGGCGGCGGTGCCGGGGCGGGGACACCCAGTTCGGCAAGCAGCTCCGGGCGCCCGAGTGCTCCGGCCTCGCCTGATACGGTGCCGACCACGCCCAGCCCCTGCATTTCCCGCACGGCCTCGGCCGCCGCGGCGGGCGTGAGCACGCCGGCCAGGGCGCGGCTGACCGGGTGCCGGCTTGCCGCGCCCAGGGCGGCGGCGGTGGCCAGTAGCTCCCTTGCCTCGACCCCCGGGGCCGGCAGCGCGGATGCGAGCCGCAGCGCGCCCAGGGTCACCGTGCCGGTCTTGTCCAGCACCAGGCTGTCTATGGTCGCCAGGTGCTCGAGAAAGGCCGAGCCTTTCACCAGGATGCCGTGACGCGCCGCAACCGCGATGGCGGCAACCGCGGTCGCCGGGGTGGCGAGAACGAGGGCGCACGGGCAGGAGGCGACCAGCAGCGCCAGCGCCGCCGGGGTGCTGCCGGTGGCGAACCACAGCCCCGCGGCAGCCAGCAGCACCAGCACGAGGTACCGCCCCGCGTAGTGCTCAAGCAGTCGGCTGACCGGCGGCTTGGCGCGCTCGGCCGCCCGCATCAGCGCAACCACCCGGCCCAGCGTGGTCGCAGCACCGGTGCGGGTGACGGTCACGGTCAGCACGCCGTCCAGATCGATTGCGCCGGCCAGTACCGCGGCACCCGGCCCGACCTCCTCGGGCACCGATTCGCCGGTCAGCGAGGCAGTGTCCAGGCTGGCGCGGCCATGCTCTACCACCCCGTCCACCGGAACGAGATCGCCCGCGCGCAGCCGCACCCGCTCGCCCGGGTGCAGCATCGCCGCCGCCACGTCCTCTTCCTCGCCGGACGGCAGCAGCCGCCGCACGCGGGCCTGGCTGAGCCGGCCCAGGGCGCCGATCGCCTCGCGCGAGCCGAGCAGGGAGCGCTCCTCCAGGACATGACCCAGGATCATCACCATCGGCAGCAGCGCGGCGGTGACCAGTTCGCCCGCCGCCCAGGCGGCCGCCAGGGCAAGGGCAACGAGGATGTCGGTCACACCATGCAGGTCGGGATGGCGCAGGCTGTGCCAGGCCGCGGCGAAGGCCGGCACGGCGACCAGCGCGGCCGCGACACCGGCGACCAGCGCGGCGACATCCGCCTGCTCGGGCGCCAGCGCGCGCAGCGCGAGGTTCAGGAGCAGCAGCCCGCCCACTAGCAGTGCGACCGAAAGCTGCATGCCGAGGCGGCGCCGTTCCGCCCGGTCGAGCAGCACACCGTTCGGCAGCGGTGGGGTGCTCACCGCGGCGCGCCCGCGCCTGGGCCGGGCAGCAACAGCTCTGCGCCCTGCGGATCGACCGCGTAGACCGCCTGCGCCCGGCGCAGCAGGGCACCCGCGCGCCGGAAATAGAGCGCACGTGCCTGCGCAACCCCGGCGCCGCCGTGCATCTGGCCGGCCAGGGCGATCACCGGCGCGGCGGCAGCCGTGGCCTCGGCGCGACGCTCCGCGGCGCCGGCCGCGGCCTCGGCCAGGATGCGCTCGCGCTGCTGCGTCGCGGCGAGCGCGGTGCGCGCGGCGTCCGTGCGGGCCTCGGCGATGGCGGCGTTGGCGGTCTGGCTCGCCGTCAGGATGCGATCGAATGCCGCCTTCGCGCCCCCGGGGAGGGCCACGGCCACGTCGATCCGGTCGATCCGCACCCCGAGCCCCGCCCCCTGCTGGGCGAGCGCAGCGAGGCGGCGGTTGGTCTCGCGCACGAGGTCGGTCCGGAACGTCTCGCGGCTGGCGGCGGCTGTCGTGCCGCCAGCGGTGCCCGGCTGGGCCACCAGGATGTCGTTCAGGCCGCGGCTCGCACACACCGCCACGGCGCTGGCCGCGAACAGGCGGTCGAGCGCCGCGGGGACGTGCGCCGCCGCCAGCAGGAAGGCGGCGGGGTCGCTGATGCGATAGAACAGCGTCGCCCGCAGGTGGACGAGGGCGGTCTCCTCCGTCAACAGGAATGCGGCGTTGCTGCGCGCGTCCGGGCTGACCTGAAATTCCGGCGGCTGGCCGGTCAGTGCCACCGGGGTGCCGCCGAAGCGCCGGACCGGCTGTTCGATCTGGCGATCCGCGCCGGGCAGCAGGACAACCTCCTCGAACGGCCGCGGCCATGCAAGCAGCAGCCCCGGGCCGGCGATGCGGGCAACCGTTCCCAGCCGGAGCACCGCTGCCCGGGCATCGGGCGGCACAAGGCGCAGGTTGGAGCCGGCCCAGGCCAGCGCGAGCACGCCGATCGCGGCGAACAGGAAGCCGAAGGCAAGGCGGATCGCCTGGGTCCACGCCCCATCCATGCCATCGCCCGCCGCAGGACCGGTCATGGCGGGTTGCCGCCGCCCGCCGGCCCATCCACGAGGGCACGGAACGGGGCCGCGTCGGTGCGCAGAACGAGGCGCGCATTCTGCCCCACCACGGCATCAAGCGTGTCGAAGGAGCGCAGCATCACGTAGAGTTCGGGGTTCTCGGCGTAGGCACGGGCGGTGATGCCGGCGGCTTCGACCCGGGCGCGGGCGTCCACCGCGGCGGCTTCCTCGCGCGCGTGGGCAACGGTCACCCGGCCGTCGCGCTCGGCCGCCGCGCGAACCTCGGCGGCGATCCGGTCGCCCTCGGCCATGCGCTGGGTCGCTTCGGTCTGCCGCTCGGCACGCATGCGCGCGACCGTCGCCGCCAGGGTCTCGGCCGGCAGGGTCAGGCTCTCGATGCCGACCTGGCGCAGGCCGACGCCGTAGGTGCTGAGAACCTGCGCCTCGAGCCGGCCACGCAACTCCGCTTCGAACTGCGCAAGCCGGACCTTCGCCGGATCGGTGTTGACCAGTGCGCCGAGCTCGAAACTGCTGGCCGCGATTTCGAGCGCCGAGCGCAGAAAGCTGCGCAACTGCTCCGCCGCCTCGTCGGGCTGGTTGCGCACCGCGCGCAGGAACTGCGCTATCCGCTCGCCCTCGGCCGGCACCTGCCAGGCGGCATATGCCTGCACGAGGATGCGCAGGCCGTCGCGGGTGCCGACATCCTGCAATCCCGTCGAGGTGGTGCGCAGGCGCAGGTCGACCCGCGTGACCGTGTCGACCGGGGGCGGCAGGCGCCAGACCAGGCCGGGGCTGGTGACGACCCGCACCGGCTTGCCGAAGCGGGTGATCACCACACCCTCGCCCGGGTCGACCAGGACCAGGCACGCCGCGACCACGAAGACGCCCGCGACGACCGCCGCGAGCGCGAGCCGCAGCGCCGCGCCGGAACGGCGCGGGGGCCCCGGCTCATCGAGGGCTGCGTGCTCCGCGCCGTGTTGGTGATCGTGGTCATGGCGGTGGAAATGCATGGTACACTCCCGCTCAGGGCGGCGTTGCCGCCGGCGGCGCGAGGCCGCGCAGGTCGAGGGTGGGTGCTGCCGCGCCTTGCAGCCGGTGGTCGATCACCAGCAACTGTGCCCGGCCGAGCGCGGCGCGCAGCCGCGCAAGCCAGCGTTCGAGGCCATAGACGGCGGGCGCGGCGGCGTCGGCGGCACGGTCGGCCGTGAACAGCGTGGCGTCGGTCTTCGCTTCCGCAACCAGCTCCGCCGCTGCGGCGTCGGCCGCATCGGCGTTCCGCGTCGCATCGATCCGGGCCGCGGCGAGCGTCTTGGCCGCCGCCCCGGTCTCGTCGGCGACGGCGACCCCTGCCCGGATGCCGGCGGCCTGCACGCCATGCCAGGCGCCGGCCGCCGCCGCCGGCGGATGGATCGCCTCGACCACCACGGCCACGATCTCCGTCCCGGCGCCCAGCCGGTCCAATTCGGCCTGCAGGTCGGCACGGAAGGTCTCGGTGAAGCCCCGGCGGTCGTCACCGAGCACGCCGGCGAGCGTGCGCGCGGCAAAATACCGTGCGAGCAGGCGGCCGGCCGTGGCGCGGACGAGGGCGTCCGGGTCGGCGATGCCATAGGCCGCCTGCCGCGCCGCGGCGTCGGTCATGCCCACGCGGCTGATCAGCCGCAGATCGACGTTGACGCTCTGAAACCCCAGGCCGGCGGCGGTGGCGCTGGCGAGCAGGTACGTCGCCTCGCCCGGGTGCGCGCGGTCCCAGAGACGATCGGCGGATTGCGGCGGCGGAGCTTCCGCCCCGACCGGCACGGGCGCGCGGTCCGGCGCCGCGTCGACCAGCGCCAGTTCGTGCAGCACGCCGTTCTCGATCCGCCGGGTAACGCCGAACGGCCATGGCAGGTGCAGATGCAACCCCGGCCCGAGCACCGCCACCGGCCGGCCGAACCGCTCATAGACCGCGCGCTGGTCGAGCGGCAGCGACACCATGCCGGTCAGGCCCCAGGCGAGGACCGCCAGCGCCAGCCCAGCCGGCAGCAGGGCCCGGCCGATGAATCCAAGCGCCCAACTGCGTCGGAGGTCGAGGCCGAACTGCCGCCCCAGCGCCTCGTGCAGCGCCGCGATCCTGGCGGCCCGGCGGCGGAGTGCGCTGGCGAGCAGGCTGCGCGCGACCGGGCGGGCGGCGGGCAGAGACGGTCGCGGGAGGAAGCAGGCCGCGATCCCGCGGAGCACGAATTCCGCTGCCAGCAAGAGGACCAGAACGGCCGGCACGCGGGCGAGCGCACCGGCCGGCGCGAAGCCGCCGGCCTGCAGCAGGAGGGCCAGTCCAAGGCCGAGCTGGACCACCAGCACCGCGCGCAGCAATGCGGCGAGGTCGGCGCTCTCGCGCAGCGAAGCGGCCGGCAGGGCGCTGCAGAAGCGCTCCAGCACGAGCACGGGAAACGCGAGCAGGACCATGCCGGCACCCGCCGCGGCCAGCAGGTTCGGCGAGGGCATAGCGGGCGCCTGCCAGGCAGCAAGGATCACGCTCGCGACGATCGCCCCGACGCCGATCGCCAGCGCCGGCTGCGGCCAGCCTGCGAGCCAGGCGCGACCGGCGCGGGCCTCCTGCAGCATCCACGCGCCGGCCA
>JAFKFJ010000232.1:0-497 GCA_017307335.1 Alphaproteobacteria bacterium | reverse complement strand
CGCGCCGGCGAAGCCCGCGGCGGCGAGCAGCAGCGCCCCGGCGAGGCCCGTCGCCGGAAGCACCGGCAGCACGGTCGGGATCAGCGGCGCGGCCAGAAGCGGAAGCGCGGCAACACCCCCGGCGAATGCCGCGCCCACAAGCAGCGGCGCATGGGGCGAGGCGGCCGGGCCCGCCGCCTGCTCCGGCTCCTGCAGCGCGAGCGGCCGGTCGCCTTCCATCGGCCGCGCTACTGCCGCGCGTCGCGGACAGGCAGCATGCCGACATAGCCGCTGATGTCGGCATACCAGACGTTGCCGTCGCGATCGGCGGCGACGGTGTAGGGCCGCGCGTGCGGGCGCGGCAGCGGAAAGCGGACGACCTGCCCGTTGCGCAGGCGCCCCAGGCTGCCCGCGCGCAGCATGCCGAACCACACGCTCCCGTCCGGTGTCACGGCAAGCCCCGAAAGCCCGGCCGACGCGACCCCGACCGGGAATTCCTGGATCGTCTCGCCGGACAG
>JAFKFJ010000231.1 GCA_017307335.1 Alphaproteobacteria bacterium | reverse complement strand
CCGCGCCTTCCCGACGTTCCGACAGCCCGGCGCCGTAGTGGGGGGCGGTGTCGAAGTGGCGGATGTCGCAGTCCCACGCCGCCTCGATCGTCGCGGTCGCGACCGCGTCCGGGATCGCGGTGAACAGGTTGCCAAGCGGAGCGCCGCCCATGCCGAGCGGCCCGTGGGGGATGAAGCGCTTGCTCATGGAGCCTCCGGGGGGATGACGCCTTTGGTGAGGACGATGTTGCCGTAGAACCGCCGCTCGCGAGTGCGCACGACCGCGTAGGCCTGTTCGGCGGCGGCGTAGAAGGCGTGGCGCTCGAGGGTGGCGGCGGGCTGATGGCCGGCGGCCCGCAGCGCCGCGTTCATGGCGGCGACCACCGGCGGCTCGGCGGTTGGATCGCCCACCACCTGCATCGTCTGCGCCGGTGCGGGCACGAAACTGTCGAGCGGCAGCACGCGCAGCACGGCGGCCAGCGCCTGCACCACGTCCACCCCGGCAAGGTCGAGCGTGCGCCGCCCGCGAGTGCCTGGATAGTTGGCATCCACGAGCACGATCGTGTCGCCATGCCCCATGGACGCGAGTGCGTGCAGCAGGTCGGGCGTGAGCAGCGGGTCGAGGCCGATCAGCATTGCGTTTCCTCCCGGTCGGTCGGCTTTGCGCCACATTAGGCCGGGCAGACGCGGCTTGTCAGGCCGCCCGGCGCACCCGTGCGCCGTATGGCGCCATTGATCGAGGTCAACGGAGCGCAAGATTCTCCCGCGCAGACTGTCTATTGTGCCGCGCCCGAGCGCGGGTCGAGGAGGCCAGGGTGATGGACGTGAGCCAGCGGCGGCTGATCGATGAGCTGATCAGGAGCCACAACGTCATGACATTGGCGACGGTGCGCTCGGACGGGTTTCCGCAGGCGACGACGGTCGGCTATGTGAACGAGGGCCTGACGCTGTACGTGGGCGTCGGCAGCGACAGCCAGAAGCTCTTCAACATCATGTTCAGCAACAAGGTCTCGCTGACGATCGACCACGAGGACGCCGACTGGGGGAAGATCCAGGGCCTTTCGATGGGCGCGACGGCGGCGGTGGTGAGCGACCCGGCCGAGATCGAGCGCATTGGCGCACTGATGAGCCAGAAGTTTCCGCAGCTGCAGCAGATGCCGCCGCCCGACCTCGACAGTTTCGTGTTCCTGCGCATCACGCCACACGTGATCTCGCTGCTCGACTACACGAAGGGCTTCGGGCACGCCGAACTGATCGAGGTCTAGAACGGGATGAGTTCGCTCGCGCCCACTCAACGCGTTCCAGGTCTTTGATTTGAGGGCATGATTCAGACCTCCGGCGATTCCGCCTCCGGTCATCATGCTCCAGGCCGCTCCGCGGCGTCGCGTCCGGCGCCGGACTCAGGGTTTGCTGGCGGTGCGCGTGCCACCGTCGATCACCGTGGCCCCGGTGAGGTAGAGGGTGGTGTGGCCGAGATGGCGCGTGGTCGCGTTCATGCGCACGGGCAGGTTAGGCGCGCCGGCGACGACGGGGCCCAGCCACATCGCATCGTGGAGGATGGTGCGCGTGCGCGCCGGATCGTCCCGCTCGAAGCCCGCGATCACCTGCCCGTTCACGTCGCAGCGTTCGGCCGCGCCGCGAAACGACGAGCGGTCGGTGGGCGCCAGCATCTCGGGGCCCCGGCTCTGCAGTGTGACGATCTGGATCTGCCGTCCGTCGAACGTCGTCAGCCTGCCACCGCAGGTGCCGTCGTTCGCCACCTGCCGGATCAGCAGCGCGCTGAGCGCCAGCGAGTCGATGCTCGGGTCGGCGAGGCCAACCGGCGCCGGTTCGTGCTCGTGGTCGTCCCGCGGATCCAGCACCAGCAGGTCCGGCATGCCGTGGTGGAACGCGATCTCGACATGTCGCGGCTCGCCGCCGAACGTGCCGGCATTGTCGTAGAGCCGCGGCGCGATGCCGGCGCCCGCCCAGGTGCCCTCGCTCACGGTGCGCCAGCGGGCATGGTAGAGGAATCCGATCATCCCGGCCGTGTGCCCGCTCATCGCGATGCGGTAGCCGTCACTGCCGAGGGTGAGGTCGCTCGTGATCGAGAGCGCGTGCAGCCCCGAGGCGTAGCCTTCGTAGGTGAGCCGGATCGTGACCGACCCCGGCTCCGCACGCACGGCGCCGGGCAGCAGCAGCACAAGGAGCGCGGCCAGACGCGGCATCATGCCGCATACTTGGCCCGAACCGGGGCGGGCGCAACCCGCCCCGGGCCGCTTGACAGCGCGGAAGCCGCCGACCTATGCGGGGCGTGGACGCGGCGGGTGCGTAGCTCAGCGGGAGAGCACCGCCTTCACACGGCGGGGGTCACAGGTTCAATCCCTGTCGCACCCACCACGCGTTCAACGGCTGTGAGGCGCAACGGCCCGCACGCCGATTGCTTGAGCGACCCGTCGCTGCCAAGAGCAGCTCGAACAGACCGATGGCGACTGCCCGTCCCCGCGTGGGAGCCCAAATCGGTGCGGGGGAGCCCAAATCGGTTCTGTCTGGGTTCGCGCCGAGCGACATTCTTCTGGCTGGCGACGGGAGTCGATGTGTTCATCTTGCATTCTGAGGCGGGGCGGCTGCAATGCGGTGCGCGGAGTGCGGATCGGCGGGCGAGACGGAGCGTACGTCGCAGGGATACCGACGGTCCGCGGCTGCGGATGTGGCAAACCGTTCAATGAGCGCAGTTGCGGCCTGTCGAACCACACCCGGCTTCGCGACACTCCCTTCCGGCGTGTCGTGCTTCTGTCCCACCCGATCTTCCTCCAGGGCAACCCTGCCCCGTTTGGCGTGGATCACGTAGAGGGACGCAGGCCAGGCGGGCAACGAATTGAAGAAGCGTGGCACCGAGGTGTCGCCGTTTCGCGTTCGCTGCATCCGGGCGTGCCGCGATCTGGAGACGCTGAAGCAGCGGCCGAACGCCTTGAGAGCACCTTCGAGGCCGAGCTCCCGGCCATGATTGACGTCGATCTTGTCGCGCCGATCCTGCAGACGCGATCCGCCATTGCGACTCTGCGCGAGCGGCGATGCGATGATCGTCAACACAGCCTCGGGAATCGCGCTGGTTGGCGCACCCTCTCTACGCAGCTTTGCGCTGGCGCCAAAGCCGGGCTTGCGGGGTTCGGCGAAGCCCTTCGACGTCAACTCCCGGGAGAGGGCGTTCACGCACTCGCGTCAGAGCTGTTGCGCCACGCTTGGGTCGCCCAGCTTCGCGGGTTCGGAGAAACCCGGGATTGCCAACCCGCTCGCATCGCCGCGCCGCGTCGGGCATCCCTGGCGTCATGAAAAGGTCATGCGGCGCGGCATGGCATTCTGCCCGGCCGTGCGGTACGCCCCGGCCGCTGTGCAACCTGGCCGACGGCAGATGGACAGATCGGGCCGCACCACGAGGCGGATCGGCTTAGCGCGCCGCCCGCCCGGCTTCGTGCTGCTCGAAGTCCTGGTGGCGTTCGCCATTGCCGCGTTGGCGCTCAGCGCATTCTGCGAGGCGGCGTTGAGCGGGTTGCGTGCTGCACAGCAAGCCGGACGCTATGAGCTGGCACTTTCGCACGCACGCTCGCGCCTGGCGGCGATCGGGCACGGAATCGCGTTGACGGCGGGAACACAGCAGGGCGATGACGGCGGCGGCTTCACCTGGCACGCCCAGATCGAGCCCGTGGCATTCGCCCCGATCGCGCGCGGCGAGGAGGCGGCGACGCGACGCGGCCCACGGATTGCGCTTTACGCTGTCGGCATTGCGATCTCCTGGAACGACGGGCGGCGCAAGCGTGACGTCAGACTGATCACGGAGCGCGTTGGCGCAGCACCTCCGGCGACGCCATGAGGCTGGATGGCGATCGCGGGTTCACGTTGCTGGAGACCCTCGTCGCACTCGCGGTGCTCGGTCTCCTGCTGGTGCTGCTTGTCGACGGCGTGCATCTGGGCCTGCAGGCCTGGACGGCCCAGGCGCGGGAATTGCGCGCCTATGGCGACCTTGACGCCATCGACCGTGCGCTGCGCCGCCTCGTCGAGGACATGGACCCCGGCAGCACCACCGCGGCGCCGGATGTGCTCGGCAGCAAAAGCGACTTGCGGTTCACTGCAACGCTGCCGCAGCGGGCGGGGTCGGGGCCGTCCGGGCCGACCGACATTGTGCTGGCCGTCGATGCCCGGCATCGGCTGCTCTTGCGCTGGACGCCGCACCGGCACGAGCGGCGTTTCGGACCATCGCCACGACCACGGGAGGTTGCACTGCTTGCGGATGTGGATCGCTTGCGGCTGGCGTACTGGCCGCGCGCCGCGCCGTGGGGCTGGCGTGATCACTGGAGCGGGCCTGTGCTACCCGGGCGCGTGCGCATTCGCATCGTCTTCTCTCAGCAGGAGGCGCGCCATTGGCCTGACATCGTCGTCGCGCCGCGGCGCGCGCCGCGTCCGGGTTGAGCTGCGCCGTGGCAGGCGCTGCGCACCGGGACGCGGGCGGACGGAACCCCGATGATCAATGAGGTTCTGATGTGGTGGCTGCAGCGGATGCGCGAGCTGCTGCCGCTGCGTCTGCGCCGTGCGGGCGACAGGCCGGCGGATGCGCTGATCGTCGACGTTCCAGCCGCGCCGGTACGGCAGCTTGCGCTCGTCATGCGCCGCCGCGGACGGGAGACTGCGCGCGGCCTCGTCGGCCTCGATGTGGCCGGCTTGGACGCAGTGCGCATGGCGGCCGCGGCAGTCCGGGCGCCGCTGGTGCTACGCATGCCGGCAATGGCGTTGCTGGAACGGCCCATCGCGTTGCCGCTGGCGGCGGAGCGGGCCCTGGGCTCGATGCTTCGGTACGAGATGGACCGTCTGACGCCGTTCACGGCCGAGCAGGTGTTCTTCTCGTGGCGGGTGGACCTGCGTGACGTGGTGCGCAGGCAATTGCACTTGCGACTGCTTCTGTTGCCGCGCGCGGCGCTGGCACCGGTGCTGGACGCGCTGTCGCGGTCTGGAGTTGCGCCGGAATGGCTGGAAGCACCGGACGCGGCAGGCGCGCCCCGCACGGTCCCGCTGCGGCCGCCGCCGGTGCCCCGACCCGGACGCAAGGTGCTGGCGGTTGCGGCGGCCGCGTGCCTCGGGTTGGGGGCCATTGCAATGCCGTTCATCCGGCAGGCGCAGGAGGCGGGGTCGCTGGCGCAGCGGATCGCGGCATTGCAGCCCCAGGTCGCGCAGGCGCAGGCACTGCGGCGCAAGCTCGCGGCGCAGGCGCCCGACGATGACGTCTTCGCGGGTGAGCAGGCCCGCGTGGGCGACGCATTGCAGGTCCTCGCGATGCTGACCGATCTGCTGCCGGACGGGACGTATCTGAACGATCTGCGCCTGCGCGCGGGCCAGCTTGATCTGGACGGCGTGTCGACCAACGCGGCGCAGCTCATCCCCGCGCTCGCGGCGAGCCCGCTGATTCGCAACGCCGCCTTTGCCGCGCCGGTGACGCGCATCGCCAACCCGCCTGCCGAGGTGATGGCAATCCACGCCGAGCTGGCGCCGTGGACGGCTCGGTGACATGAGCCTGCCGACGGGCTGGCCCGGGCGGCTGCTTGCGCTCGGCATGACATGCCTGCTGCTGGCGGCGATCTGGCTTGCCGCCGTCGCGCCGCTGGCCGGCTGGTATGACGACCGTGCGGACGCGCTGGCCGTGCAGCGTGAACGCACGCGTCATATGGAGGCGCTTGCGGCGCTGCTGCCCGCACTGCGCCGCCAGGCGGCCGCAGTGCCACCAGACGCCGAACATGTCGCCCTTTTGGAGGGCGATAGCGACCCGGTCGCGGGCGCACGTCTGCAGGAGCGGATGCAGGCGATTGCCGCGGCGACCGGGCTCACGCCGTCCAGCATCGAGATGCTGCCGGCGGCCCAAGTGGGCGCGTATCGCCGCATCGGGCTGCGCCTGTCGGTCGCGGCGGACTGGGCCGTGCTGATCCGGCTGCTGCAGGGCATTCAACAGGCCACGCCGCGCATGCTCGTCGATGACCTGACGCTGCGCGCCGAGCACCCGGCCGCTCCGACGCCCGGCCAGACAATCACCGCGGAACTGACGGTGCTTGCCTTTCGTGCCGACGCACGACCGCGGCGATGAGCCGGCGATCGCGCGCGCCGGAGAACGGCTTTGCATTGCTGATCGTGCTGTTTGCGCTTGTACTGCTGGCGCTGCTGGTCGGCGCGGTGGTGGCGATCGGCCGTGGGCAGGCACAGCTCGCCGGCAACCTGCGCGCCAGCGCGATCGCCGAGGCCGCCGCCGACGGGGCGGTGCAGCACGCGATCTTCCACCTGCTCGATGTCTCGGGCGGACACTGGGCCGCCGATGGCTCCGTGCATCGCGTGCAGTTGGGTGGTGCCATGGTCGATCTGCGGATCGAGAGCGAGACGGGCAAGGTCAACCCCAACACCGCGCCGCCGTCGCTGCTGCAGGCGTTGCTGCAGGCCGTGGGCGTGGACGGCAGCCGCGCCACAGCAATCGCCGCGGCAATCGTCGACTGGCGGTCGGAGGAACCGCAAGGATCGGGCGCGCGGGCCGCAGCGTACCGCGCTGCCGGCCGCGACTACGGGCCGCCCGGCGAGCCGCTGCAGAGCCTCGATGAACTCGGTCGCGTGCTCGGCATGACGCCGACCGTGCTCGAGCGTCTGCGCCCGCATCTGTCGCTCGACCTGGACCAGACGCCGGACCCGGCGACCGCCGATCCCGTGGTGGCGCAGGCGCTTGCCGTCGCCTCGGGCCAGTCGCCGCAGTCCGAGGCCAACGCCGATGCGAGCGTGGTTCGCATCACTGCCACCGCCTTTGGCCCCGGCCACGCGCGGTTTGCGCGTGGCGCCGTTGTGCAGCTCGATCCCACGCAGCCAGACCAGCCGTTCAGGGTCATGGACTGGACGGCCATTGCCACAGATGCGCCCGCGCACCGGCGCCGTCGCGCGCGGCGCGGCACGCGGTCGTCCTCGACGTTGGTATCCCGCATTCGAAAATTCCAATTGCGTTGTTTTCCGAACTCAAAACGCACACTTCGGTTCGAGTTCCGATGAACTTCACCAAAGGGTAACCGGGCCGACGTCGACGCACGACGCACTTCGCCGGAACATGCGCGCGCTGACCGACCGGCCGAGCGACGCATTCGCGGGCTGAGCCGGTATTTCGCTTGGCTATAACTCCTCGGGGGACTCTGCAGTGAATCACAAGCTATGGGCGCGCGCAGCCGTTACGGCTGCGACGATGGCCCCGGTCGTCGCCGGTCCTGCCATGCCGGCGCTGGCGAACGGTCGCATGACGACGGCCACGCCGATCGAGCACATCATCGTCATCATCGGCGAGAACCGCACATTCGATCACCTCTATGCCACCTATCAGCCGCGCAACCATGAGCATGTGAACAACCTGCTCTCGGAAGGCATCGTCAACGAAAACGGTACGCCCGGCCCCAACTTTGCCAAGGCGAGGCAGTACCAGGCGACCGTCACCGGCACCTTCAACATGGCTCCATCGCGGAAGACGCCGTACGCGAAGCTGCCGCCGGCGATGACGGACGGCGCACCGTCGAAAGCCTCCGACAGCAACCCGCCGCCCTTCGCGACCGATGCGGCGGTTGCCGAGGTGGAAGGGCAGATCCAGGATGGTCTGCGGCCGGCCGACTACCACTTGCTGACCACGGGCGCTTCAGGCCTGCCGTCGAGTTCGATCGACACACGCATCGCGAATGCGGCCGCGCCCGCGAACGGTCCGTTTCCGATCAGCAGCGCCACGCTGCCATATGACTCCTACACGGCGAGCCCCGTGCACCGTTTCTATCAGATGTGGCAGCAGACCGACTGCGCGGTTTCCCACATTACCCCGCGCAATCCGTCAGGGTGCCTGAACGACCTGTTTCCGTGGGTCGAAACGACGATCGGCGCGGGCAACAACGGCAACGCGCAGCCGGCCGGGTTCAACGACCAGTCCACGGGTGAAGGCTCCACCTCGATGGGCTTCTACAACATGGCGCGTGGCGACGTGCCGTACCTGAAAGATCTGTCGGACAAGTACACCTTCAGCGACAACTTCCACCAGTCGATCGAGGGTGGCACGGGCGCCAACCACATCGCTCTCGGCACCGGCCTCGCCATCTACTACACCGACGGGCAGGGGAGCATCGCTACCCCTCCCGCGAATCAGATCGAAAACCCGAACCCGCAGGCCGGTACCAACAACTACTGGACGCAGGACGGTTACTCCGGTGGCAGCTACAGCAACTGCTCCGATCCGAGCCAGCCGGGCGTCGCACAGGTGCTGCAGTATCTGAAGGCGCTGCCGAGCCATCCAGCCTCCAAATGCCAGCCGGGCGCATACTATATCCTCAACAACTACAATCCCGGCTATCTCGGCGACGGCACGGTGAACACCTCCACCTTCACCATTCCGCCTTCGCCGGTGCGCACGATCGGCGACACGCTCAACGAGCATGGCGTCTCCTGGCGCTACTATGGCGCCGGCTGGAACAACTACGTCAAGAACCCCACCAGCGATGTCGGCAGCATCTACTGCAACATCTGCAATCCGTTTCAGTATGAAACGGCGATCATGGCGAACGCCGCGCAGCGCACGGAGCATCTGAAGGACGTGACGGATCTGATGTCGGACCTTGCGTCTGACACGTTGCCGGCGGTGTCCATCGTCAAGCCAGACGGGTTGCTCGACGGCCATCCCGCCTCTTCCAAGATGAGCCTGTTCGAGTCGTTCACCAGGAACATCGTTGAGCACGTGCAGGCCAATCCGAAGCTGTGGGCGCACACCGCCATCCTTATCACCTTCGACGAGGGTGGCGGGTACTGGGACTCGGGCTACATCCAGCCGCTCGACTTCTTCGGTGACGGCACCCGCATCCCGGCGATCATGGTGTCACCGTACTCCAGGGGCGGTCACGTGTCGCATGTCTATGGCGACCACGTGTCCTTCCTGAAGTTCGTCGAGCGCAACTGGCACCTTCCGCCGGTGTCGAAGACCGGGCGCGACAACCTGCCGAACCCGGTGAGCCTTGACGTCAACCCCTACGTGCCCGTCAACAGTCCCGCGATCGGCGACCTGATGGACATGTTCGATTTCCACCAGGGCCCCGACCACGGTGACCACGACCACCCTGGCGAGCACGGCGGCGATCACCACCACGGCGGTGATTGGAACTGAGCCTGTCTGACTACGACCATGGGGCTGCCCTCGATGAGGGCGGCCCCGACGTTGCACGCGCTGGTCTCTCGCCGAGACGGGCGTCAATTCGCTTGACGAGGTAGCTGTGCCACAGGATGCGGCCGATACCGGCCTGCGATCGTTCGACCTCGGCGCGCAGCCGGAATTCGTTCACGCGCGCGGCGTTGTCCGGCCGCTTGCTCTCGCCGCGGCGCTCCAGGCTGTCCTTGCCGCGGCTGTTCTCGGCGCAGCACTGTGGTCGCTGGCGCGACCGAATTCCCCAGCGCCGCTGGCGAGACTGACGCATGACGGCGCGCCCGGGCTTGTGGTGGCCGCCCTGTTGCTGGCCTTCGTCGGACTGCTCGCGACCCTGCAGATATGCCGGGCACGGCAGCAAAGTCTGCATTGGCGGCCGGGCGACGCCGCTGACGGAGCAGCATTGACGCCGGCCGGATTGCGCTGGCGTCTCCGGCGCGTGCCACGGCTCTGGCGCCAGCGCCGATCGCGCTTGCCGGTGTGCCGCGCCGCCGGCGCGCCGCAGGGCATCCTCATCCTGCTCGGCACCGCGGCGGTCGCCTTCGTTCTCTGGTATCTGCCGCTCTCGCGGGTCAACGCGCCGCCGCTCGCCCCGCAGGCATGGCCGGTGATGGCGGGCGTGCTGCTCTTGCCGGCGTTTCTGTCGATGCTGTGCCGACGCGCACTCGCCGCCGTCCCGACGGACTCGCTGCCGGAGGCGGAGCCGCTGGACGCGCTTCTGCGCCTGCCCGTCCTGACGTTCCTCGTGCTCAGCGTGCTCTGCGCGGCGACAGGATTCGGCTTCGGGTGGGGAGCCTGGGTACGGTTTGCACTTGCCGGCTTCCTGTCGGCCGTTGCCGCGGAACTCGCCGTGCGCACGCTGCGCATATGGTTCCTGCCACTGCCTACGCCGGAGCAAGCGCGGGCGGCGATCGGCAGCGTGGTCGCTGGCCTGCTCCGCCCGGGCGCGCTCGCCCCGCACATGCTGGCGCGCCGCTTGAAGCACCAGGCGGGTCTCGACATCTCGCGAAGCTGGGCACTGGCCTTCGTCCGCAACGCCGCGCCGCCGGTGCTGCTGGGTCTCTTGCTGTTCTGCTGGGTGCTCAGCGGCGTCACGCGCATCGGACTGACCGAGCGCGGCTCATACGAGGTGTTCGGCGCGTCGGAAGCGGTGCTGCGCCCTGGCCTGCACATGATCCTGCCGTGGCCGTTCGGTCGGGTGCGGCGCGTCGAGTTCGGGGTCGTGCATTCCATGGCTGTCACCGGCTCGACCGACGCGGCGGCGTCCCCGGCGGAGGTCGCGACCGCCGACGGCCCGGCGCCGGCCACTGCGAACCGCCTGTGGAGCGATGCGCCCGCGGCCGACAGCACCTACATCATCGCGAGCAACGGTGGCGGGCGCCAGAGCTTCGAGACGATCGATGTCGGCCTGCGCGTGCTCTATCAGATTGGACTTGACGATGAGTCCGCGCGGCGGGCCCTCTACGGGTCCGTGGCGCCCGCCGCACTGGTGCGCATCGCATCGGGCCAGCTGCTCGCCCACTTCTTCGCCGGACGCACGCTTGCCGACGCGCTCGGCGAGAACCGGGATCGCCTCGCAAGCACCCTGCAAGCCGAGGTGCAGGCGATGCTCGATCGGCTGCGCAGCGGCGTGCAGATCGTCGCATTGGTGGTGGAATCCATGCATCCCCCCGGCGGCGCCGCCGCGGCGTATCGCAGCGTGCAGGCAGCCGAGATCCACGCGGCGACGCAGATTGCCTATGAGCGCGGGCGGGCCAACAGCGCCGCCAGCGTGGCGCTGAGGGACGCCGAGGATGTACGCAGCAAGGCACAGGCGGTCGCCGGCGACCTGATCAGCGCGGCGGAGGTGGATCGCTCGCAGAGCAAGGCCGACGACACCGCGTTCCGTACCACCGGCCTCGCGTTCCTGTTGGAGCGCTATTTCGCCAAGCTGACGACAGCCCTTGCCAGGTCGTCACTGGAGATCGTCGATCAACGGCTGGATCAGCACGGCATGGCGATACTCGACCTGCGGCCGCCGCAGGGCGGGCAGGCGGGCGAGGGACAGAATGGGACGCCCTGAGGACCGGCCAATGGCGCAGCAGACGAACTCGTCTTCGCGCATGGCCACCGAGGACTCCGCGGCCGCCCCTCCGGGTGGCGTCGTGCGCAGCAGCGGCAGGCTGGCGCGAGGGATCACGCGGTATGTGCTGGCGGCCGTCATTGTGGCCGGTGCCGTGGCGGTTTCCTCGCTGGTGACGGTCAGCACTGGTCAGGCCGTGGTGGTCACGCGCCTCGGCAATCCGGAGCGCGTGCTGACGCATGAAGGACTCGGCCTGAAGCTGCCGGCACCCATCGAGGGCACGATCGACGTCGATCTGCGGCTGCATTCCACGTCAAGCGGACTGCAGGATGTTGGGACCCGCGACGGATTGCGGATCCTGCTGCAGGCCTTCCTGGTGTGGAGAGTGTCGGACGACCCCGCGCGCATCCTCAGGTTCCTGCGCGCCGCCGACAACAATCCGGACGAAGCCGCACGACAGCTCCGCAGCTTCGTCGGCTCGGCCCTGCAGGTCACGGCCAGCAACTATGCCCTCGCCGATCTGGTCAACACCGATCCGAAAAAGGTTCGGCTCACCGCCTTCGAGCGACAATTGCACGACAGCATTGCGGCACAGGCGCTCGGCATCTACGGCATCGACATCCAAGAGGTCGGCGTCGAGCGGTTCAGCCTGCCTGCCGAGACACTGGCCGCAACGGTCGCCCGCATGCGCGCCGAGCGTGAGATCGTTGCTGCCGAACGCTCGGCGGAAGGGCTGCGCGTCGCGGCGAAGATTCGCTCGGACGCCGCGCGCGACGCGCGCGTCACCGCGGCGCAGGCGCGGGCCGACGCGGCGGAAATCGAGGCCGCATCACGCCAGAAGGCGGCACGGATCTATGCCGACTCCTACGCCCGCGACCCACAACTCTACGTGCTCCTGCGCTCGCTCGATACGATGGATGCGGTGGTTGGTCCGCGCACGCACCTTGTGCTGCGCGCCGATGCAGCGCCCTTTAACGTCCTGGTCCAAGGCCCGGCGGCGCCTGCGACGCTGGACACCTCGCAGATGGGGTCCCTCGCGGCACGATTGCGCGAGGCGGGCCAATGAGCGGTACGCCCGCAGCGGCCACGCCGTTTGCCGGCTCGGTGCGGCTCGGGTTTCGCATGATCTATGCGGCCGTGCTGCTGCTGGCCGTGGGTTGGGCGACCAGCAATCTGCGGCAGATCGCGCCGGATAACCGTGCGGTCGTACTGCGGTTCGGGCGCGTCGATCGCGTGCGCAATGCCGGCCTGCTGCTCGCATGGCCGCGGCCGATTGAGGAAGTTCGGCTACTGCCCGCGCGGGACCGACAGATCGCACTGCCGATCGCCTTCCAGCGGAACAGCTTCCAATCGGACGAAACCGACGTTCAGTTCGCGCCGAACGATGACGTGATCCATCTGCAGGGCGACCGCGACATCAACAATGCGGCATATCTGCTGACCGGCGATGGTGCCGTCGTGCAGCTTGATGCGACGGTCTTCTTCGAGATTACCGACCCCACGGCCTATCTGCTCGCCGGCGACCGTGTGCAGCCGGCACTGCAACGCCTGTTTCGCGAGAGTGTCGTCGCGTTCGCCGCTTCCCACGGCCTCGACGATTTCCTCGTTGCACGGCCCGAGCGGAGCACCGGCGAGGCGGCCGCGGCGCTGGCGGCGCGGCGGCGAGCGGTGCGCGGCGATTTGCAGAACTCGATCAACGCCCATTTGCAGGCATTGCGCGCGCGCAGGCAGGGGTTAGGAGTCGCGATCAGCCGGATCGACCTTGTCGCGTTGCTGCCGCCGGCTGCGAAGCCGGCTTTCGACGCCGTGCTGACGGCGGTGCAGACGGCCGACCAGGGCGCGGCAGCCGCCCGATCGGATGCGGCACGCATGGTTCAGGAAGCCGAGCGCGAGCGCGACCGTGTGTTAGCCGAGGCGACCGCCGCCGCCAGCGAGCGGGTGCGCGCGGCGAAGGCGGATACCGCCAGGGTCGCGGCGCTAGAGTCACAGGAGACGCCGGCAACGCGTGATGCACTGATGGCGGAAGCCTATCGCGAGCAGATCGGCGCGATCATGAAGAAGGCCGGCGAAGTCACCGCTGTGGACACGCGCGGCGGCCAACAATTGCTGCTGCCGGGACCGACGCCATGAGCACCACGATCGCGCTCGACAGCTTACCGCAGTCCACGGCAGCAGACGCAGCAGAGGAGGAAGCGGAGCCGCGCCTGCTGAGCGCGGGCGAGCGCTGGTCGCTGGGGCTGCGGCTGTTGCTTTCGATGATCGCCGCCGGGCTGCTCGTGATCGCCTTGATCTGGCGGGTGCTGCTGCCGGCGGAAGGATATCTGGCCGATCTCGTCGCGGGCGGGGCGGCACTCCTGGTCGCGGTGCCGGTGTTCTCCGCAGCGTGGCGGAGCCTGCGCAATCCGAGCCTGAATGGTGTGAGTGACCAGCTTGTGGCGGTCGCGCTCATCGCAGCCTGGGCGACGGGCGACCTGATGACGGCGGCGCTGCTACCAATCGTCATGCTCGTGGGCCATGTGTTGGAAGAACGCAGCCTGCTCGGATCGCGCGAGGCGATCAATGCTCTCGGTCGGCTGGTGCAGAGCTCCGCAGTGCGCGTGCGCGCCGACGGTGGCCGGGAACGGGTCGCAACGCAGCACCTGAGGATCGGCGACCGGATCGAACTGCATGCCGGCGACCGGCTGCCGATCGACGGCGTGATCGTCAGCGGGGCCGCCAGCATCGATACCTCCTCGCTCACCGGCGAGTCGGTCCCGGTCGATGTCGTTGAGGGCGCGACGGTGCTGGCCGGGGCAATCAATCTTGATGGTGCATTGCTGGTTGAGGTCACCCGCATTGGCGCGGAGACCACGCTCGGCAAGATCGTCGGCCTGATGCGCGAGGCAGAGCAGGCCAAGCCGCCGCTCACACGTTTGCTCGAAGCGTATGCCGGCCACTACATGATCCTTATCCTGCTGGTCGCGACGGCGGTCTGGTTCGCCACGAACAGCACCGCCGCCATGCTGGCGGTGCTGGTGGCATGCTGCCCGTGCGCCCTCGTGCTTGCCGCGCCGGCAACCGCCGTAGCCGCCGTGGCGGTCGCCGCGCGGCACGGCATTCTGATCAAGAGCGCCGCGTTCCTTGAGCAGCTTGCCGAAGTGAATTCTGTCGTGCTCGACAAGACCGGCACCGTCACGCTGGGTGAATTGATCGTGGTCGCGGTGCTCCCCGAACCGGGCGTGTCGCCGGCGATGCTGGTGACGCTGGCCGCCAGCCTCGGTGCGCAGAGCAGCCACCCGGTGAGCCGCGCCGTCGCAGCGGGCGTGCCGGAGCGCGAGCGGCTGCCGTTGAACGATGTCCGCGAGGTGCGCGGGCTTGGCGTGCAGGCACGGATGAACGGCGCCGCGGTCGCGCTCGGGCGGGTAGAGCTGCTGGCAAGCCTGGGCGTTGAGACGAAGGCGCCGGCGGATCACGATGGCCCGCTGGTCGGCGTTTGCAGCAATGGCCGTCTTCTAGGATGGCTGCTGCTCGCCGATGAGCCGCGCCCGGAATCGCGGGAGGCGGTGGAGGAGCTGCGCTCGCTGGGCCTGGAGCGGCAGGTCCTGCTGACCGGAGACAGGTTGTCGGTGGCGCAGCAGGTGGGCGCGCATCTCGGCATCACCGACATCTGTGCCAACGTGCTGCCGCAGCAGAAGATGCAGCGGGTGCTTGCCGAGCTGCGCGCGGGCTACAAACCGATGGTGGTCGGCGACGGCATCAATGACAGCCTGGCGCTGAAGGCGGGCGCGGTCGGAATCGCGATGGGCGCACAGGCCGCGGACGTGGCGAGGGCATCCGCCGATCTCGTGCTGATGACCAACGATCTGCGGCGGCTCGCGACGTGCATTCGCCTCAGCCGCCGCTGCCGCCGGACCATTCACACCAACGTTGCGATCGGGCTCGGATGGACGGTGATGTTGAGCGGTCTCGCCGCGGCGGGGCTGCTGGGGGCCGAAGGCGCACTTGCCGCGGCGGTGTTCCACAATCTCAGCACATTGCTGGGTATGGCGAATTCCGGCCGCCTGCTGCTGTTCGACGAGAGCCAGCGGCACTGAGGTGAGAGACGCTTCCATGTCGCGGTTTCGTATGTGGCCTGCGATCGGCGCGGTCGCGGCGGTGCTGGCCGGCGCGACCGTGGTGGAAGCCGTGCCGGGCACCAGCGTGTTGCCCGATCGGGATGTCTCTGTGCTGCCGCTGCCGCTGCCGCTGCCGCACCATGACAGCGGGGGCCGTGCCAGTAGTTCGCAACTCGAGGCCTGGGTGGGCACCATCCTGGGCCGTCCACTCTTTGCGCCGAACCGTCGGCCGCTGTCGGTCGTGTCGAGCCAGGCAGCCCCGCCGCAGGGGCTGCCACGCCTCGCCGGACTCATGCGATCGGGCGATACGGCGGTCGTGATCTTCGAGCCAGCTCATGGCGGCAAACCGCTGGTTCTGTCGCAGGGCGGCGAAATCGCCGGCTGGACAATCACCAGCGTGGGTGATTCCAGCGTCAGCCTCGCCAAGGACGGTGAGGTGCGCACGCTGCGCCCGAGCTTCGGCAACGCGGCGGCCGGGCCGGCCGCGATATTCCTGCGGCCCATTCTCAGGACGAAGCGGATTGACCCGTTTCTTGCCTGGTGACAAACGGCTCACGACTGTGGCGCGGCGGCGAACAGCCGTGCGGCCGCACGCCACACCGCTTCGCGGTAACGCTGGTTCAACGCCGGCGTGTGGGAATGGTAGTTGCCGATCGCTTGCATCAGGTTGCCGCCGGTCTCCTCCAGTTGGAGCCGCATGATCACCCCCGCGGCCGCGATGTTGAAGCAGGCGTCGTCGATCAGTCGTCGCCTGACCTCCGCCGGCGGCAGTCGGCTGCGGCGTGCGAGCGGCTCCAGCCATCGCGTGTTGACCTGCATCACTCCGAGATCCTCGGAACCATCGCGATTGCGGCTGACGCTGCCGACCTGGCCGCCTTCCACACGCTGGATCGACGGCAACACGCGCGGCGGCAAGTGATAGGTGGCGGCGACCAATGCCATGCACGCAAGGAACGGAATCGCCACGCCTCTCTCCTCCACCCGAATGCGCACGCCGCGCCGGGCGCGTTTTTGCACGAAGCATGTTTGAAGGAAACCGCTTGATGGCTGCAAGTTCGGCACGGACGGACCGCCGTGGGACCGGTGAGGCCGGCTTCACGCTGCTGGAAATTCTCGTCGTCATCGCGATTCTTGGCCTGCTGATCGGCCTCGTGGCGCCGGCCGCGCTGCGCCAGCTCGGTGGCGCGCGGCTATCGGTCGCAAAGCAGGCGATCGAGCGGCTCGGATCGGTGCTGGATCTCTACAAGCTCGATGTCGGCAGCTATCCCACCACCGAGCAGGGCCTGGCGGCGCTGCGGGAGCGGCCAACGGGCGTGGACAACTGGAACGGCCCGTACCTGAAAGGCGACAAACCACCGCTCGATCCGTGGAATCGTGCCTACGTGTATCGCGAACCGTCGCAGCGTCCGGGCCATGACTATGATCTCTGTTCCGGCGGCCCCAGCGGGGCGACCGGTGAGCCGGGGGCGGCGGAGATGATCTGCAATCCGTGAGCAGTCCACCTCAGTGCGACGTGCCGACGCTCACCCGCCCGGTCAGCCAATCCACGCCGACCAGAACGTGCTGCGCTCCGTCCCGCAGGTCGATCGCGCCGCCGGAGGAGCTGCCGTCGGCGGCGAAGCGGATCGTGCCGGACACGCCGACGAGGGTGACGGTCAGCGATGGCCCCAGCAGCAGCGGCCGGTCCTCGCCGACGCGCAGCGACCGCCGCTCGGGGTTCACGCTCACAAGAACGCTGCGATCCGACGCGATGGCGCGCCCGCGCGCGGTGCGCAGCGCCTGCGCAACCGTCAAAGCGGCGGCGCGCGCCTCCAGCGCCGGGCGTCGCCCGGACTCGCGTGCCGCCACGAGGGCCGCCATCAGCCCGAGCACGGCCAGCACCACCAATATCTCCAGGAGCGTGAACCCCGCGGCGTTGCGGCGCGAACCGTCGGGTCGCGAGATTCCGTCAGGTGGCGAGATCATTGAGGCTCAGCATCGCGAGCAGCAGTGCCGTGACGATCGCGGCGACCGCGGCACCCATGACCAGCGTAATGGCCGGCACCAGCAGCGCGATCAGGCGCTGCACGCCCAGCCGCGTGTTCTCTTCGTGGATCTCCGCGGCACGCAGCGCCATCGCGCCGAGCTGCGCGGTTTCCTCGCCCAGCCGCAGCAGATAGACGGTGCGGACCGGGAAAGTGGCCGCCGCCGCGAGCGAAGCAGACAGACCGCCGCCATTCCTGGCGGTTTCCGCTGCGTCCGCCACCGCCGCAACGGCGGCACGATTGCCCAGCACGTCGCGGACCACTTCCAACGCCGGGATCAGCGGCATGCCATTCATCAACAGCGTGCCCAGGGTGCGCGAGAACCGCGCCGCCAGCGCCTCGCGCGTCAGTGCCCCCGCGATCGGGAGGCGCAGGATCAGTCGGTCCGCCCGCAGCCGCGTCGCCGGCCTTGCCAGTGCCTGCCGCACCGCCAGCGCCAGCAGCACCAGTGCCAGCAACGCGTAGAGCCCATAGCGGGACACAATGTCGCCAAGGCCAATCAGGAGCTGCGTGGCCTGCGGGAGCGCGACGCCGTTCTGCTCGAACAGCGGCACGAATTCCGGCAGCACCTGCGTCAGCAGCAATGCGATTGCGCCGACGGCTGCAATGGTGAGCAGTGCCGGGTAGATCAGCGCGGAAGTGACCTGCGCGTTCAGGCTGCGCTCGCGTTCCAGCAGCAATGCCAGGCGCTCCAGCGCCTCGGCCAGCGCACCGCCCGCTTCGCCCGCGCGCACGAGGCCGATATAGAGCCGGCTGAAGCTTCGCGGCTGGCGCGCCAGCGCGCTCGCCAGCGAGGCGCCATCGCGCACGACCGCGCGCACCTCCTCCATCACCCGCCGGATGCGCGCATTCGGCGCGGTATCAACGAGGAAGCGAAGCGCCCGGTCAAGATCCTGCCCGGCACTCAGCATGATCGCCAGTTCGCGGGTGATGTTGGCGGTATCCTGTCGCGTCAGATGGGTTCGCCGGCCCAGCGACAGCGTCGGGCGCCATGCGAGGGCGCCGTCTGCCGGCCGCGCGTGCAGCGGAATGTGGCCGAGGCGCTGAATCGCCGCGATCGCCGCCGCTTCAGTCGGTGCCTCCACCATGCCGGAAACCACATCGCCGGTCGCCGAAATCGCGCTGTAGCGGAATCCGGGCATCAGCCGTCGTAGCGGATGCTGCGCATCACTTCCTCGATCGTGGTGATGCCCGCCACCGCGGCGTCGATCCCGGCATCGAACATCGTCGCCATGCCGCCTGCGACCGCAGCGCGCTCGATCTCGGTCTGGTCGGCATGCGCAAACACCAGCCGCTCGATTTCCGCATCCGGATGCAGGAACTCCGCGATTGCCAATCGGCCGCGATAGCCGGTGTCGCGGCAATGCGCGCAGCCCACGGCGTGCCACAGCGTCACCGGCCGCTGCGGGGTGCGGCGGCCAAGGTCCAGCCGCTCCACCAGCTCGGCCGGTGCAGCCGCCTCCCTTCGGCAGATCGGGCACAGCCGGCGTACCAGGCGCTGCGCCAGCACGCCGCGCAGCACCGCGGTGAGCAGGTAGTCCTCCAGCCCCATGTCGCGCAGCCGCGTGATCGTCGCGGCCGCGGGGTGGGTGTGCAGCGTGGAGAGCAAGAGATGGCCGGTCAGCGCCGCCTGCACCGCGATCTGCGCCGTCTCCAGGTCGCGGATTTCGCCTACCATGATGACGTCGGGATCCTGCCGGAGGATCGAGCGCAGCAGATTGGCGAAGCTCAGCCCGATCTGCGGCTTGACCTGGATCTGGTTGATGCCGGCGAGCTGATACTCGATCGGGTCCTCTACCGTGACCACTTTGCGCGTCTCCGCGTTCAGCGCGAGCAGGCCGCTGTACAGCGTGGTGGTCTTGCCGCTGCCCGTCGGGCCGGTCACCAGTACGATGCCGTTGGGCAGATCGAGCGCCGCGCGCAGCCGCGCGATCACCGGCGCCGGCAGGCCGAGCTGCGCATAGTCGAAGGCAACCACGGTGCGGTCGAGCACGCGCAGCACCACCGTCTCGCCGTGCAGCGAGGGAATGGTCGAGACCCGAAAGTCCACCTCCTGTCCCCGCACCGGCAGCTTGATGCGGCCGTCCTGCGGCAGCCGGCGCTCGGCGATGTCGAGCCTCGCCATGATCTTGATACGGGAGGTGATCGCAGGGGCCAGACGCGCTGGCTGGATGCCCGCCTCCTGCAGCACGCCATCATGGCGCAGCCGCACGCGCAGGCGATCTTCGAACGGCTCGATGTGGATGTCGGATGCCTGTGTCTCCACCGCGCGCGCGATGATCTGGTTGACCAGGCGGATCACCGGCGCCTCGCTCGCGAGATCCTTCAACCGCTCGGTGTCCTCCGCCGCCGGTGCCTCCGCGTCCGCCTCGGTGGTCGCTTGGTCCGGTGCAGCGTTGGCAGCATCGCCGTAGAGCCGCTCGATCACCGCCTCCAGCTCAATCGGTACGGCCACTTCCAGCAACACCGGATGGCCGGTCGCGGCTGCGATCGCGGCGGGAATGAACGGGTCGAGCGGATCGGCGGCGGCGATGACGAGCCGCCCGTCCGCCAACGCGACCGGCACGACGCGGCTCGCGCGCAGGAACCGGCTGGAAAGCCGATCCGCAAACAGCTTTTCCTCGGGGTAGCGCGCAGGCTCGATCACCACGGAACCGATCAGCGCGGCATAGGCTTCGGCCAGCCCCCGCTCGGTCAACTGGCCGAGCTGGATCAGCATCGTGTCCAGCCGCTGGCCGGTTTCCGCAGCGACGCGGCGCGCGCGATCCAGGCTGCGCTCGTCGCAAAGCCCGCGTTCGAGCAGCAGCGCGGCGAGTGCGTCGAGCAACGTGTCAAGGCTCACGCCCGTTGCGGCGTGTTGTTCGCCCGCGCCAGGCGTGGCAAGCACGGCGGCAACGGCGGAGGGAACCGTGCCGGATTGGCTTGTGCCACTGCTCGTCGCGCCGTTCGTCGGCAGCTTTCTCGGCGTACTCATTCGCCGTTTGCCGACTGGTGGCGCGGTGGTGAATGCGCGCTCCACCTGCGAACGGTGCGGTCGTGTCCTGCGGCCGGTCGAGCTCGTGCCGCTAGCGAGTTTTCTCGTGCAGCGTGGCCGCTGCCGCGGCTGTGGCGGGCGCATCGCGCCGTTTCATCCCGTGGTGGAACTCGCCGCGCTTGCGGTGAGCGGCGCCGCGGCAATGGCGGGCACCGACGGGCCGCGGTTCTGGGCCGGGTGCGCGTTGGGATGGACGCTGCTGGTGCTGGCCTGGATCGACTGGCAGCACATGATCCTCCCCGACGTGCTGACGCTACCGCTGATGCTGGCGGGCGTCGCGTTGGCGCTGCTGTGGCCGGAGGCCGCGCTGCCGAGCGCGCCCGAGGCGGTCCTCGGCGTGGTGCTGGGCTATCTCGCTTTTCGCCTGGTGGCGCTGCTCTATCGCCGACTGCGCGGCCGTGAGGGGCTCGGCGCGGGCGACGCCAAGCTGCTGGCGGCGGCCGGCGCGTGGCTTGGCGCGCAGGCGCTGCCGGGCGTGGTACTGCTGGCCGCCCTGTCCGCGCTGGCGCTCGCGCTGCTCGCGGGCGCGCGTGGTGCGCGGCTCTCGGCCACGCTCGCAATCCCGTTCGGCCCGCCGCTCGCCGTCGCGATCTGGCTGGCATGGCTGTTCCCGGGCCTCGTCGCCTGGCTCTGACGGCGACCCGCCTCACGGCCCCAGCCGCAATTGCTGCCTGAGCGACGCGCTCGGGTCCACCGAGCCCGATAGCGGCAGCGACTGCACCGCCTGCGGCACGCGCGCCGCATTGGGCAACTCGGCACGCAGCGCCTCGGTCAGCGCGCGGGCGTCGCGCTGGTCGTGCACGACATGCGGCGTGACGAGCACCAGCAGTTCCGTGCGCGTGCGCTGGTTGTCCTGCGTCCCGGCCAGCAGCCCCAGCAGCGGCACGTCCTTCAGCCAGGGGATGCCCTGGTTGCCGCGCGCGACGCTGTCTTCGATCAGCCCGGCGAGACCCACCGTCTGCCCGTCCTGCACCACCACGCGGGAGGCCAGCCGACGCTCATCGAACACCGGCGAGTTGATCCCGGTGGCCGGCGGGTTCGGGTTCACGTCGCTGACCTCCTGGGTGATGTCGAGCGTCACCAGCCCGCCGCTGTTCACGCGCGGCGTGACATCCATGATAACGCCGGTCGGCTGGTAGTTGATCGAGTTGATGACGGCGGAATTGGCAATGGTGCTCTGGGAGCTGCTGGTCAGGTACGGCACCAGCGAGCCGACCTGAAGGCGCGCGGTCTGGTTGTCGAGCACCAGCAGTTCAGGCGAAGACAGGACGTTCACCTGCGTCACATTCTGCAGCGCGGAGATCGCGCCGCGCGCGGTCTGCGCGACCGAGCCGAGCACGAAGCCGGGAAAGCTGCCGGTCACCGCGCCGGTAGCGGCCGTGCTCAGCGTCTGGTTGAGGTCGCCCTGCTTGAAAAAGAACTGCGTGCCGTACTGCAGCGCGTCGTTGAGCGTCACCTCCGCGATCACTGCGTCGATCCGCAC
Organism: Alphaproteobacteria bacterium; assembly: GCA_017307335.1. GTDB lineage: Bacteria > Pseudomonadota > Alphaproteobacteria > Acetobacterales > Acetobacteraceae > JAFKFJ01. Next base: position 217 of record JAFKFJ010000231.1, on the reverse strand, counting down.
CTGCAGCGGCAGGATGTCGATCTTGCGCAGCATCGCCTCGACGGTGCGCTCCTCTTGCGGCGTGGCATAGACCACCACGGCGTTGTTCTGCTCGTTGGGAATGATGCGCATGGCGTTGAGATCGGCGCTCCCGCCGCCCTCCAGCCCGCCCAGCAGCGGATTGGCGGCCGGCGCGGCATTCGCCTGTGCGCCCCCGCCCGGCGCCCCGCTGCCGCCC
>JAFKFJ010000230.1 GCA_017307335.1 Alphaproteobacteria bacterium | reverse complement strand
CCCGCGCCGCCGCCGCCGGCACCGGTGCCGCCGCAGCAGATGGCCCAGGCGCTGCCGACCCCGCCCTTGCCCGTGCCACCCCCGCCGGTGCCGCCGCCACCGGTGGCGAGCCAGACCAACCAGCCCAATCCCACCAAGAACCCGGCGCCGAACACCAACGAACTCAACAACACCCTGGAGAAGCTGCGCGCGGCGCAGAAGCAGAAGGAACCGCCGAAGGCGCGCCCGAATCCGCAGCGCGGCGGCGCGCCGGTGGCGGGCGGCAGCCCGCAGGGCAACCTCACGGCGCAACTCAGCGCCGAGCAGCGCGGGTTGATCGGCGACAAGGTCCGCGAGTGCTGGACCAAGGACGCCGGCGCCCTTGATCTGGAGAAAATGAGCGTCATGCTGACCGTGACGACCGATGCCGCGGGCGTCGCCCGCATCGCCGAGGTCGCCTCCGAGGATCGCCTGCGGATGGCCGATCCCCGCTTCCGCGCGTTCGCTGAGCGCGCCGTGCGCGCGGTGCTCGACCCGCGCTGCGCCACGCTGCCGCTGCCCAAGGACAAGCTCGGCTCCGACGCCAAGCTGACCTTCCGTTTCCGCCCCTGATCCGATCGGTCCGACGAGCAGGTGAGACGATGACCCTGATCCACCCATTCCGCCTTGCCCCGCCGCCACGCGATTTCGGCCGCCGCGGCCTGATCGCGGGGACGGCCGCGCTGCTCGCCTCGCCGCTCTCGGCGGCCCCCGCAGCGGCCGCGCAGCCGCCGGCGCCTGCTGCGTCGGGCGGGCAGAGCGCCGTGATCGATGTGGATCGCGCGCGCGCCGAGCCGATCCCGATCGCCATCCCGGCGCTTGCCGGCACCGGCGGCGACTCCGAGCGCCTGGGCCGCGACATCGCGGGCGTGATCACGAACAACCTCGGCCGCTGTGGCCTGTTCCGCCCGATCGACCCGCAGGCGTTCGTGAGCGGCCCGGTCACCGCCGAACTGCCCAACTTCCAGAACTGGAAGGCGGTCGGCGCGCAGGCGCTGGTGACCGGGCGCGTCGAGAGCCAGGGCGACAACAAGCTGCGCGTGGAATTCCGCCTGTGGGACGTGCTGCCGGGACAACAGATCCAGGGCACCGCCTATACCACCACCCTGACGAACTGGCGGCGCATCGCCCACATCATCAGCGACGTGATCTACGAGCGCCTGCTGGGCGAGAAGGGCTACTTCGACACCCGCATCGTCTATATCGCGGGCACCGGGCCGCGCGACCGGCGCGTCAAGCGCCTCGCGATCATGGACCAGGACGGCGAGAACAACCGCTTCCTGACCGACGGCAGCTTCCTCGCCCTCACGCCGCGCTTTCATCCGACCAAGGATGAGATCGCGTTCATGAGCTACGCCAATAATCGCCCGCGGGTTTACCTGTTCGACCTCGGCACCGGGCGCCAGCAGTTGCTGGGCGATTTCCGCGGCATCACGCTCTCGCCGCGGTTCAGCCCCGATGGCAGCTCCGTCGTCATGGCCGAGACCAACGATGCCGGCTCCAGCATCTACATCATGGACCTGGCAAGCCGCCGCGCCCGCCGGATCACCGATTCCGGGGCGATCGACGTCTCCCCCTGCTACAGCCCGGACGGAACGCAGATCGTCTTCAACTCCGACCGTGGCGGCGACCAGCAGCTCTACGTGATGGGCGTCGACGGATCGGGCGTGAAGCGCATCAGCTTCGGGCAGGGCCGCTACGCGACGCCGGTCTGGTCGCCGCGCGGCGACCTGATCGCCTTCACGCGCATCAGCGGCAGCACCTTCGCGATCGGCGTGATGCATCCCGACGGCACCGGAGAGCGGATTCTCTCGGAGAGTTGGTACGTCGAGGGCCCGACCTTCGCGCCGAACGGCAGGGTGCTGATGTTCTGGCGCGAGACGCCGGGCTCGGACTCGCGCGGGCGGGGGTTCACGTCGCGGCTGGTCTCGATCGACATCACCGGTTTCAACGAGCGGGAAGTAACGACCCCGACCGATGCCTCCGACCCCGCCTGGTCGCCGCTGCTGTCATAGCGACGGTGCCATGTGTTCCGCGACTTTCCGGCATGGATGACACGTGTCAATTCCACGCTGGTCCTTCTTGACCCGGTCTGTTTCGGACGCTAAGCGCCTGCTGTGCCGGGCGAACGGCGCTGGCCCTAGGACGGCTGGGGGTTCGCAGGCCGCTGTCGTTCACCCCTACCCGGCAGCCCCGCGGCCCGCTCCCCGGTGGTTGCGGCTGCTCGGTACAGTTCCAGGAAAGAAGTGCAATGAACGCGAAAGTTCTGGGCGCCTTGGCCGCGGTGGCGCTACTTGCGGCCTGCGCTGAGAAGAAGCCGGAGATGGCCGCGGCATCCGGTGCGGGCGCGGCGACCATGCCCACCATCGTCCCGGGCAGCCAGGAAGATCTGGTCAAGAACGTCGGCGATCGCGTCTTCTTCGACTTCGACAAGTCGATCCTGAGCGGCGAGGACAAGGCGACGCTCGACCGCCAGTCGGCGTGGCTCGGCAAGTACGCGCAGGTGAACGTCCAGATCGCCGGCAACTGTGACGAGCGCGGCACCGAGGAATACAACATCGCCCTCGGCCAGCGGCGCGCCAACGCCGCACGCGACTACCTCGTCGCCAAGGGCACCCAGACCGCGCGGATCACCACGATCAGCTTCGGCAAGGACCGCCCGACCTGCACGGAGAGCACCGAGGCCTGCTGGGCGCAGAACCGCAACGCGATCACCTCGGTGAAGTAGGACGGCAGCAGCGAACCGGGACGGGCTATGATCCGGCGGCCGTCCGGCCGCCGGTTTCCCGCGGCCCCGGTTCGGCCTAAATGACGCCGGACCATCGGCCGGGGAGAGTGGAGATGGCGCGTTCGCGGGTTCTGGGACTGGCTCTGGCCGCTTCGCTGGCGGCGGTGCCCTTCTTGGCGGCGCCCCGGCTCGCGCACGCGCAGGTGGACAGCCGCGAGGGTATCGCGCTGCAGAACCAGATCCTGGAGCTGCGCCACCAGTTGGACGCGCTCCAGGCCGGGCGGGGCGCCGGAAGCACCGCCGGGGGCTCGGTGCTGGGCGGGCAGGCGACCTCTCTCGCACCGTCCGCGGCGTCCGGGCCGATGGACGCGCAGTTGCTCGACCGGGTGCAGCGGCTGGAAGAATCGGTGCGCGAGCTGCGCGGCCGGATCGAGGACGCCGAGAATGCGCGCCAGCAACAATATGATGCGCTGAACAAGAAGATCGACGATCTCACATTCCGCCTCGACGGTGGCAGCACCCCGCAGCGTGCCGCCGGGGGGACGCCGGCCCCCGCGCCGACGGCCGCTGCGGCGACGCCGCCGCCTCCGCCACCGCCGCCGCGCCCGGCCACCCAGGCCGGGGTGCGGCGTACGCCCGAACTGATCCTCCAGGACGGTACGGCCGCGCTGGGCCGGCGCGACTATGCGCTCGCCGAGAGCGATGCGCGCGAGGTGCTGGCCGCCAAGGGTACGCACATGGCGGACGCACAATTCCTGCTCGCCCAGGCGCTCGCCGGCAAAAGGGACTATTCCGCCGCCGCGGTCGCCTACGACGACGCCTACAACCGCAGCCGCACCGGCGCGCATGCGCCGGACAGTCTGCTCGGCCTTGCCAACGCGCTTGTCGCCATCAACGAGAAGCGCGCCGCCTGCGAGACGCTCGACAAGCTGCGCACGGAATTTCCCAATCCGCGCAGTGACCTGAGGGAGCCGGTCGCGTCCGCGCGCAAGAGTGCGGCCTGCCGGTAGCGGCTAACTCGCCTGGCGGTTGATGCGGCGGATGGTGGCGGTGGTGCTGTGGCCGGCCTCCAGGTCGATCAACCGCACCTCGCCGCCATGGGCGCGCACGATGTCGCCGCCCACCACCTGGTCGATGCGGTAGTCGGCGCCCTTGAACAGCAGATCGGGCAGCAGGGCGCGGATCAGCGCCTCCGGCGTGTCCTCCTCGAACACCACGACCAGGTCGACCGCGGCAATGGAGGCGAGCACGGTCGCCCGCGCGATCCCGGTCTGCACCGGCCGCTCGGGGCCCTTCAGGCGGCGTACCGAATCGTCGCTGTTCAGCCCCACCACCAGCCGGTCGCACGCCGCGCGGGCGCGGGCGAGCAGGCGGACATGGCCGGGATGGACGAGGTCGAAGCAGCCATTGGTGAAGCCGACCCGCAGCCGCGCCTGCCGCCACTGCGCCACGCGGTCGCGGGCCGCGTCGCGGTCCGCGATCTTCTCGTCCAGCGCCAGCACCTCGCGCCGGTGCAGCGCCGCCGCCATTTCGGCATGGCTGACCGTGGCGGTGCCCGGCTTGCCGACCGCGATGCCGGCCGCGACGTTGGCCAGCGCCGCCGCGTGCGGCATCTCGGCGCCGCAGGCGAGCCCGATCGCGAACGCGGCGACCAGCGTGTCGCCGGCCCCGGAGACATCGGCGACCGCCTGCGCCCGCGTCGGCACGTGCAGCGCCGGCGCCTCGGCCCGCACCAGCGTCAGCCCCTTCGCCGAGCGGGTGACCAGCACCGCACCCGCCTCGGCCTGCGCCCGCGCCCGTTCGCCGGCGGCGACGGCCGCGGCATCGTCCTCGATCGCGAATCCGGCGGCCGCCGATGCCTCGGCCTCGTTCGGGGTCAGCACGTCGACGCCGCGATAGGCGGCGAAATCGGCGCGCTTGGGGTCGGCGATCACCGGCCGACCCGCCGCCCGCGCCCGCGCCACGGCACCGGTCAGCACCGCATCGGTCAGCACGCCCTTGGCGTAGTCCGACAGCACGACGACGTCGGCGCGGGGCAGCGCCGCCTCGAACTCGGCCAGCACCTGGGCGGCGATCCCGGTCTCGATCGGCCCGATCTCCTCCTCGTCGAGGCGCAGCAACTGGTGGCCGCCGGTCATGAAGCGTGTCTTCACCGTGGTCGGACGGGACGGCGTGGGCACCAGGCAGGAGACGATGCCGGGGCCGGCCGCCAGCAGCCGGCCGATCTCGTTCGCCGCGTCGTCCATGCCGACGACGCCGACCAGCATCACCCGCGCGCCCAGCGCCGCCACGTTCTGCGCCACGTTGGCCGCGCCGCCGAGCACCGCCCGCCGGCTTCCGGCGCGCAGCACCGGGATCGGCGCCTCGGGCGAGATGCGCCGCACGTCGCCCAGCACGTAGCGGTCGAGCATGATGTCGCCCAGCACCAGCACGCAGCATTCGGCGAAGTGCGGCAGCAGCCCTGCCAGGGCGCCGTCGCCGGAGAGGTCGGATTGTGCGTTCACGCGGCGGTCCTGCCTCGGTCCATCCACGGCGACTATAGCGGCACGGGCCGCCTTCGCGCCACGCGGCATTGATGCAGATCAACGCCCGCGATCGCCGCGCGATGCAGCCTGCAAACAGATGGTGCCCGGCAACGCGATTGCGAAAGACACATGCGCGTGGAGCGCAAACACTGCCGCGCCCGCGCGTCACGAATGCCGCTCTTCGCCTGCGTCGGGCAACACCGTGTGCCGGCCGAGGCTTTTGCGCAGCGCCAGGCCCTGCGGCTCGTGGCCGGCCGCCGTCAATCCCTCGCGGAGCAGCGAGGCGTCACCGGCCAGCAGCACGCGGACCGTCGTGCAGCGACGGCGCTCCGCCAGCGCATCCAGCTCCGCCACCAGCGCCTGCATCACGGCGCCGGGATGCAGCACGTCGAGCGCCACGAAATGCTCCGCCACCAGCTCCGCGCCCCGCAGGCTGCGCTGGCAGCGAAAGATGAAGACGCCGCAAGGCATGTCGCGTCCCCGCCGGGTCACCGCGACGATGCCGGCGCGCGTGCCGCGGGTCAGCCGCCGCGCGAAGCCCAGCCAGGTTTTCAGGTCGAGTGCGGGCACCGCCTCGCGCATCAGCGGGTAGAGCAGGTGGACCTGCGCCGGTGCAACCGTCTGCGCGGTGAACGCCGCCATCACGACATCGTCCTGGACGTGATCGAGGCACGACGCTGCCGCGGTGCGGGAAATGCGGCGTTGACGCAAATCAACCCGGTCCCGACTGCACCGATCCGTCGCGGTTCCCTCGCCCGGCGCCATCGGATAGTCTCGGCGGCGACCGGGGCGAGCAGGTGATGGCGGCGTTCTCCGTGCGGGCACGGGCGGTCGATGCGGCAGCGGCGATCGAACCGTGCGGCCACTGCGGCGCACGTACCCGCAGCGTCTGCAATGCGATCGAGGCGCCCGATCTCGCGCGCCTCGCGGCGCTGGCGCATGGCTTGACCATCCCCGCCGGGCGGCAGTTCATCGAAGAGGGCGACGCGGCCGAGCATTTCTTCAATGTCACAGCCGGCACCGCGAAGCTTTTCAAGATGCTGCCGGACGGAAGGCGCCAGATCACGGGCTTCGCCGGCGTGGGCGATTTCCTTGGCCTGGCGGTGTCCGCCACCTACGCATTCGGCGCCGAGGCGATCGAGCCGATGCGCATCTGCCGCTTCTCGCGTTCCAGGCTCAAGACGCTGCTTGCGGATTTCCCGGCGCTGGAGCGGCGGCTGCTGGAGGTGGCCGCGAACGAACTGGTGATGGCGCAGGAGCAGATGCTGCTGCTGGGCCGCAAGACGGCGCGCGAGCGGCTCGCGAGCTTTCTCATCGCCCGGCAATCGCATGGCGATGCCGTCCGCCTGCCGATGACGCGCAGCGACATCGCCGACTATCTCGGGCTCACGATCGAAACCGTGAGCCGCACGCTGACCTGGCTGCGCGGCCAGCGGCTGATCGAGATCCCTGCCGCGGCGGAGATCGTGATCCGCGACCGCCCGGCACTCGAACGTCTGGCAGCCGGCCTGCGCTGAGCCCGGACGATGGCGAGCGACGCGCCATCGCCGCCCGGCATGTCGGCCGAGGCGCTGGCACGGGCGGCGGTGGCGAGCGGGCTCCCGCGCTACTTCGCCGGCTGCCGTGCGCGCGTCGGTCCCTTCGTCGACCGGCACTTCACGCTCCCCGGCACGCTCGCGCTGCATCGCGCGGCGCTCGGCTGGGATGTCGTGCGCGCGCCGGCGAACCTCACGCTCGCGGCGCCGCAGCTTGCCGTGCGGCTGGCCGGGGCGGGGGTACGGCGCCTGGGTGCACGCCGGCTCGGCGGCGCGCTCGCGCGCTGCGACCTGCTGCTGCCGACGGCGCTGGCGCGCGAACTCGACTGGTACATCCGCACCGAGCTGCTGGTGCTCCCGGCGCGGATGGGACGGCGCGTGGCGACGCGCGATGCGCTCGCCGAGGCGATCCTGGCGGAGCCGGCGCTTGCCGATGCCTTGCAGCCGCAGCTTGCGGTGATCGCGCAGGCCGGTGGCGATCCGGCGCTCGCCGCGCGCATCACCGAGGCGATGGTGGAATACGGCGCGAGCCGGGTGGCCGCGGCGGAACTCACCACGGGCCTGATCGGGCTCGGCGCGGGCGCGGTGGCGCTGCAGAAGCTCACGCCCGGCGTGGTCACCCTCGGGCCGGCGCTCGCCGCGATCATGGCGCAGCAGGCGGCCGTCGCGTCCTTTCCGCTCGGGGCCACGCTCGGCGGCGTCTGGTACGGCCTGTTTCCCGCCGCCCCCTCGCTGGGGCTGGTCGCGTCGATGACCGGCGCGATGATGCTCGCCGGCAGCGCCTTCGCGGCCTTCGCCGGCATCGCGGCGGACCCGGTGCAGCGCCGGCTCGGGCTGCACCAGCGCCGGCTGCGCCACCTGATCGCTAGCCTGGAGCGGCAGATGGACGATCCCACGGCCCCCGCCTTCGCATTGCGCGATCAGTATGTGGCGCGGCTTGTCGACCTCATCGGGCTGGTCGGTACGGCGTGGCGCATCGTGCATGGCTGACGGCGCACACGACGCGGTGATGCGCGTGATAAACGCGGCGTGCGGCGTGCTCGCCGCGGGGGGTTGCCTGCCTTGCGCCTAATGCCGCGCTCCGCCGTCCACGCCGCCGCGCGTCCGCCGCTGGAGGGGGCGCGGCTCGGCATCGTGATGGTGGTCGGCGCCAGCGTGCTGTTCTCGACATCGGACGCGACCGCGAAGTTCGTCACCCAGACGCTGCCGGTGGTCGAGGTGGCGTGGGTGCGCTACCTCGTCTTCGTGCTGCTGGCGTCGCTGCCGCTGGCGCGGCGCGGCGGCGGCTCCCTGTGGCGCACCCGGCGGCCCTGGCTGCAGAGCCTGCGCGGGGTCGCGATCGTCGCCTCGGCGATCTTCTTCATCCTCGGCCTGCGCGTGCTGCCGATGGCCGACGCGGCGGCGATCAACTTCGTCTCGCCGCTGTTCATCACGGCGCTGTCGGTGCCGCTGCTCGGCGAGACCGTGGGCCTGCGGCGCTGGATCGCGGTCGTGGTGGGCCTCTGCGGCGCGGTGATCGCGGCCCAGCCGGGCAGCGACGCCTTCCGCCCCGCCGCCGCGCTGCCGGTGCTCTCGGCGGTCGCCTGGGCGCTGGGCATCATCGCCACCCGCCGCCTCGGCGCCACCGATGCACCGGCCACCACGGTGCTCTGGACCGCGGTGAGCGGCCTGTTCGTGCTGACCTGCCTGTTGCCGTTCGAGGCGCGCGTGCCGACGCCGACCGAGCTGGCGCTGTGCCTGCTGATCGGCGTCGTCGCGTCGGGCGGGCAGTGGATGGTGGTGCTGGGTTACCGGCAGGCGCCGGCATCGCTGCTGGCGCCGTTCTCGTACCTGCAGCTCATCTGGTCGACGCTGCTCGGCTTCATCGTGTTCGGCGCCAGGCCGGCGCCGGCGACGCTCATCGGGGCCGGGGTGATCGCGGCGAGCGGGCTTTACACCGCCAGCCGCGAGCGCGCCGCCCGATGAGCGCCGGGTCAGGCCCCGGCGCGGCTCGCCTTGTAGCGGGCCTTGGCGAAGGCCGGGTCGAACACCCGCGGCAGGTCACCGCGGCTCAGGCCGATATCCGACAGTTCCCGATCCGACAGTGCCGAAAGCTCCTCCAGCACCGCCTGCCTGCGCGGCAGCTCGGCAAACCAGCGGACGGCGGCGACGAGCTTCGCGCCCACGCCGGCCGGGCGGCGTGCCCGCGGCTCGCTCGACAACCCTGGCAGCGCGAAGCTTCCGTCGGGCTTGGCAAAATGCGCGTTCATCTGATCTTGTCCTCCGTCAGTCACCGCGCCCGTCCGACCCTTCCCAGGGTTCCCGGTGCGGCTTTTCGCAGCGCAACATAAGCAGCGCCGGCAGGTGATGGAGGGAGGGCAATGAGAGCGCAGGAATGCGCCTGGAGCATGCCTATGCACTGAGATATGAATTTTTTGGGACGCTGAATCGAGGCGGGGCGTGATGGCGGAGGCGAATCTGGCGGATCTGCGGGCGGAACTCGCCCGGCGCGGGCTGGACGGGTTCCTCGTGCCCCGCGCCGACGAGCATCTCGGCGAATACGTCCCGCCTGCCGCCGAGCGCCTCGCCTGGCTCACCGGTTTCACCGGCAGCGCCGGGATGGCGGTGGTGCTGGCGCAGCGGGCGGCGCTGTTCGTCGACGGACGCTACGTGCTGCAGGCGGCGGCGCAGAGCGACGCGGCGGTGTGGGAGCGGCGGCACATCACCGAGGAGCCGCCACCCGCCTGGATCGCCGCCGCCGCGCCCGGGGCGCGCATCGGCTATGACCCGTGGCTGATCGCCGAGGAGGGGCTGCGGCGATTCCTCGATGCCGGGCTGACGCTGGTGGCGACCGAGCCCAACCCGATCGACACGGCCTGGCACGACCGGCCCGGCCCGCCGCTGCACCCGGCCGAGCCGCACCCGCTCCCCTATGCCGGGCGCAGCAGCGCGGAGAAGCGGGCGGAGATCGCCGCCGCGCTGCGGGCGGCGCAGCAGGATGCGGCGGTCATCACCGATCCCGCATCGCTCGCCTGGCTGCTCAACATCCGCGGCAGCGACGTGCCGTTCACGCCGTTCGCGCTCGGCTTCGCGCTGGTGCATGCCGATGCGGGCGTGGAGCTGTTCATGGACGGGCGGAAGCTGCCGCCGCCGACGCGGGCCTGGCTCGGCAACGGCGTCGGGCTCGCCGAGCGCGCCGCGCTGCCCGGGGCGCTCGCGGCGCTGGCGGGCAAGCGGGTGCGCGTCGATCCGGCCGGCGCTCCGGTCTGGTTCGCCGAACGGCTGCGTGCGGCGGGGGCGGAGGTGGCGGCCGGCGCCGATCCCTGCCTGCTTCCGAAAGCCTGCAAGAACCCGGTCGAACAGGAAGGTGCCCGCGCGGCCCACCGGCGCGATGCCGGTGCTCTGGTGCCGTTCCTGCATTGGCTGGAGGCGGCGGCCGGGCAGGTGACGGAGGCGGACGCGGCGGCGAAGCTGCTCGAACTGCGCGCATCCCTGCCCGATTTCCGCGGCGAGAGCTTCCCCGCCATCGTGGGCGCGGGCGAGCATGGCGCGATCATCCACTACCGTGTCACGCCCGAGACGGACCGCCCGATCCGCGCCGACGAACTGTTCCTGATCGATTCCGGCGCGCAGTTCCCGGAGGGCACGACCGACGTCACGCGCACCGTATGGACCGGCACCGGACGGCCGCCGGCCGAGCTGTGCGACCGCTTCACGCGGGTGCTGAAGGGCCATATCGCGATCGCGACGCTGGTGTTTCCGCAGGGCGTGCAGGGCGCGCATCTCGACGCCTTCGCCCGCCATGCGCTGTGGCAGGCGGGGCTCGACTACGACCACGGCACCGGCCACGGCGTCGGCAGCTACTTGTCGGTGCATGAGGGGCCGGTGAGCCTGTCGCGCCTCGCCCGCCCGGTGCCGCTCGCCGCCGGCATGATCCTCTCCGACGAGCCGGGGTTCTATGCGCCGGGGCGCTTCGGCATGCGGCTCGAAAACCTGCTCATGGTGCAGCCGGCGCCGCTGCCGGAGGCGAGCCGGCCGTTCCTGCGCTTCGAGACGCTGACGCTGGCCCCCTTCGACCGCCGGCTGATCGCGCCGGCGCTGCTGACGCCGGCCGAGATCGCGTGGATCGACGCCTACCACGCGCGCGTGCTGGCGGAGGTCGGGCCGGGGATAGCGGGCGGGGTGCGGGCGTGGCTCGCCGCCGCCTGCGCGCCGCTCGGCTTTCGCTGAATTCATCGCATGAAGGTCGGCCGTTAACCCATTGGCGAACGAAACGCTTCAGAGTTTGGCAAGACCGAATCGGGTGCTGCGGGACGGGACCATGCTGGGACGCGCGGAGTTGCTGCTGCTGGCGAGTTGGTGCGCGGCGCGGGGAATGTGCTGGATGCCGGGGCGTGCCGCCCCCGGGGCGGAGTCGCTGCGCCTGGAACCGGTGCCCGGCCCGGGCGCGGGGCGGGAGGCGCTTGCGATCGCCCTGAGCGGCCGCGAGTTCCGGCTGCTCGGGCCGCTCGGCGAGGTGCTCGCGGTCGCCTCCGGCCTGCCGGCGCTGCTCGATGCGGTCGATGGCGGGGTGGCGGAGGCGCCGCTGGCGTTCGCAGCCTGAGGGCCGGCGCTCAGTCCGGCAGCATCGCCAGCGCCGCCTCCGGCCCCACCAGGATTTCGGCGAGCCGAAGGCGGTCGGTGACGGCGAGGCGCTGGTTGGTCAGCAGGCGGGCGGCGGTCGCCCGCAAGGTGCGTTCATAGGGCGCCGCCTCGCTGAGCCGGCGGCCGACCACGTCGAGCCTGCGAAGCGCCCGCGCCGTGTCCTCCAGCGTCGCCACTTCCTCCGGCTCCGCCGCGGCGTTCGGCGGGGCCGCCGTCAGGCGCTCGGCGCCGGCGGTGAACTGGTCGCGGCAATGTTCCGCAAGCTGCTCGCGCGCCGCTCGCACCTGGGCCACGCGCGCCGACCGCTGCGCCGCATTGGCCGCGGCCTGGAGGTGTTCCAGCAGCCGCGCAGCGCGGCGGATGCCCTCCTCCGCATGGGGCAGGGCGGCATCGGTGGGCAGGGCGGCGGTGATGTCGCCGAGCAGGTAGTCGAGCGCGCGCTGGGTCGCGACCACGCCGGCATCGCTGCCGCGCGCGGCGGCGGCGCCCTCGGCAAGCTGGATCAGCCGCTGCGCGCGCGGCAGGCGGCGCAGCAGCAGCGTCAGCATCATGGCCAGCGCGGGCGCCCCGTCGGCGGCGGCGATGCGCAGCAACTGCTCCGCATCGGCCATCGCGGCGGCCGGGGGGACGGTGGCGATCCGGTACAGCATCGAGCCCTCGGCGAGCAGCACGCAGAGCGGGCGAACGATCGCCGGATGCGCGGCGTCGGGCAGGCCGGTCGTTGCCGACCAGTCGGCGGGCGCCGGGCGACTGCGCAGCAATTCGGCTGCGCGCGGCCAGAGCGTGGCGCCGCATTCCGCGAGCAGCGCGGTATCGGCCATCGTGGCGCTGGCGACGCGGGCCTGCAGCGCGTCCGCCTCGGCCGCGAGTGCCGTGCGCACGTCCTGCCCGAGCACGCGCAGCAGCGGACGCGGGATCGCCGGGCTCTTCGGCGACCATACCGCAGCGGGGACGATCAGGGATTCGACCGGGGCGAACAGCAGCCGGGTGAGGCTGAGTGCCCGCGGCGGCCGCAGCCGGGCGAGCCGGGGGCGCAGCGGCGCAATCAGCGCGTCGGCGGCGCCCCGCTCCGGCAGCGCATCCACCACGCGCACCACGCGCCGCAGCCGTGCGTCGCCCACCGAGAGCAGCTCGCGGCGCAGCGGGTTGAGGTCGGCGACCGCCTGGATCATTGCATTATCCCGCTGGCAGCAGCGCGCCGGCGAGCAGGCGCTCGTTGCGCGCGATGAGGTCCTGCGGTGTCACGCCGCTGCGCCAGTCGGCGCCGCGCAGCAGGTCGCGCACCGAGGGCGCGAGTTCCGGCCGCGGCGGCGCCGGCATGCTGCCCCCCGCCTCGCGCGGCAGCGGCGGCATCAGCGCCGCCAGTTCCGCCAGCAGGGCGGTGCGGCTGATCCGCCCATCGGCGCCGGCGACGAGGCGACAGAGCCAGGGCCAGCCGTCGAGCAGCCACTCCGCGCGGCCGATGGCATCGGCGGTTTCGCCGGGGGCGGCAGTCCAGCGGCGCAGCAGGGGTGCGGCATCCTTCGCCAGCGCCCGCGCTGCCGCGAGGGCGGCCGTGGCGGCCGTGCTCACCTGCCCGGCAGCACCGACGATCGCCGCGACTTCCGCCGCCCCGGCGCCCTGCCCGGCGCGGAGCCGTTCCGGCATCTGATCCGGCAGCGCCGCCACCAGCGCGAGGGCGCGCGGCAGGCGGGCGGTGGCGGCAGCAGCGCCGACGCCGACCGGACCGAGCAAGACGGCGAGATCGGCGAGGGCGGACAAGACCGCTTGCGGCGGCGCCGCGCCGTCGGCGCCGGCCCGCCACTCGACCAGCAGATCGGCCCGCGCCTGCTCGATCTCGGCCGCGGCGGCTTCGCGGGCGGCGAGGGCGGCCTCCTGCGCCTCCGGCCCAGCGAGCCCCTCCGCCGCCTCGGCGCAGACCGCGTGCCGGACGGCGGCCGGCGTCAGGCGCGTGAGGGCGGTCAGCCGCGCGCCGAGCCGGCGGTCGAACAGCGTCAGGCTGCACAGCGTGCCGACCCGCTCCCACGCCAGAATGCCCACGCTTCCCGGCCCGGCGACCTCGGGCAGCACCAGCTCGAACCCGCCGCGCTCGGCCGCGCGCAGGCGCGCGCCGGTGAGCGCCGGCGTGGTGAACGGAACGACCACGCCGCGGTCGCGAAACGCGAGCGGCTGCCACCCCTGGATCGAACGGGGCACGGCGAGGGTCGGGGCGGCGGCATCCAGCTCCATGCATCGAGGGTGCCGGATGAAAATGAACGGAACCTTGCCCCTTCAGCGCCCGCGCCAGACCGGCTTCTGCTTGGCAAGGAAGGCGCGGAACGCCGCCTTGAAATCCTCGGTCTCGGCGAAGGCGTTCACCGCCGCGTCCTCCTCCGCCGAGATCGGCAGCGGGCCGCGCAGGCGGCGGAGCGCCGCCTTGTGGAACCGGGCCGAGAGCGGGCTGCCCTCGGCGATGCGCCCGGCGAGCGCCATCGCCTCGGCCGGCACGGCGGCGTCCGGCACCACGCGCGACAGCAGGCCCTTCTCGTAGGCTTCGCGGCCGGTGAAGATGCGCCCCTCGATCAGGATTTCCGCCGCCACGCCGGTGCCGACCATCTGGATGATCGGGTCGATCTCGGCATACGGGTACCAGATGCCGAGGTTGCGGGCGGTGATGCCGAACCGGCAGCTCTCGCCGCCCACGCGGAAGTCGCACATGGTGGCGATGCCGGCGCCGCCGCCCAGGCACCAGCCCATGATCATCGCCACCACCGGATGGCGGCAGAGCCGGATCGACTGCATCGAGTCGTGCAGCACGGCGGCGTAGCGATCCTCCTGCGCGCGGCCGCCGCGCTCGGCGGCGAAGGCGGAGATGTCGGCCCCGGCGGAGAACGCCTCCGCGCCGGCGCCGCGCAGCACCACGCAGCGCAGCGTATCGTCCGCCGACAGCGCCTCCATCGTCGCCTGCAACCCCTGCCACATGCCGAGGTCGAAGGCGTTGCGGCGCGCCGGCCGGTTGAAGCTGACCACGGCAACCTCGCCGTGCCGCTCGATCGGCAGGTGCTCGTGCAGCGGGCTCATCCCTGGACTCCTTCGACGGCGAGGTCGTCGAGCGCGGCGCGCCCGGTCACATGCCGCCAATGGTGCCAAAGCAGCCGCGCGGCAAGCCCGCGATGCGGCCGCCATGCGTCGGCGAGCGCGCGCAGGGCCACCGGGGCCGGCCGCTCCGCCAGCCCCTTCAGATGCGCGGCGGCGGCGGCCAGCGCGATGTCGCCGGCGGGGAACACGTCGTCGCGGCCGAGCGCGAACAGCAGGTAGACCTCCGCCGTCCACCGCCCCAGCCCGCGCACCGCGATGATCGTGGCGACCGCCGCCTCGTCGTCGAGGTCGGCCAGCGCCGCGGTGGCGAGCCGGCCCTCCGCGAAGGCGGTGGCGAGCGCCCGGGCATGCGCGACCTTGGGCCGCGACAGCCCGGCCTCGCGCAGCGCCGTCTCGGACAGCGCGAGCAGCCCCGCCGGCTCGCGCGACCCCGGCAGGGCCGCCACGCGCCGCCAGATGGCGGCGGCCGCCTGGTTGCTGATCTGCTGCGCCACGATCGCCTGCAGCAGCCCGCAGAACCCGGGCGGCCGCACCCGCCAGGGCAGCGCGCCGGCCGCGGCCTCGATCCGGGCGAGGTCGGGGTCGAGAGCACAGAGCGCGGCGAGCGCCGCGCGGGCGGCGGGGGGCGGGTGGGGGAACGACACAAGGGGGTTCTGCGGCGAACTGCAACCGAGTGCAACGGCCTGCTGCGCCATTGCGGCCCGCGCGGCTAGACTGCCGCCATGGAAGCCCCCGCGCCCCTCACGACGGCCCCGACGGTGCCACCGCACCTGCTGGTGGTGGACGACGACCGCGAAATCCGCGATCTGCTCGCCCGCTTCCTGGAACGCCAGGGGTTTCGCGTCACCGCCGCGCGCGACGCGCGCGAGGCGCGGCGCACCTGGCCGCACGGGCACTTCCAGCTCGTCGTGCTCGACCTGATGCTGCCGGGCGAGAGCGGGCTCGATTTCGCGCGTTGGCTGCGCACCCAATCGGGCGTGCCCATCATCATGCTGACCGCGATGGCGGAGCCGACCGACCGGATCATCGGGCTCGAACTCGGGGCCGACGACTATCTCGCCAAGCCATTCAATCCGCGCGAGCTGCTGGCGCGCATCCGCGCCGTGCTGCGCCGCGCGGGCGAGGTGCAGACGCGCGCCGAGACCATGCCGCGCGCACTCACCTTTGGCGGCTTTCGCCTGGAGCCGCCGCGCCGCCGCCTGCTCAATCCGGAAGGCGTGGAAGTGCCGCTGACCGGCGGCGAATACGACCTGCTGTTCGCCCTCGCCGAACGCCCGAACCGGGTTCTGACGCGTGATATGCTGCTCGATCTGCTGCGCGGAAGGCAGGCGGGGCCGTTCGACCGCGCGATCGACGTCGCGGTCAGCCGGCTGCGCCGCAAGCTCGAAGACGACGGCCGGCGCGCGCAACTGATCAAGACGGTGCGCGGCGGCGGCTACGTCCTGGCCGCCGAGGTCGAGCGCGAGTGAGATTCTGGCCCGCGAGCCTGGGCGGGCGGACCGCGCTTGTCCTGCTCGTGGGGCTCGTGCTGGTGCAGGTCGCCGGCCTGACGATCCACGCCTTCGACCGCGTCGATGCGCTCAGGCTCGCGCAGATCCACAACGTCGCGGTGCGCGCGATCAGCATCTACCGCTCGGTGGCGGTTGCGCCCGTGGCAAGCCGCGCAGCGGTGGTGCACGAAATTCACGTGCGCGACGGGATCATGGTGCGCCTGCAGGAGGCGCCGCCCGCGAGCGCGCTGCCGCCATCGGTCGGCCCGCTCGCGCAGCAACTGCACGCGAACATGCTGCTGGTGCCGATTCCGCCGGCCGACCGGCCGCGGGAATACGCGTTCTTCGGCGGGCACGGCGCGGGTGCGCTGCTGATCGGCATGCGCCTGCCCGACGGGCCGTGGGTCAATCTCGCGCTGCCGCTGCAATCGCCGCGCTGGCTGCTTTCGCCCACCTTCCTTGCCGCCTTCGTGCTGATGACGGCGGCGGCGGCGCTGCTGACGCTATGGTCGGTGCGGCGGCTGACCGCGCCGGTGGCCACGCTCGCCGCGGCCGCCGAGCGGCTGGGGCGCGACGTGAACGCGCCGCCGCTGCCGGAGGACGGGCCGACCGAGGTCGCGACCGCGGCCGCCGCATTCAACACCATGGCGGCGCGCATCCGCCGCTTTCTCACCGATCGCGACTTCATGCTGGCCGCGATCGGCCACGATTTGCGCACGCCGATCACGCGGCTGAAACTGCGCGCCGAGTTCATCGAGGACGAGGAACTGCGGCGCAAGACCCTCGCCGATCTCGATGAGCTGGAGGCGATGGTGTCGGCAACGCTCGCCTTCGGGCGCGAGACGCTGGCCGAGGAATCGTCGGCGCCTGTCGATCTGGCCGAGATGCTGCGCACGGTGCTGGATGAGGCTGGCGATTCCTGGCCGGAGGTGTCGGAGCACCTGGTCTATGACGGGCCCGACCACCTGACCGTGACCGCGCGGCCCGTCGCGCTGAAGCGCGCAATCACCAACCTCGTGGGCAACGCCGTCAAATACGGCGCGGCAGCGCATGTCAGCCTGACCTGTCCGCGCGAGGGCGTGATCTGCATCGCGGTCGACGACGACGGGCCCGGCATTCCGCCGGAGGAGTCCGAGCGTGTGTTCCAGCCCTTCGTCCGGCTGGAGCCGAGCCGCAATCGCGAGACCGGCGGCGTCGGCCTGGGGCTCACGATCGCCCGCGACATCCTGCGCGCGCATGGCGGCGAGGTGCGGCTGGTCACCCGGCCCGGCGGCGGCATCCGCGCGGCGGTGACGCTGCCGGCGTAAGCGCGGTCAATCCGGCGGCGTCACCGGCCCGGGCCGCGGCATCAGGTGCAGATCGCTTCCCGTGTAGGGATGCGCGCGCGCCACCGTCTCATCCAGTTCCACGCCGAGCCCCGGTGCATCGGGCACGATGACGTAGCCGTCCTCCCAGCGGATCGGCGTCTTCAGGATCTCGGCATGGAACCCGCCCCAGGTGCCGATGCTCTCCAGGATCAGGAAGTTGGGGATGCAGGCGGCGAGCTGGATGTTCGCCGCGCCCTCGATCGGGCCGCAGTAGAGATGCGGCGCCACCTGCGCATAGAAGGCCTCCGCCATGCCGGCGATCTTCTTCGCCTCCAGAATCCCGCCGACGCGGCCGAGCGCCATCTGCAGGATGCTCGCCGCACGGCATTCCAGCACGCGCGCGAACTCGTATTTGGTCGAGAGCCGCTCGCCGGTTGCGATCGGGATCGTGGTCTGCCGCGCCACGAGTGCCATTTCCTCCGGCTTCTCCGGCGGCACCGGCTCCTCGAACCACAACGGGTCGTAGGGTTCCAGCCGCCGCGCGAGACGGATCGCGCCGCTGGCGGTGAACTGCCCGTGGGTGCCGAACAGAAGGTCGGCACGGTTGCCCACCGCTTCGCGCAGCCGGCGGCAGAATTTTTCCGAAAGCTCGGCGCGGGCGAGGCTCGGCTGGCGCGGATCGAAGGTCGAGTACGGCCCGGCGGGATCGAATTTCAGCGCGGTGAAGCCCTGTGCCACGTATTCGCTCGCGCGCGCGGCGGCGACGTCCGGATTGTCATAGACGGCGGCGGCGTCGTGCGCGCCGCCCTCGTCGGGGTTGGGATAGAGATAGGTGTAGCTGCGCAGCCGCGCATGAACGCGGCCGCCGAGCAGCGCATGCACCGGCTTCTCCACCGCCTTGCCGACGATGTCCCAGCACGCCATCTCGATCCCCGAGAGCACGCCCATCAGCGTCAGGTCGGGGCGTGCCGAGTAGCCGCGGCCGTACACGTTGCGCCACAGCGTCTCGATCGCGAACGGGTCGGCGCCTTCGACATGCTGGGCGAACACGTCCTCGATCAGCCGCACCATCGCGTGCGGGCCGAAGCTGGCGGCGTAGGCTTCGCCCACGCCCTCGATGCCGTTGTCGGTGACGAGCTTCAGTAACAGGAAATACCGCCCGCCCCATTGCGGCGGCGGGTTGGCGACGACGAAGGTTTTCAGGTCGCGGATCTTCATTGGTCGAACACGATCACGTTGCGCAGCGCCTCGCCGCGCTTCGCCGCCGCGATCGCTTCGTTGATGCGTTCGAGCGGATAGCGTTCGGTGATGAGCGCATCGAGCTTGATGCGCCCCTGCTGATAGAGTGCGACGAGGCGCGGGATGTCGACCGGCACGCGCGCCGAACCCATTTTCGAGCCCAGGATGCGCTGCTCGTCCGCCGCGAGCCGGCCGGGATCGTAGCCGGCGGCGACGCCCGAGGGCGGCATGCCGACGATCACCACGCCGCCGCCGCGGCCGATCAGGCCGGTCGCCTGCTCCATCGCCGCCTTCGCGCCGACCGTCACGAACGCCCAGTCGACGAGCCGGCCGCCGTTGATCGCGCGCACCATTGCCGGCAGTCCGTCATCGGCGGCATCGAAGGCGTGCGTGGCACCGAAGGCGAGCGCCGCCTGCCGCTTCGCGTGCGACGGGTCGACCGCGATGATCGGCGTGGCACCAACGAGCGCCGCGCCCTGCACGGCATTGAGCCCGACGCCGCCAGTGCCGATCACCACCACGCTCTCGCCCGCGCGGACGCCGGCGGTGTTGGCGACGGCGCCGACGCCGGTCAGCACGCCGCAGGCGAGCAGTGCCGCGGCGTCAAGCTTGATCTCCGCGGGGATCGCCACCGCCTGCGACGCCTCGACCACGACCTGCTCGGCGAAAGCCGCGGTGCGCAGCCCGTGGACCAGTGTTTCGCCGTTTGCCGAAAGCGGGCTTGCGGTATCCAGCGGAAACACGGTCTCGCAGCGCACCGGCGCACCGCGTGCACAGGTGGGGCAATGGCCGCAGGCGCGGATCAGCGTGACGACCGCATGGTCGCCGGGCTTCAGATGCGTCACACCCGCGCCGACCTCTTCGACGATGCCAGCGGCTTCGTGCCCGTACACCGCGGGCAGCGTGCCGCCCCAGGCGCCATCGGCGTAGGCGATGTCGCTGTGGCAGATCGCGCAGGCGGCGACGCGCACCCGCACCTCGCCCGCGCGCGGCGGCGCCAGCGTCACCTCCTCGATCGTCAGCGGCGCGCCGAAAGCGCGGCAGACAGCGGCCCTCATGGCGGGATTCCCGTGCGGCGTGCGCGGACTATGCCGGGGCGCTCGTCACGCGGCAACGCCGTCGCGTTAGGGTTGCGTTCATCGCTGCCCCTTCATCCTGCCGTGATGGCCCCGAGGATGCGTGATGAACTGGCGGACCCTGCACCTGATGCTCGCGACCCCCTGCTTCGGCGGCATGGTCACGCACCGCTACATGAAATCGACGATGGATCTGCTGCTGAACGGCGGGCTCGCGGTCACGGTCGAGCTGCTCGGCAACGAGTCGCTGATCCCGCGCGGCCGCAATGCGCTGGTCGCCACGTTCCTCGACCATCCCGCCGCGACGCACCTGCTGTTCGTCGATGCCGATATCGGCTTTCAGGTGACGCAGGTGATGCGCATGCTGGCGTTCGGCGAGGATGTCGTCGCCGGCATGTACCCGCTGAAGCTGCTCGACTGGAACGAGGCCGCGCTGCGCCGCGCGCACGGCGGCGAGCCGCTGGAGACTGCGGGGCTGCGCTATCTCGGCGTGCCGTGTGCGGGCGCGGCGCGGCAGGAGCGCGACGGGTTCGTCACCGCCGACTATGCCGGCACCGGCTTCATGCTGCTGCGCCGCGCCGCCCTGCAGCGCATGATCGCGGCCTATCCCGACGCGCGCTACAGCTTCGCCCACACCACCGCGGCGCCGAGCGCGAGCGTGCACCAGTACGCGCTGTTCGACTGCATGATCGAGCCGGAGACGCGCCACTATCTGAGCGAGGACTATGCGTTCTGCCGCCGCTGGCGCGACATCGGCGGGCGCATCTGGCTCGATACCCAGGGCGCGCTGGAGCACGTGGGACCGCATGAATTCGCGGGCCGGCCCGATCTGCGCTTTCCGCTCGCGCCGGCTGTCGCTGCCGCCTGAGCCGTTGGTTCATTCGTCCTTCACGTTGGGCTGCGATGCTGCGCCCGTTCATGGGCAGCACGGAGGGAAACGCGGATGAGGCTGAGCAACCTGCGCATCAGGACCAAGCTTGCGCTGCTGGTCGGTGTCGTCGTCATTGGCGCGCTCGGCGCCGGGGCAAGTGCCGCGCGGCTCGCATGGCAGGACATGCTGGCCGGACGCATCGCGAAGCTGGTCGCGGTCGTCGAGGTGGCGCGCGGCGTTGCGTCGGAGCTCAAGCATCGCGTCGACAACGGCGAGATCACGCGGGTCGATGCGCTGACCACGCTCAGCCGCATTCTGATGGATATGCGCTACGATCGTGGCGAAGGCTACGTCTTCGCGTACACGTATGATGGCCTGCAGATCGCCGGCGTCACGCCCGGTCTGGTCGGCACCAAGGAGCTGAACGTACGCACGCACGGGCGCTATCTCACGCGAGAGATGATCGCCGGCGTGCGCGGCGGTTCGCCGATCATGCTGCGCTACGACTACGTCCGTCCCGGCGGAAGCACGCCGGTCCCCAAGCTGGCCTATGCGGAGCCGGTTCCCGGCATGGATCTGCTGGTGGGCAGCGGCGTCTATCTCGACGACCTGGATGCGGCGTTCCGCCCGCTGCTGTTTCGCTATCTCGGCACCGGCCTGCTGCTGGCGCTGCTCGTGGGCGGGCTCGCCTGGATCGTCGCACACAGCATCACGCAGCCGATCGCCCGGCTCGGTGCACGCATGAAGACCCTGACGGAGGGGTCGCTGGAGGAGGAGATTCCGGCAACCGGCCGCAGCGACGAAATCGGCGTCATGGCACGCGCCGTGGAGGTGTTCCGCCAGGACGCGGTGCGCATCCGCGCGCTGGAGCAGGAGGAGGCGGCGCGGCACGCGCGGGCGGAGGAGGAGCGGCGGGCGACGCTGGGCGCGCTCGCCGACCGGTTCGAGGCGAAGCTCGGCCAGCTCGGCGGCGTGCTGCGCGCGGCGGCGGGCGACCTGACCGGCGCCGCACAGGGCATGCGCGGCATCGCGGACGGCACCTCGCAGCGTGCGGAGGAGGTGGCGGAGTCCGCCCAGGGTGCGTCCGGGAGCGTGCAGATGGTCGCGGCTGCCGCCGAGGAGATGGCCGCCGCGATTTCGGAGATCACCCGGCAGGTGACGCAGGCCGCGCAGAAGGCGAACGAGGCGGCGGAGGATGCCCGGCGCACCGATGGCGTGGTGCAGGCGCTGATGTCCGGCGCGCAGAAGATCGGCGAGGTCGTGGGGCTGATCAATTCCATCGCCGGTCAGACCAACCTGCTGGCGCTGAACGCGACCATCGAGGCGGCGCGGGCCGGCGACGCCGGCAAGGGATTCGCGGTCGTCGCCTCCGAGGTGAAGAGCCTCGCCGGGCAGACCGCGCGCGCGACGGAGGAAATCCGTGGCCATGTCGAGCAGATTCGCGGCGTGACCGAGCAGGCGGTGGGCGCCATCGGCGGCATCGTCGGGGCGATCGCGGAGGTCAGCAAGATCGCCGCCGCGATCGCCGCGGCGGTCGAGGAGCAGAGCGCGGTGACGGCGGAAATCTCCCGCAACGCCCACGCCGCCGCCGATGGTACCCGTGGCGTGACCACGCATGTCGCGGGCGTGCGCGAGAGCGCCGGCGCGGCGGAGGAGGCGGCGGCACGCGTGCTCGGCGCGGCGGAGAGCCTGTCGCGGCAGACCGATGCGCTGGGGCAGGAGATGGAGGCGTTCGTGGGCGGCGTACGCGCCGCCTGATCCGCGCTCAG
>JAFKFJ010000229.1 GCA_017307335.1 Alphaproteobacteria bacterium | reverse complement strand
GAACGCCACGCAGGAAGTGGCGTTCTTCTTCGCGGGCATCGAGGTCGTCGGCTGACGCTGCCTCCGGCCTGCCGCAGCGCGCCGCGCGGCAGGCGCCGGCGGCGGGTCCTGATCAGCCACCGGGCGAGCACGAGGGCGGTCAGCACCACGCCAGCGAACAGCACCTGCACCGCCGGGCGTGCGCCATAGGCGAGCACGAGGTTGGTCTGCAGCACCAGCCACGGGTCGGTGTGGTTGCGCACCGCGTACCACGCCGCCTCGCCAAGCGCCGCGACCAGGGCCGCGCCGAGCGCCAGCGCCGGCACCGGCCACGGCTTCGCCTGCAGGCGCCGCGGCAGCCGCCGCCAGAGCAACAGGAATGCGAACAGGCCGAACAGGAAGACGGGGATCGAAACGTCGGCCTTGAACTGCACGCCGGCATGGAACAGCGCGAGGCCGGCGAGCACGAAGACGATGCTGTGCAGCCGCTTCCATTTGCGCCCGAGCCGCCGCTGCCAGCCATCGGTCGAGGTGATCGCCAGCGCGAGCAGGCCGAGCAGGGTGGCGAAACCGATCGTGAGGTAGAACCGCAGCGCGATCTCGCTCGCGACCTTGCCGAGATTCCACTTCTGATCCAGGCCGTAGAGCAGCAGGTGCGCGACCGCATAGCAGGCGGTGGTCACGCCGAGCATCCGGCGCAGCATGACCACGCGGGGCCAGTCGAGCAGCGCACGCGCGGGCGTGACCGCGAGCGTGATCAGCAGGAAGCGCAGCGCCCACAGGCCGGTGACGTGAATCGCCTCGGTGATCGGCCGTGCGCCGAGATCGTTGGCGCGCCAGCGCAGCAGCAGCACGAGCGCGGGGAGCGTCACCGCCACGAGCGTCGCGGCCTTGAGCCACGACAGTCTGCCGGCAGGGTCGCGGATCAGTCCGGTCACGCGCATCATGGTCTCTCCAGAACTTCTCGCGCGAGAGACTCGCGCCCGCCGCATCCGTTACGCCGGGCACGTGCGGGCGGATGCGCTATTTCCCGGCCATCGCATGGAACTCCCCGCGCAGCGCGGCGGCCGAGGGCGTCCGCAGCCAGGCGGCCGGCGTGTCCACGGCCTCGGCAAGAATGACCTTGTAGTCCTCGCGCGCGATCTCCAGCGCGCCGAACTGTGACAGGTGCGCTGTAACGAACTGTGTGTCGAGCAGCCGGAACCCGCCCAGGCGCAGGCGCGCGACGAGGTGCGCGAGCGCGACCTTCGAGGCGTCGCGCGCGCGGCTGAACATGCTCTCGCCGAAGAACGCGCCGCCGAGCGCCACGCCGTAGAGCCCGCCGACCAGGCGCCCGCCGCTATACGCCTCCACCGAATGCGCCACGCCGGCGCCATGCAGCTCGGTGAACAGGCGTTCGATGTCGGCGTTGATCCAGGTGTCCTCGCGTCCTGGCGCAGCCGCGGCGCAGCCGGCGATGACCGCGGGAAAGTCGGTGTCCACGGTGACGTCGAATGCATCGGAGCCGAGGGTGCGCAGCAGCCGGCGCGGCAGATGGAAGCTCTCCAGCGGCAAGATGCCGCGCTGCTCCGGGTCGAGCCAGTACAGCCGGTCGCCGCGCCGCGTCTCCGCCATGGGGAAGAGGCCGGCGCGATAGGCCCGCAGCATGAGGTCGGCAGTGACGTCGAAATTGCGCCGCGACATGACCCGCATCCTGCCGGATCGCGCGCGCAAGCGGAAGCAAAAGCCCGCGCGCCGCTAGCCCTCACCCCGGCCCTCTCCCGCGAGCGGGAGAGGGGGCGACGCGTGATCTCCCTCTCCCGCCTGCGGGAGAGGGCCGGGGTGAGGGCGAACAAGGCGATGCTGCTTGCGCCCCGCCGAAAGTTTCAACACGCCGTCACGCAGATCGGCGAGGGTAAGCGGCTGGCGCTCATCGGTAATCGCCTGATCGTTCACCCGTGCACCGCCACCGCGGATTAGTTGCCTTGCCGCGCTACCCGACGCCACGAGTCCAGACACCGCGAACAACTGAAATGCAGGAATGCCCTTCTCCAGCTCGGAGCGCGCGACTGGCACCGTCGGAAGCATTTCCGCAGAGCCAGTGACACCCAATGCAAACGTTATATTGCCTGATGCGAAGACAGTTTCGGAGGAAGAGGCGGCGCGATTAGCATCTTCGCGTCCATGCGCGAGCGCCGTCGCCTCGGTCGCGAGAACCTTCTTTGCCGCGTTGATCTCCGCCCCGCCCAGCGCCTCCAGCCGCGCGATCTCGTCCAGCGGCACGTCGGTGAACAGGCGCAGGAACCGCCCGACATCGGCATCGTCGGCGTTGCGCCAGAACTGCCAGTATTCGTAGGGGCTGACGCGGTCGGCTGTGAGCCACACCGCGCCCCGCGCCGTCTTGCCCATCTTGGCGCCGGACGCGGTGGTGATCAGCGGCGTGGTCAGTCCGAACACCTCGGCCTGCTCGGTGCGGCGCACGAGGTCGATGCCGCAGACGATGTTGCCCCACTGGTCCGACCCGCCCATCTGCAGCCGCACGCCGTGGCGGCGATACAGCTCGCGGAAATCGTAGGCCTGCAGAATCATGTAGTTGAATTCGAGGAAGGTCAGCGGCTGCTCGCGCTCCAGCCGCAGCCGCACGCTGTCGAAGCCGAGCATGCGGTTGACCGAAAAATGCACGCCCACGTCGCGCAGCAGCGGAATGTAGCCGAGCCGGTCGAGCCAGTCCGCGTTGTTCGCCATCAGCGCCGCGGCGGGGCCGGCGAAATCCAGGAACGGATCGAACGCGCGGCGGATGCCGGCCATGTTGGCGGCGATGTCGGCATCGGAGAGAAGCTGGCGCGATTCGTCCTTGCCGGAGGGGTCGCCGATCCGCGTCGTGCCGCCGCCCATCAGCACCACCGGACGATGACCATGCCGCTGCATCAGGCGCAGCAGCATGATCTGCACCAGGCTGCCGACATGCAGGCTCGGCGCCGTGCAGTCGAAGCCGATATAGCCGGCGACGGTCCCCGCCCCCAGGGCGGCGTCAAGCGCCTCGGGGTCGGTGCACTGGTGGACGAAGCCGCGTGCGAGGGCTTCCTGGAGAAACGCGCTGTTCGGCATGGCGGCCGTCCGCTAGCACAGCGGCCGGGGAGAGAAAATGCTGCGCGCGATCGGACTGATGAGCGGCACCTCGCTGGACGGCGTGGACGCGGCGTGGCTGGAGACCGACGGCGAGCGCATCGCCGGGTTCGGCCCCACGGTGACGCTGCCCTACGACGCAAGGCTGCGCGCCGACCTGAGGCGCCTGCTGGAGCGCGCGCCGACGCTCGGGCCGGACGATCCCGCGCTCGCCGACGCCGTGGCGCGGCTGACAGCGCGGCATGCCGAGGCGGTGGCGGCCCTCGGCCGGCACGCCGACATCGTGGGGTTCCACGGCCAGACCATCCTGCACCGGCCGGCGGAGCGCCGTACCTGGCAGGTCGGCGACGTGGTGGCCCTGGCGCGGGCCGCGCGGGTTCCGGTCGCGCATGATTTTCGCAGCGCGGATGTCGCGGCGGGAGGCGAGGGGGCGCCCCTGGCGCCGATCTTTCACGACGCCGTGGCCGCCGGGCTCCAACGGCCGCTCGCGGTGCTGAATATCGGCGGGGTCGCGAACGTGACCTGGATCGGCGCGGACGGCACGCTGCTCGCCTGCGACACCGGGCCCGGCAACGGGCCGCTCGACGACTGGGTGGCAGCCCATACCGGCGCCGCCTATGACCGCGACGGCGCGCTGGCGGCCGCGGGCGGGGCGGATGCGGCGGTGCTGGCGCGGCTGCTGGCGCACCCCTATTTCGCGCGCCCCGCGCCGAAATCGCTGGACCGGCTCGATTTCTCCGCCGCCCTCGCGGCGAGCGGCCTCGCATCGCTCGCGCCCGCCGACGGGGCGGCGACGCTGGTGACCTTCCTGGCTGAGGCGGTTGCGCGCGCCCCGCTGCCCGCCCCGCCCCGGCGCTGGCTGGTCGGCGGCGGCGGGCGGCGCAACCCGGCCATCATGGCGGCGCTGCGCGCGCGCCTGCCCGCTCCGGTCGCGCCGGTGGAGGATGCTGGCTGGGACGGGGACGCGCTGGAGGCCCAGTGCTTCGGTTTTCTCGCGGTGCGGGTACGGCGCGGCCTACCGCTGAGCTACCCGGGCACCACCGGCGTCCCGCGCCCCTGCCCGGGCGGGCGGATCACGCCCCCGCCCTGAGCGCCCGGCTCAGTCGGCGGCCAGCGCCATCGCGCGCCGGGCCAGCGTCTGCTTCACGTAGTCCTCGACATGGCCGGAGACGATTTCCGCGTGCTGCGCGAAGACGTGGTCGGCGCCGGGAATGATGCGGTAATCGACGGATACGCCCTTCTGGGTGTTCAGCTTGTCGACCAGCTTCTTCACCGCCGGCTCCGGCACCAGCTCATCGGCGTCGCCGTGCAGCATCAGCCCGCCGCAGGGGCAGGGGGCCAGGAAGCCGAAATCGTAGTGGTTGGCGGGCGGCGCCACGCTGACCCAGCCGGAAATCTCCGGCCGGCGCATCAGCAACTGCATGCCGATGAACGCACCGAACGAATAGCCGGCGATCCAGAGGCTGGTCGAACTCGGGTTGACCGCCTGCATCCAGTCGAGCGCCGCCGCCGCGTCGCCGATTTCGCCGATGCCGCCGTCATAGCGGCCCTGGCTGCGGCCGACGCCACGGAAGTTGAACCGCATCACCGAGAACCCCAGCCGCTGGAACGACTGGTAGCTCGTATAGCTGATGCGGTTATTCATCGTCCCGCCGTGCAGCGGGTGCGGGTGAAGCACCAGGGCGAGGGGCGCACCGGTCTCCTTGGAGTGGTGATAACGACCCTCCAGGCGGCCGTCCGGCCCGGCGAACATTACTTCAGGCATGGTCCTGCGCTATCCGTCCCCTGTTGCCCCCGGCCGCCAACCGGTCGGGCTCAAAAACCGTGCGGCAGCCGGCCTACGGCTTCCCCTGGTCACCGCGCCGCATTGCGGCAGTCGGGTGCGAGGGGTGTACGAGAACGTCATAGAGATAGGTCACGACTTCGCTACCACCAGATGCGCCTCGCGTGCAACCTCAGTTTGTTGATGCGCACCGCCGTTCCCGGACTTCCCATGCCGCTCTCGATGAGGCGCCCCTCCCTGCGGTTCGTGTGGAGCTATGCCGCAAACGCGATCCTGCCCTTGCCGGCAGGATCGCGCTGCCGCGGACTATAGAAGCGGCCGGCGCTGCTTCATAATGGAAATATCGCATAGCCTATATCTTTTTCGACAAGGAGCGGAATTGATCTACCTCGACGCCAACGCGACCGAACCGCTGCGCCCGGCGGCCCAGGCGGCGGTGCTCGCGGCCCTGGCGGGGGTCGGCAATCCCTCCTCCGTCCACGCGGCGGGGCGGGCGGCGCGGCGCCGGCTGGAAGACGCGCGGGAGGCCATCGCCACCCGCTTCGGTGCCCCGCCCGGCGCCGTCGTGTTCACCTCCGGCGGCACCGAGGCCGATGCGCTCGCGGTGCACGCGCTCGGGCGGGGGCGGCGGCTGATTGTCGGCGCCACCGAGCACGATGCGATCCGCGCCGCCGCCCCGGGCGCCGCGATCCTGCGCGTCGGTCGCGACGGGGTCGCCGACCTGGGCGCTCTCCGCGACCTGCTCGAAGGGCCGCCGGCGCTGGTCTGCCTGATGGCCGCCAACAACGAGACCGGCGTGCTCCAGCCCGTCGCCGAGGCGGCGGCGCTGTGCCGGGCCAGGGGGGCGCGGCTGCACGTGGATGCGGTGCAGGCGGCCGGCCGCATCGCGCTGGATTTCGCGGGCCTCGGCGCCGACAGCCTCGCCCTCTCCTCCCATAAGCTCGGCGGCCCGGCGGGCGCCGGGGCCCTGCTGCTGGCACCGGCGGCGCCGGACCTGACGCCCCTGATCGCCGGCGGCGGGCAGGAGCGGGGGCGGCGCGGCGGCACCCCGCCGCTGCCCGCCATCGCCGGGTTTGCCGCAGCGGCGGCGGAGGCCGGTGGCGCGGACCGGCTCGCGCCGTTGCGCGACGCGATCGAGCGCGCGGCCGTCGCGGCCGGGGCGGTCGTGATCGGCGCCGCCGCGCCGCGCCTGCCCAACACCACCTGTCTCGCCCTGCCGGGCGTGCGGGCCGAGACCCAGGTGATCGCGCTCGACCTCGCCGGCATCGCGGTCTCCGCCGGGGCGGCGTGCAGCTCCGGCAAGGTGGCGCG
Organism: Alphaproteobacteria bacterium; assembly: GCA_017307335.1. Lineage (GTDB taxonomy): Bacteria > Pseudomonadota > Alphaproteobacteria > Acetobacterales > Acetobacteraceae > JAFKFJ01. The sequence goes on along the minus strand of JAFKFJ010000229.1, from coordinate 16,152 downwards.
CAGCCATGTGCTGGACGCGATGGGGCTCGGCCCGCTGGCGGGCGAAGCGATCCGCGTCTCCCTGCCCTGGTCGGCGACCGAGGCCGACGTCGCCGCGTTCGCCGCCGCCTATCGCCAGGTTGCCGAGCGGCTCGCGCGCGTGCCGGCCTGACCGCCCGTGCGCAGGACACCTTGCGGATCGGGGTGACGCGCTTTACCTCGGCGGCGCCCGCTGCGGCGGTGCAGCAGTTGACCGGGGCCTTGGCCGAACGCGCATGCCGAAGATGACCTTCATCGAACGCGACGGGACCCGCCGGGAGGTGGAGGCACCGCTCGGCCTCTCGGTGCTGGAGATCGCGCACAAGCACGGCGTGGACATCGAGGGGGCATGCGAGGGCTCGCTCGCCTGCTCGACCTGCCACGTGATCGTCGATCCTGCGTGGTTCGGCCGCCTCGCACGACCGACCGAGGACGAGGAGGACATGCTCGACCTCGCCTTCGGGCTGGAGAAGACCTCGCGCCTGGGCTGCCAGCTCATCATGACCGAGGCGCTGGACGGGCTCGTCGTGCGCCTGCCGGCCGGCACCCGCAACCTGCTCGACGGCTGACGCGATGCGCGTGCTGGTCGCGATGTCGGGCGGCGTCGACTCCAGCACGGTCGCCGGCCTGCTCGCCGAGGCCGGGCACACGGTCATCGGCGTCACGCTGCAGCTCTACGATTTCGGCGCGGCGAGCGGGCGCAAGGGCGCCTGCTGCGCGGGGCAGGACATTTTCGACGCGCGCCGCGTCGCCGACCATCTCGGCATCCCGCACTACGTGATCGACGCCGAGGCGCGGTTCCGCGACGCGGTGATCGCGGATTTCGCCGCGAGCTACGCGGCCGGCGAAACGCCCGTGCCCTGCGTGCGGTGCAACCAGACGGTGAAGTTCCACGACCTCGCGACGCTCGCCCGCGACCTCGGCTGCGAGCGCATGGCGACCGGCCACTACGTTCGCCGCGTCGATACGCCCGCGGGGGCCGAACTGCACCGTGCCCGTGACCCGGCGCGCGACCAGAGCTGGTTTCTGTTCGCGACCACGCCCGCACAGCTTGAATTCTCGCTGTTTCCGCTGGGCGACATGCCGGACAAGGACGCGGTGCGGCGCGAGGCCGCGCGGCTCGGGCTGCCCGTCGCCGCGAAGCCGGACAGCCAGGACATCTGCTTCGTCCCCGCCGGCAGCTACGCCGAAGTGGTGGGACGGCTGCGTCCGGACGCCCTCACGCCGGGCGAGATCGTGACCGAGGCGGGCGAAGTGGTCGGCCGCCACGACGGCGTTGCCCGCTACACCGTGGGCCAGGCACGCCGCCTCGGCGCGGCCGCCCGGGCCGGCGGCGCGCGGCGCGTGGTGGTCGGGCTCGATGCGGCGCGGCGGCGCGTGGTGGTGGGATCGCCGGATGCGGGCCGGCGCGTCGTGCGGCTGCGCGAGATGAACTGGCTCGCCGAGCCGCGGCCACGTCGCTGCACCGCCAAGCTGCGCGCGCGCGAGGCGCCGCAGGCGGTGGAGGTAATGCCGACCGCCGACGGCGCCGAAGTCCGCCTCGCCGCGCCCGCGCTCGCCGCTCCCGGCCAGGCCTGCGTCTTCTACGACGAGAGCCGCGTGCTCGGCGGCGGCTTCATCCTGGCGCCTTGGTGACGCACCGGGCCGTCGCGATCGCCGCCGTGCGAAGGCGCATGTCGCGACATCCTTTTGACCGCCCCGTACCCGGCCGCTAGGATCAGCCGAAGTCTTCGCGGGAATGCACACGCGTGGCCAGAAGACTGCTCATCATCCTGGTCAACACCGACCCACGCAACGGTGAGGAACTGGGAGCACCGTTCTTCCAGGCAAGTCTGGCAGCCGCCATGGGCTATGCGGTGGAGGTGGCGTGCACCGCGACCTCCGGCCGGTTGATGATCCGCGGCGTCGCAGACAAGCTGCGGGTGAAGGAAGGTGCGGCCGAGACCGTCCACGACGCCATCCGTGACGCGCATGAGGCCGGGGCGAAATTGTATTGCTGTTCGCCGAATCTCGAGCTCTATGGCGCTACCGAGGCCGACCTGATTCCCGAATGCACCGGCATCATCGGTGGCGCGCAGCTCATCGCGCAGGTGATGGAGGACGACGACCTTCGTGTCCTGACCTACTGATGTGGGGGCTTCCGTGACTCCGGAGGAGAGCATGGCCGGCACGGCGGCCCCGAACGCCAAGCGCATGTCGCTGATCGTGAGCAAGGGCACGCTCGACTGGGCCTATCCGCCCTTCATCCTCGCCACCACCGCGGCGGCGATGGGGATGGAGGTGGCAATGTTCTTCACCTTCTACGGCCTTGGCCTGCTCCGGAAGAAACTCGATCTTGGCGTCTCGACCCTCGGCAATCCGGCGATGGCGATGCCGCTGATGGGCATGCACATGCACATGCCCAATCTCGTGGCGGCACTCCCCGGTGCCGACGCGATGGCGACGGCGATGATGAAGCGCCTGATCCAGAAGAAGGGCGTCGCCTCCATCGAGGAGTTGCGGCAGCTCGCCATCGAGTCCGAGGTGCGCATCATCGCCTGCCAGATGACGATGGACCTGTTCGAGTTCCGGCGCGAGGACATGATCGACGGGCCGGAGATCGGCGGTGCGGCGACCTTCATCGAGCACGCGGCGAAGTCCGAGATCAACCTGTATATCTGAAGGAAGGACCGCACGCGGATGGCGGACCAGGTGCTGGACGTGAAGGGCCTGAACTGCCCGCTGCCGATCCTGCGGGCGCGCAAGGCCCTCAACGCGCTGCCGGGTGGCGCGACGCTGCAGGTGCTCGCCACCGATCCTGGCGCAGTGAGGGATTTCGAGGCGTTCTGCCGCACCACCGGCAACCAGCTTGTCGCGTCGGAGGCGCAGGGCGGTGTGTTCAGCTTCGTGATCCGGCGCGGCGGCTGAGGCCGACGCCTCGCGCGCCCGCGAGCCGAATGTTGTTGCAACCATAGGCGCCAGCCGCGAAAATTCATCCGCGGATCGGGGCGGGTTCCAGGACGCTCGGCTCAATAATGTTCCAGAATCGCCGAGGGCGGCATACATCCGGCGGCGTGGCGCGTCCGGAGCGTGTCACCGCGCCGCGCCGGCGCGCCTCAGCGCCCGATGAACCGCACCGACGCGACGACGCGACGGATCTCGTCCGTGATCGGCACCGTCCCCTGCGTGTCGGCGACGACCGAGCGCCGGCCATTGCTGAGCACCACCCAGAGACACTCGCCGGCGGCGTGCACGCCCGCGGTGTCGGAGATGCCGCAATCGACCACGGCGCGCACCCCGCGCAAGCCGCCATCGACAAATTCTTCGGCCGGATGGCTCGTCGTCCGGCCGTCGGCGATCCAGCCGTCAGGGCCCCGGTGGAATATCGCCTTGTCGGTCGCGGTCCGCTCGAGCCCGCCGAAAAACACCTCGAACGCGAGCGCATAGTCGTCGGCGCGGCCGGGGGTCGCCAGGACACCGATGCAGCGCCGGCTGGCGTGGCAGCCGGACTTGACCGTCCAGCCCGGCGGGTACGAGAAGCCGAAGCCGAGCGTGGCACTCCGAAACGTGTGCCACCCACTCTCGCTCGCTGCCTGCGGCGACTGCGCGGCGAGGCCGCTCAGCGGCAGAACCGCCGCCAACACCAGGGCAACGATCCATCCGCCTCCTCCGCGCCCGCCTGCCGCCGCCGTCATCCCCGCACTCGCCTCCGACATTCCGCTACACCAACACCGCGGCCCGACCATGCGTTCCGGGCCGCGCGCGAGCAACGCAAGAGGAGTTCACAATGCCTCTCACCCCGCTGGCGCTCGTCGAGAGTGTCGCCCCCAACGCCCTGCCCAACTACCTCAGATCCCTTGAGAGTTCAGCCGCCCTGCTCACCCAGCGCGGGATCAACACGCCGCTGCGGCTCGCGCACTTCTTCGCCCAGTCGCTGCACGAGACCGGCGGCTTCACCATCCTGCGCGAGAGCCTGAACTATTCCGCGCCGCGCCTCTTGGAGATTTTTGGCGTCAACCGCCACTCCGCCGCCATCACCGAGAGCGAGGCGCTCGTGCTGGCGCGCGACGAGCGGGCGATCGCCGAGCGCGTCTACGGCCTCGGCAACCCGAGCAAGGCGCGGGAGCTCGGCAATACCCAGCCGGGCGACGGATTCCGCTATCGCGGCAACGGCGTTCTGCAAATGACCGGCCGCGGCGCACACAAGACCATAGGCGCCGCCAGCGGAGTCGATTTCGAGGGCAATCCCGACCTCGCCACGGCGCCCGAACACGCGCTCAAGCCCGCGGTGCAGGAATGGACCGACAAGGGCCTCAACGCCTTTGCCGATCGCGACGACATCCGCACCATCACGCTGCGCATCAACGGCGGCTTCAACGGGTTCGAGGAGCGCCAGGCCTGGCTTGTGAAGTTGAAGAAGAGCCTGATCGCGGCGGGAGACCTGCCGTCCGGCGCGGAGATCGGCAGCCCGAGCGACGATGTCCGCGCACTGCAGACCGATCTCAACACGCTCGGCGCCAACCCGCCGCTGGAGGTCGATGGCGTGCTCGGCCCGGCGACTGCGGTTGCGGTGAAGGCGTTTCAGGTGGCGGCCGGCCTGAAGGCCGACGGTATCGCCGGCCCGGTGACGCTCGCCGCGATCAAGCTGGGCATCGACGCGCGGCGCTGAGCGCGCGACGCCGCGCACGGGGCGGGGGTGGCGCTACGCCAGGTCGCGGCAGGCGACGATCGCACGCGCGATCGCGTCGCTCGCGTCGAGCACGGTCAATCGCGCCGCCGCCGCTTCCGTCACGCGGAACGGCGGCACCGTGTCGGTCACGGCAATTCCGTCGATAGCGGGCGAAGCGAACAACGCGGGCGCACCCTCCATGAACAGCCCATGGGCGGCGCCGGCGAAGACGCGGGTGGCGCCCGCGGCGCGGCATGCGGTGGCGGCGCGCACCAGGGTCGAACCGGTGCTGATCAGGTCGTCGACGATCACCGCAACCCGTCCGCGCACCTCGCCCACGAGCAGGCCACCGCTGAGAATTCCGCTGCTACGGAATTTCTCCATGTAGGCGCTGCCGACTTCGCGGCCCGTGCGTGCCTCCAGCGCGTGGCGGAACTGCTCCGCCCGTTTCGCACCGCCCGCGTCGGGCGAGACCGCGACCGCCGGCTCGCCACCGAGCAGCGGGGCGATGTGCGCGGCGAGCAACGGCGCCACTTCGACATGCACGGTGGGACAGCGAAACGCATTCTCGAACGCTGCAAGATTGTGAACTTCGATCGTGATCACGCGATTGATCCGCATGGACTCGAACAGGGCTGCGACGTAGCGCGTCGTGATCGGATCGTGCGCTTTCGTGCGCCGGTCCTTGCGGGCATAGCAGAGGTAGGGCGTGACCGCGGTCACCCGCTCGGCGCCCGCATCCTTCAGCGCGCCGCAGAAGAACAGCAGGCGGCAGAGGCGGTCGTTCGCGCTGCGCTCGGCATCGCCGTGCAGCGAGTGCAGCACGAACACGTCGCGACCCTGGACCGTGTGCAGCGGGCGCGCCTTGTGTTCGCCATCCTCGAATTCACGCTCCTCGTGCGCCGCCAAAGGAATCTGAAGCCGCTCCGCCACGCGCGCACCGAGCGCTTCGCTGCCGGCCAACGCGAAGAGGGCCATGGGACGCGGGCTCATCGCCCACCCTTCTCCGCCCGCGCCCGCGCCAGCAGCGCCGTCACCTCCGCGTCGTCCAGCTGCGGAAAATCACGATAGAATTGTCCGACCGCCATGAAATCCTCCGGCGCTTCAAGGCAGACAACCTCGTCGACCTCCGCCCGCATGCGCGCGAGCGTGTCGGGCGGCGCCACCGGCACCGCCAGAATGAGCGCGGCCGGGCCGCGCCTGCGCACGGAACGCAGGGCCGCGCGCATCGTGGCGCCGGTCGCGATCCCGTCGTCGACCACGATCGCCGCACGCCCGTGCAGGTCTATCGGAGCCTGGTCGCCGAGATAGGCACGACGACGACGTTCCAGCTCCGCCAGCTCGGCCTGCTTCGTCCGCTCGACATAGGCTGGCGGGATGTGCAGGCGCTCGATCAACTCCGAATCGGTCTCCAGCACCGGAGCCTCGCCGTCGGCAATCGCCCCGATGGCGAGCTCCGGCTGATGCGGCGCGCCGATCTTTCGCACCAGGAGGAGATCGAGTGGGGCGTTCAGCGCGCGCGCAACCTCGAAGCCGACCGGCACGCCGCCGCGCGGCAGGGCGAGCACGACCGGCCGCCGCGCTTCCTGGCTCGGCAGGCGCGCGGCGAGCAGGCGCGCGGCGAGCAGGCGCCCGGCCTCAGAGCGGTCGGCAAAGCGCATCGCTCCCCTCCCTCGCGGCCGGAAGATCGCGCAGAAACCAGATGCGGGCGAGGGGCAGTTCCGCCAGCCCCCCATCCCGCGGCCGCGAGGGCCTGCTCGTCGGTGCATCGGCCGGGGTCATGGACACGGCTCCGTCATGGACCGGCCGGCGCGGGCCCCGGTCTCCAGCAGACGTGCCGCCCGGTCGAGCAGGGCCGGCGTGGACTCGCCCGGATCGAGCCCTTGCCATGCGGGATCGGGCGGGGTGCCGAGCCAGAGCAGGCGGCGCCGGTGCGGGGCCGCGACCGCCGTAGCCATGCGGCGTGGCTCCGGCTCCCCGAAAGCACCTTCCGCGAGCACCGGACAGCCGGCGGCCAGGCTGGCATGCGCGATCTCCCCCCACGCCCCATCCGGCCTGAGCGGGCGGGCCCCAGGGGCCGGCGCCGCCAGGGCCGCGAGCGGAGGCGCCAAGGCTTGCCGCGCCGCCGCCGTCCCACCGCCGAGCGCGACGAAGAGCGGGGCGGGTGGATCGAGAAAGTCGAACGCCGCCGCGACATGCCGCCGCGCCGCCGCCGTTTGCCCTCTGGCCTGGCGCGGGCCAGGCTGACGCGCGGCGCTCCCGGCCAGGGCGAAGGCGCGTGTCGCCGCCCGCAACGCGAGAAACAGCGGCAGGGTGCGCAACCCTTCGGTCTCCGGCGCGCAGTCGAGATAGGCGTTGAAGGCGGCGTTGCCGAGATCGTTGCGGCCACGCAGGTCCAGTTCCATCAGCAGGAACGCGAGATCGTACAGAACGTCGATGCAGCCGATCTCGGCGCTGAACTCGATGCAGTCGAACAGCGTCGGCAGCCCGGCCAGGAGGCAGATGTTGGCGAGCCGCAGATCGCCATGACAGCGCCGCACTTTCCCGCCTCTGCGGCGCGCTTCGAGCAGCGGTGCGAGGGTCGCGACGGCGGCGAGCGTCCGGTCGCGCAGCGCGTCCATCGCCACGCCGTCGAGTGCCGCCGCCACTCGCGTCAGCTCGCGCTCGTTGGTCGCGACGACGCGGCGCATCGCACGCGCGCCGCCGAATTGCGGGGTCAGCGCGGCGGCCCGATGCAGCCGGGCCACCTCCGCGCCCAGCGCCCGCATCAGACCGGGCGTGAGCAGGCCGCGATCGGCCATCCGGTCGAACAGGCCGTCCCGCGCGAAGCGCCGCATGACCACGACATGATCCACCGCCATTCGGGCACCATCGAAAGCCAATGCGCCATCCGCAGTGCGCGTGACCGAGCGCACGCCGAGGTAGAGATCGGGCGCCGTGCGCCGGTTCAGCGCGAGTTCCGCGGCACACGCGGCCCAGCGCCGGGCGCGCGTCGTGTAGTCGAGTGCCGCGTAGCGGATCGCGCGCTTGAGCTTGTAGGCGCAGGCGCCAGCGAGAAAGACGACGGAACAATGCGTGTCGATCCGCTCGACCGCGCCGCCGCCGAGCCCATAGCTCGCGGGATCGGAGAGAAATGCGATCACCTCCCGCTGGGCATCCTCCACCCCGCGCGCGCTCATCCCGCGCGCTCCCGGCGCTCTTCGTGGAACCGGCGGCCGAGCGCACGCCCGCGCGCCGATCCGCACCGGCACGGGCGCAGCCCTCCGGTTGCGCGGCGCGGGCGCAAACCGCGCCTCACCCGCTATCGGCTCGTCCACAAGCGCCCTCGTCTCTGCGGCGATCGCGCTGGGCTGCGCATAGCATCGCCGGGCCGTCGGCCTCGGCGCGGACCGAGCCGCCCCGCTTCGGCGGCGCAGAGACGGTCAGCGACAAGACCGCGCGCGCCCGCCGTGGTCGGGCAGAACCCAGAGCGTTGTATGCCTCGCATTCACCCGCCCCCCGCCATCATGCGGTGCGAGAGGTACCGATGGCGTCGTGGCGCGCCTTGATCCGGATCAAGACGCCGCGCAACGGCCGGCGCCGCCGCGCTCACACGTCCAGATTCGCCACCTTCAGCGCATTGCCGACGATGAAATCGCGGCGCGGTTCTACCACGTCGCCCATCAGCGTGGAGAATACGAGCCCCGCATCCTCCGCGTCGCCCACCTTCACCTGCAACAGCGTGCGCACCGCCGGGTCGAGCGTGGTGCGCCAGAGCTGGTCGGGGTTCATCTCCCCCAGGCCCTTGAAGCGCTGCACGGTCAGCCCGCGCCGCCCATGCGCCAGGATCCGGTCGAACGCCGTCGCGGGCCCGGCAACGCGGTGCTCCTGCTGGTCGAGCCGCAGCGTCGCGGGTTCGGCGAAACGCTGCTGCAGGGCCGTGGCGCGCTCGGCCAGCCACCGCGCTTCGGCACTGCGCAGCGTGGCGGCGTCGAGCGTGTGGCGCTCGGCAACGCCGCGCACCGTGCGCGCGAAGGTGAGGCCCGCGGCATCGGCGACGGCTTTCCAGCCGCGCTCCGCCGGCAGCGAGATCGCATCGAGCCGCTGTGCCAGCACCTGCGATGCCGCCGTCGCCTGTGCCGAATCCGCGATCAGCGCGCCCGCGATCGCCGCCTGCTCGACGAGCGCCACGGGCACGGCACTGCCCAGCCGCCGCGCGCGGAGCGACGCCTCGCGCAGCCAGCGCGCCTCGTCCCGCAGCGCCTCGCCCTCCAGCACACGCCCGTCGGCGTAGATCAGCCGCGCTTCCGCGAGTGACTTGTCGAGCAGGTAGCCTTCCAGCGCGCCGTCGTCCTTGAGGTAGCGCTCGTCGCTGCCGCGCTTGGCGCGATACAGCGGCGGCTGGGCGATGAAGAGGTGCCCGCGCTCGATCAGCTCGGGCATCTGCCGGAAGAAGAACGTCAGCAACAGCGTGCGGATGTGCGAGCCGTCGACATCCGCGTCCGTCATGATGACGATCCGGTGATAGCGCAGCTTGGCGACGTCGAACCCGCCCTGCTCCGGTTCCCCGCGGCCAATGCCGGTGCCGAGCGCCGTGATCAGCGTGCCGATCTCCTGGCTGCTGAGCATCCGGTCGAAGCGCGCCCGCTCGACATTGAGGATCTTGCCCTTCAGCGGCAGGATCGCCTGGAACTTCCGGTCGCGGCCCTGCTTGGCGGAGCCGCCGGCCGAATCGCCCTCGACGATGAACAGCTCGCTCCTTGCCGGATCGCGCTCCTGACAGTCAGCGAGCTTGCCGGGCAGCGTGGAGATGTCGAGCACACCCTTGCGCCGCGTGAGTTCGCGGGCCTTGCGCGCCGCCTCGCGCGCCGCGGCCGCGTCCATCACCTTCTGGATGATTGCGCGCGCCTCCTTGGGGTGGGTCTCGAACCAGTGCCCGATCGCGTCCGCCGCGACCGCCTGCACCACCGGCTGCACCTCGCTGCTGACGAGCTTGTCCTTCGTCTGCGAGGAGAATTTCGGGTCCGGCACCTTGAGCGACAGCACCGCGGTCAGGCCCTCGCGCATGTCCTCGCCGACCAGCGCGATGTTTTCTTTCTTGCCGAGCCCATCGGCATATTTCGTCATCACGCGGGTCAGCGCCTGGCGGAACCCGGCGAGATGCGAGCCGCCGTCGCGCTGCGGAATGTTGTTCGTAAAGCACAGCATCGTCTCATGGAAACTGTCGTTCCAGGTGAGCGCGAATTCGACCTTGATGCCGTGCGGCTGCTCCTCGGAGGCGACGCCGATCGGCGGCGTGAACACCGGCGTCTTGCCGCGGTCGAGCCATTCGACGAAGGCGTTCAGCCCGCCTTCGTAGCAGAACGTGACCTCCTGCGCCGGCGGGTGCCGCTCATCGCGCAGCATGATCTTCAGGCCCGAGTTGAGGAAGGCGAGTTCGCGCAGCCGACGTTCCAGCACCGCGAAATCGAACTCGGTGTGGCTGAACGTGCCCGGATCGGGCTTGAACGTCACCTCGGTCCCGCTCGATTGCGAGGCCGGGCCGACGACCGTCAGCGGCGCCTCGGCGTCGCCCTGGCGGAAACGGATGAAGTGCTCGTCTCCGCCGCGCCAGATCCGCACCTCCATCCACTCGGAAAGCGCATTGACCACCGCCGCGCCCACGCCATGCAGCCCGCCGGACACCTTGTAGGTCGTCTGGTTGAACTTGCCGCCGGCATGCAGGCGCGTCAGCACGACCTCCGCCGCCGAAACGCCCTCCTCCCCGTGGATGTCGGTGGGAATGCCGCGGCCGTCGTCGCGCACGGTGACGCTGCCGTCGCCGTTCAGCGTCAGCGCGACGGAGGTGGCGAAGCCGGCCTGCGCCTCGTCCACGGCATTGTCGATGATCTCGAAGGCCATATGATGCAGGCCGGACCCGTCATCGGTGTCGCCGATATACATGCCCGGTCGCTTGCGCACCGCGTCGAGGCCGCGCAGCACCGAAATGGAAGAGGCATCGTAAGCTTCGGACTCGGGCTGCGGTGCAGCATTCTCACTCATGCGCGTGATGGGCTCCGACTGGCAGCGTGATTCGGAAAACTATATGGCATTTCCTGGCATCTTGCGCCAGGGTCAGGGCGGCGTCGTGATGAAATCGGGGTCGCGAACGAGGCTGCCATCGGCCACGCGCAACCCTTCCGCCGCTTCGCGCAACGGCAGGAAGACCTCGCGGTCGGTGGCTGTCAGGAACGCCTGCGCCGGGCCGCGGCGCAGTGCCGCGAACAGCGCCAGCCGGCGGTCGGGATCGAGGTGCACGGTCGCCTCGTCCAGCAGCAGCAGCGGGGCGAACCCGCGCGCCTCGGCGAGCAGCGCGGCATGGCCCAGCACCAGCCCGAGCAGCAGCGCCTTCTGCTGTCCGGTGCTGGCTTCGGCCGCCGCCAATCCGCTCGCCGCATCGGACACGGCCATGTCGGCTCGCTGCGCGCCCAGCGCGGCGCTCCCCGCGGCCGCATCGCGGGCACGGGCCGCGGCGAGGTCGGCGCGCAGCCATTCCTCCACCGCCAGCGCCGGCGCGGCCCCGAGGCGCGCCGCGATCGGGCATAGCAACGCGATATGCGCCGCCGGGAACGGATCGGCCGCACCCGCCGCCAGGGCCGCGTTCAGCCGCCGGGCCAGCGACGCCCGCGCCGCGGTCACCGCCACGGCGTGGCGTGCAATCGCATCCTCGACCCCGGCAAGCCAGGCGGCATCCGGGGCGCCGGCGGCCAGCAGCCGGTTGCGTTCGGCCTGAGCCTCGTCATGAGCCGCGACCTCGCGCGCATGGCCGGGCTCCAGCGCGAACACCAGCCGGTCGAGGAAGCGGCGCCGGCCGCTCGTCCCCTCCTGGAACAGCCGGTCCATCTGCGGCGTGATCCAGACCGCGGCGAGCCGGGCCGCCACTTCCGCCTGGGTCCGCGGCGCCGCCCCGTCGAGGCGGAAAATCCGGCGCTCCGGCGGGCCGTCCGGGGCCGTGCCGGTGCCGACGTCGAGCGGCCCCGCGGGCGTGTCGAAGCGCCCGGCCACGGCCCAGGCGCCATCGCCGCCGCGCCGGGCGAGGTCCGCCGCGCGCGCCCCGCGCAGGCCGCGCCCGGGCAGCAGCAGCGAGATCGCCTCCAGCAGGCTCGTCTTGCCGCTCCCGTTCGCGCCGAACAGCACCGCGATCCGCCCGGCGGGCCGCCAGCTCAGGCGCTCGCAGTTGCGGAACTGGCTGAGGGTCAGGCGGACGAGGCGCAGAGCAGGCGGCGGGACGCTGGCGCTCGGGCTGGGTGAGGCATGGTCCATCGGGCGCGCCCGCCTTTTCCCGTCTTCGCCGGGACTAGAACGGGATGAGTTCGCTCGCGCTCACTCACCCCGTTCTAGCTCCTTGATCCGAGAGCATGATTCAGACCTCCGGCGATTCCGCCTCCGGTCATCATGCTCTAGTTGCGCGCCCTGCACCGCCTTCACGGCCGCCAGGGCCCCGGTGCGTCAGACGCGCATCGGCATCAGCACGTACAGCGCGCTTGCGTCGCCCGCATCACGCACCACTGTCGGCGCGGCGCCGTCGGAGAAGCGGAACTCGACGTCACCCTGGATCTGATCGGTGATGTCGTTGAGGTAGCGCGCCTGGAACCCGATCTCCAGCGGGCTCGCTTCGTACTGCACCCGTTCGCCCTCCAGCTCCTCGCTCGCCGTGCCCTGATCGGGGCTGGAGGCGGAGAGCGTCAGCAGATTGCGGGCCAGCGTGAGCTTCACCGGCCGCGACCGCTCGAGCGAGATCGCGGCGACCCGGCCGACCGCATCGGAGAAATCCTTCTTGCCGACACGCAGCACCTTGTCGTTGTCGCGCGGAATCACCCGGTCGTATTCGGGGAACGTGCCGTCGATCAGCTTGCTGGTCAGCGTGATGCCGTCGACCCGGAACTGAATCCGCGTGTCGGAAAGGGCAATGTCAACGTCGCCGCTGACCTCGTCGAGCAGCTTGCGCAACTCGGTCACGGTCTTGCGCGGCACGATCACGCCAGGCATGCCGCCGGCGCCCTCCGGCAGCGGCTCCTCCACCCGCGCCAGCCGATGGCCGTCCGTCGCAACCGCGCGCAGCACCCGCACGCCGTCGCTCTCGGTCGCATGCAGGAAAATGCCGTTGAGGTAGTACCGCGTTTCCTCGGTCGAGATCGCGAACCGCGTGCGGTCGATGAGGCCACGCAGCGCCTGCGCGCTGAGCGCGAAGCGCTGCGGCAGCGCACCCGCTGTCATGGCCGGGAAGTCGTCGGTCGGCAGGACGACGAGGCTGGTCGAATAGCGCCCGGCCCGCAGCGTCAGCGGCCGGTCGCCGCCCGCCTGCTCGAGCGTGACCTCCGCGCCCTCCGGCAGCTTGCGCACGATCTCGTAGAGCGTGGCCGCGGGCGCGGTGCACGCGCCGTCGGCAACGCTGCTCGCAGGCACCTCCTCGACCACCGCGATCTCCATGTCGGTCGCGGTGAGGGTCAGGCGGGTGTCCTGCGCGTCGATCTTGACGTTGGCGAGGATTGGGATGGTGTTGCGCTTCTCGACCACGCTCTGGACGTGTGCCAGCGCCTTCAGAAGCGTCGCCCGGTCGGCCTTGATCTTCATGGCGGTATCCTGGTCTGGGCCGGGACTACTCCCGACGGCGCGCGGAAAGGGGCGCGTAGTCTAGCAACGCGCCGCCGCGCCGCAAGCAGCGGAAATCCGGCCGCTCAGCTCTCCAGCATCCGCCGCAGCAGCTCCACGTCCTCCGCGAAGGCGGCATCCAGGGCCATCAGCTCCGTCACCCGCTGCACCGCGTGCATCACCGTGGTGTGGTCGCGGTTGCCGAATTTCTTGCCGATCTCCGGCAGGCTGCGGCTGGTGAGCTGCTTGGCGAGGAACATCGCCACCTGTCGCGGCCGCGCCACCTGCCGCGCCCGCCGCGCCGAGGACATGTCGGTCAGCCGGATATTCCAGTGCTCGGCGACCCGCCGCTGGATCTCGTCGATGGTGACCCGCCGGTCGTGCGCGCGCAGGACGTCGTGCAGCACCTCCTGTGTGGTCTCGAGCGTGATCGGGCGAGCGAACAGGTTGGCATGCGCGATCAGGCGGTTCAGCGCCCCCTCCAGCTCGCGCACGTTGGACGTGATCTTGTGGGCGAGGAACTCCAGAACCTTGGTCGGCACGTCGGCGCCCGCGCGCGTGGCCTTGGTCTCGAGGATCGAGAGCCGCAACTCGTAGGTGGTCGCGTGCAGGTCGGCCACCATGCCGCCGCCGAGCCGGGTGCGCACCCGGTCCTCCAGGCCGGAGAGGTCGGAGGGCGACTTGTCGGCCGAGACGACGATCTGCTTGCCGGCTTCCACCAGCGCGTTGAAGGTGTGGAAGAACTCTTCCTGCGTGGTGTCCTTGCCGATCAGGAATTGCAGGTCGTCGATCATCAGTACATCGACGCTGCGCAACTGTTCCTTGAACTCCATTGTCGCGCGACTGCGGATCGCGGCAATAAAGCGATACATGAACCGTTCCGCAGACATGTAGGCGACACTGACCGGGCGCGGCCGCCGCGCCTCGGCCGGCGCGCCGAGGTCCCAGGCGATCGCGTGCATCAGATGGGTCTTGCCCAGCCCCACGCCACCGTAGAGGAATAGCGGGTTGAAGCCGGCGCAGGCGGGCTGCTCGGCGACGCGGCGGGCGCAGGCATAGGCGAACTCGTTGGGCTTGCCGACGACGAAGCTGTCGAAGGTGAAACGTGGCTCCAGCGCCGCGGCGTCGCCCGCGCGCTCGCGAAACTCCTCGGCCCGGGCCGGCGCCGGACCGGCGTCCGCAGCTTCGCCGGGGTCGGCGGCGACCGTGGCAGCCGCGACGACGGTGGCAGCGGCGACCTGGCCCACGCGGATATCGACGCGACGCACACGCGGATTCTCTGCCTGCCAGAGCGCATTTAGTCTGTCACCGTAATGGCTGCGCGCCCAATCCCGGAGGAATCGCGTCGGCAGGCGCAGCGTGACCTCGTCGCCGTCGAAGCCGCCGAAAGTCATCTGGCGCAGCCAGGTGCGATACTCCACATCGCCGACCTCGCTCTGCAGGCGCCCGCGGACGCGCAACCATTGGCCGGCCAGTTGCGCTTCGACGTGGCCTTGGTGCTCGGGCACGTCGATTTCTTCACGCTCTCCCGCTGCCATCGTACCCGCACTCCCCACCACGCACGGCAGCCAAGCCTGCCGCCCAATGACGCCCCGCCTCTGCGGACGATCCGGACCTCAAAACGTTGACGGATTGGCAGCGACATCGCCCGCCGCCGACGTAATGACTAGGCCGAAAGCGGGTTCGTGGCAATCGAAAACTCACGAGCGTAAATAGAAGTTGAGAAACGCAATGTAAAACGAAAGACGGCGAGGCGTCGAGCGCCTCGCCGTTGCTTGGGCGGGGAAACGGGAAGCAGCGGGACTATCCGCTCACACCCCATTGCTCCCGGCCGGAGTTCCCGCCGGGGCCAACATGCGGGGGGCGATCGTTAGGAAGCCGGAATTGCCTTGATTCGAGCCGACAGGCGCGAGAGCTTCCGCGCCACGCCGTTGCGATGAATGACACCCTTGCCGGCGGCGCGCTGCATTTCGGGCTGCGCTAAGCGCAGTGCCTCGGTCGCGCCGGTACGATCGGCGCTTGCGATCGCCGCCTCCTCCTTTTTGACGAACGTACGCATGCGCGACTTGCGCGCCTGGTTGCGTGCGGTACGGCGTTCTGTCTGGCGGATGCGCTTTCGCGCCGAAGGGTTGTTAGCCATGGGTTCTCTATTTTTTGGGGAAGACTAAACCGGAAGAAAGCATCCGGCCACTTCGTGGCAACATGGGTAAGGGACGATCTGATAATGACACTGCGTCCGCGAGTCAAGCCGATCATTCCAGGCGAAAGCGCGCCTTGCGCTTCTCGATGAACGCGGCCATTCCTTCGCGCTGATCCTCGGTACCGAACAGGGAAAGGAACAGCGCGCGCTCCGCGCGCACGCCCTCGGTGAGCGGGGTCTCGAACGCCCGGTTCACCGCCTGCTTGGCGAGCTGGATCGCAACCGGCGACAGGTTCGCGATCCGCTCTGCCGTTTTAATCGCCTCCGTAACCAACTGATCGGCCGGCACCACGCGCGCCACAAGGTTGCAGCGTTCCGCCTCGGCGGCGTCCATCATGCGCCCGGTGAGGACGAGGTCCATCGCCTTCGCCTTGCCCACCGCCCGCGTCAGCCGTTGCGTGCCGCCGGCGCCAGGGATCACGCCGAGATTGATCTCGGGCTGGCCGAACTTGGCAGTCTCGGCCGCCAGGATGATGTCGCACATCATCGCCAGCTCGCAGCCGCCGCCGAGCGCGAAGCCGGCGACGGCAGCGACCACCGGCTTGCGCACGCGCAACACCGTCTCCCACCGCTCGCCGATCCAGTCGTCGCGCAGCACTGCCGGATAGGCGCGCTCCTTCATCTCCTTGATGTCGGCACCCGCAGCGAACGCCTTTTCCGAACCGGTAAGCACGAT
>JAFKFJ010000228.1 GCA_017307335.1 Alphaproteobacteria bacterium | reverse complement strand
GTGCAGGGCCGCCCGCAGGCGCTGCACGACGGCAGCCAGCCGATCGAGTTCGTCCTGAAGGATCCCGTCACCGGCGGGGAGAGCGAGTACCGGTCGACATTCATCGGGCCGGGTGGGCGCTGAGCGCAAACGGAGCGTTGCCATGAGTTTCATCGCCAGGGTTCCGCCCATGCCGACGCCTGCCGCGCCCCGCTCGGCGTGGCGCTGGTTTCCGTGGGCGCTGGCCGGCGTGATGCTGCTTGTCTTCGCCGCCAATGGCGGGCTGATCTACTGGGCGCTGGCGACGTTTCCGGGTGCCACCAACAACGACGGCTTCGACGAGAGCAACGCCTATGACGGCGTGCTCGCGAAGGCCGCGCAGGAGGCGGCGCTCGGCTGGTCGGCCACCGCCGAGATCCGGGAGGGCCGGGCCGTGGTGCGGCTCAAGGATGCGCAGGGTCGCGCGCTCCCCGCGCTGGGCCTGGCCGGGACCGCCGCGCGGCCGCTCGGTCCGAAGATGACCACGCCGCTGCGTTTCACTCCCGCCGCCGACGGCAGCTACGTGGCGACCATGGCGCTGCCGCAGCGCGGGCAGTGGGATCTTGCGCTGCGTGCCGCGAGCGGCGGGCAAGACCTGCACGTCACGCGGCGCGTCGTCGTGCCGTGAGCGCCGTTGCGGTCGCTCTCGCGCCGGCCGCGACCGAGCCCGCGACCGCCTGCGCCCATTGCGGCCTGCCCGCCGGCGGCGGGCAATTCTGCTGCGCCGGCTGCGAGGCGGCGTTTGCGACCATCCAGGGACTCGGCCTCGGCCGGTACTACCGGCAGCGCGTGCTCGACCGGCAAGCGCGCGCGCCGCGGCCGGAGGCGCATGCGCCGCGCGACTTCAGCCGCTATGTGACGACCGACGCCGCGGGCAACGCGACGCTGACGCTTGCCGTTGACGGGTTGCAGTGCGGGGCCTGCGTCTGGTTGATCGAGAGCGTGCTGGCGCAGGAGCCCGACCTGCTGCTCGGCCGCGTCAACCTCACCACGCGGCGGCTGCGCCTGGTCTGGCGCGGCGGCGCTGCGCGCGCGGAGGCGCTGGTGGCGCGGGCAGAGGCGCTCGGCTACCGGCTGATGCCGTTCGACCCGGCGCTGCTCGCCGCGGCGCGGGACCGCACCGGCCGGGCGCTGATCCGCGCGCTGGCGGTGGCAGGGTTCGCGGCCGGCAATGTGATGCTGATGTCGGCGGCGACGTGGTTCGGGCTCACCCAGGGCATGGGGCCGGCGACGCGGGCGCTGATGCACTGGG
This sequence comes from Alphaproteobacteria bacterium, assembly GCA_017307335.1. Classification (GTDB taxonomy): domain Bacteria; phylum Pseudomonadota; class Alphaproteobacteria; order Acetobacterales; family Acetobacteraceae; genus JAFKFJ01. Next base: position 21,172 of record JAFKFJ010000228.1, on the reverse strand, counting down.
TTTCGGCCCTGATCGCGCTGCCCGCGATCGCCTATGCCGGCATGCCGTTCTTCCGCTCCGCGTTCGCGGCGCTGCGGCAGCGGCGGACCAACATGGATGTGCCGATCAGCGTCGGCGTGATCCTGGTCAGCGCGATGAGCCTCGTCGAGAGTTTCCGCGGCGGGCTGCACACGTACTTCGACAGCGCGATCACGCTGCTGTTCTTCCTGCTGCTCGGCCGCGTGCTCGACCATCAGGCGCGCGGGCAGGCGCGCGCCACGGCGGAGCACCTGCTCACGCTGCGGGCGGCGGATGTCGCGGTGCTGCAGCCGGATGGAGGCACGCGGCGGGTGGCGCATGACGCGGTGGCGCCGGCGGCGCGCGTGCTGGTGGGCATGGGCGAGCGCGTCGGCGTGGATGGCGTGGTCGAGGACGGGCATTCCACGCTCGACGCCAGCCTCGTCACCGGCGAGAGCGTGCCGGCAGCGGTGGCGCCCGGCGCGGCGGTGTTCGCCGGGACGCTGAATCTCGGCCCGGCGCTCATCGTGCGCGCCACCGCGACCGGGGCGCGAACGCTGCTGGCCGAGTGCGTGCGGCTGATCGAGGCGGCGGAGGCGCGGCGCGGCCGGTTCGTGGTCCTGGCCGACCGGGTTGCCCGCCGCTACGCGCCGGCGGTGCACATTCTCGCCGCCGCCACCTTCGTCTTCTGGTGGGTGGTGATGGGGGCGGGCGTGGCGGACAGCCTGCTCACCGCCGCCGCCGTGCTCATCATCACCTGTCCCTGCGCGCTGGCGCTCGCGGTGCCGGCGGTGCAGGTGCTGGCTACCTCCCGCCTGTTGCGGGCCGGCATCCTGGTGAAATCGGCGACCGCGCTGGAGCGGCTGGCGCAGGTGGATACGATCGTGTTCGACAAGACCGGCACGCTGACCGAGCCGATGCCCACGCCGCTGGCGGAGGCCGATGCCGACGCATGGCGAACCGCCGCGTCGCTCGCGGCCGCGAGCCGCCACCCGCTGGCGCGCGCGCTGCACGCGGCGATGCCGGATGTTCCGGCCGCGCGGGGCGCCGAGGAGCATCCGGGGCGCGGCATCGCCCTTGCCGTCGCGGGCGGCACGGTGCGGCTCGGCAGCCGCGCCTTCTGCGATCTGCCGGCAGCGCCGGCGGCGACGACGGAATTGTGGCTGGCGCGGCCCGGCCGCGCGCCGGTGCGGTTCGGGTTCGAGGAGCGGCTGCGCGAGGATGCGGCGCAGGTCGTCGCCGGCCTGCGCGCACTGGGGCTTGCGGTGGTGCTCGCCTCCGGCGACCAGGCGGTGCCGGTGCGGCGGATCGCGGCGCTGCTCGGGATCACCGACGTGCATGCGGCCTGCACGCCCGCCGACAAGGTCGCGCTGATCGAACGGCTGCGCGGCGGCGGCCGGCATGTGCTGATGGCGGGGGACGGGCTGAACGACGGGCCATCGCTCGCCGCCGCGCATGTCTCCGTCTCCCCGGCGACCGCGGCCGACATCAGCCAGACCGTCGCCGATGTCGTGTTTCAGGGCGCGCGGCTCGCGCCGGTGGTGGAGGTGCTGCGCCTTGCGCGCCGCGCACGATCGGCGATGCGGCAGAACCTCGCGCTCGCGATCGGCTACAACGCCCTGATGGTGCCGCTTGCCGCCGCCGGGCTGGTCACGCCCTGGCTCGCGGCGATTGCCATGTCCAGCTCCTCGCTGCTGGTGCTCGGCAACAGTTTTCGTCTGCAGGGAAGGGCGCGGCGGTGGACGTGATCCTCTGGCTGCTGCTGCTCAGTCTCGGCCTCGGCGGCGGCGCGCTCGCGCTGTTCCTCTGGTCGCTGCGCGCGGGGCAGTACGACGACATCAAAGGTGCTGCCGAGCGCGTGCTCTACGACGACTGAGCGCGCCCCGCGGCGCCGGGCGCGAACAGCGTGAGCAGGCCGCGCAGCAGGTCGATCGGCGTGGGCGGGCAGCCGTGGATCACCAGATCGACCGGCATCACGCTGGCGACGCCGCCGAGGCACGCGGGGCTGCGCGCGAACACGCCGCCGTCGCGCGCGCAGGCGCCGACCGCGACCACCCATTTCGGATCGGGCGTCGCCCGCACCGTGCGCTCCAGCGCCTCGCGCATGTTCTGCGTCACCGGGCCGGTGACGAGCAGCACGTCGGCATGGCGCGGCGAGGCGACGAAGCGCAGGCCGAAGCGTTCCAGGTCGTAGAACGCGTTGTTCAGCGCGTGGATCTCCAGCTCGCAGCCGTTGCAGGAGCCGGCGTCGATCTCGCGGATGCTGAGGCTGCGGCCGAGCTTGCGCTGCGCCGCGGTGTTCAGTGCGTGCGCGAGTTCGACCGCCGCGGTTTCCTCGGCGCGCGGCGCCGCTTCGGTGAGCGGACGGTGGAGCAGGCCTTGCAGCAGCGTGCGTCGCATGGCGCTACAGATCGTGCCCGGCGTAGGAGCAGTTGAAGGACTTGTTGCAGAGCGGGAAGTCGGCGACGATGTTGCCCTCGATCGCCGCCTCCAGCAGCGGCCACTGGAACCATGACGGGTCGCGCACGTGGCAGTGCGCGATGCAGCCGTCGGCCACGCGCAGCCAGACGAAGATGTCGCCGCGGAACCCCTCCACCAGCGCCATGCCTTCGCCCGTGCCCGGCGGCGGCTCCGCGCGCACCGGCCCCGGCGGCAGGCGCGCCAGGATGCCGTCGACGAGCGCGAGGCTCGCCTCGATCTCGCGGATGCGCACCCAGACGCGCGCGTTCACATCGCCCTCCGACAGCACCGGGACGGTCAGCGCGAGCGCGTCGTAGGGCGCGTAGCCGGGCGTGCGGCGCGCGTCGAAGTCGCGGCCCGAAGCGCGCCCGACATAGCCGCCGGCGGCGAAGCGCCGCGCCAGGTCCGGCCGCACGACGCCGGTGCCGACGGTGCGGTCCTGCAGCGAGGCCGTCGCGTCATACAGCGTCACCAGCGGCGGGAAGCGCCGGTGCAGCTCGGCGATCAGCGCGCGCAGCGCGTCCGCGCCGATTGCAGAGAGGTCGCAGGCGGTGCCGCCCGGCACCACGCAGTCCATCATCAGCCGGTGGCTGAAGGCGACCGCGCTCGCACGCAGCACGCGCTCGCGCAGGATGGCGCAATGCGCCTGCATCAGGCCGAACGAAGCGTCGTTGCAGATCGCGCCGACATCGCCGAGATGGTTCGCGAGCCGTTCAAGCTCCGCCATCAGCGCCCGCAGCCACACCGCGCGCGGCGGCGGGGAAAGGCCCAGCGCGCGCTCCACCGCCTGGGCGAAGCCGTACGCATAGGCGACCGTGCTGTCGCCGGAGATGCGCCCGGCGAGCCGCGCGGCGCTCAGGATGTCGGCGCCGCGCATCAGCGCCTCGACGCCCCGGTGCACGTAGCCGAGCCGCTCCTCCAGCCGCACCACCGTCTCGCCGTCGCAGGTGAAGCGGAAATGCCCCGGCTCGATGATGCCCGCATGCACCGGCCCGACCGGGATCTGGTGCAGGCGCTCGCCTTCGACCGGCAGGAACGGATAGGCGGTCGGCGTCTCGCCGTGATCGAGCCAGGGCCGCGCGTCGGGCAGGCCGACCGGCGCCAGCCCATACAGGTCGCGCGCGGCACGCTCCAGCCGCAACGCGGGCGGGTGCACGCGGCCGAGCGAGGGGAAGGTGCCGTCGGCGCAGTCGAGCGCGAGATGAACGATCTCCGCGCCGTCGAGCAGGGCGACGTGCGCGCGCGCCGGCTCGCCCCACAGGCTCAGCAGCGTCGCCGTTCCCGCGGCGAGGCGGGCGCCGGCGTCCTCCCACGCGCTCATCCGAGCAACGCCGCGACGTGCTGGAACCACGCGACCAGGGGCGCCGGCAGGTAGATGCCCGCGATCAGCACCAGCGCCAGATGCGCGAACATCGGCACGTAGGAGGCGTGCACGCCGGTGCGCGGGCCGCGCGGCGCGCCGAACGCGACCGACGTCAGGCGCAGCAGCAGCGCACCGAACGCGATCAGCAGGCCCAGCACCAGCAGCAGCGCCAGCACCGGCTCCCGCGCGAAGGTCGAGCTGACGACCAGGAACTCGCTCATGAACACGCCGAACGGCGGCAGCCCCGCGATCGCCGCCACCCCGGCGACGAGCCCCCAGCCGAGCAGCGGATGCGTCTCCGTCAGCCCGCCCATGTCGGCGATGCGCTGCGTGCCCTTCACCTGCGCCACGTGGCCGACCGAGAAGAAGATCGCCGACTTGGTCAGGCTGTGCATGGTCATCTGCAGCAGGCCGGCGAAGTTGCCGAGCGGCCCGGCGATGCCGAACGCGAACACGATGATGCCCATGTGCTCGATGGAGGAATAGGCGAACATCCGCTTGATGTCGCGCCGCCGGTACAGCATCAGCGCCGCGAACAGCAGCGAAAGCAGGCCGAGGCCCATCATCAGCGGCCCGGGCGCGATCGCGCCGGGGCACGCCGCCATCAGCATCTTGAAGCGCAGCAGCGCGTACAGCGCGACGTTGAGCAGCAGGCCGGAGAGCACGGCGGAGATCGGCGTCGGTCCCTCGGCATGCGCATCCGGCAGCCACGCATGCATCGGCGCCAGTCCCACCTTGGTGCCGTAGCCGAGCAGCAGGAAGACGAAGGCGATGTTCAGGAGCGCGGGGTCGAACTGCGCTGCATGGGCGACGAGCCCGGTCCACGCCATGCCCGCGAGCCCTGCGCCGACCACCGGCTGTGCGGCGAGATAGACCAGGATGGTGCCGAACAGCGCCAGCGCGATGCCGACGCTGCCGAGAATGAAATACTTCCACGCCGCCTCGATGGCCTCGTGCGTGCGGTAGATGCCGACCATCATCACGGTGGACAGCGTCGCCAGCTCCACCGCCACCCACATCAGGCCGATGTTGTTGGAGACGAGGGCCAGGTTCATCCCCAGCATCATCACCTGGAACATGGCGTGGTAGAACCGCAGATAGGCCGGCGTCAGGCGGCCGGTCTCCAGCTCATGGCCGATATAGCTCGCGCTGAAGACGCTGGTGGTGAAGCCGATGAAGGTCGAGAGCACGATGAAGACGATGTTGAGGTCGTCGACCAGGAGCAGGTCGCCGCTCGGCGGACGCTCCCGGAGCAGCAGCAGCGAGGCGAGGAAGGCGATCAGGCTCGCCGCCACGTTGAGCCGCGCGGACATCCGGTAGCCGGGGATGGCGGCCAGCACGGCGGCCCCGATCAGCGGCGCACCGAGCACACCGAACAGCGGGTTCACGCGCGCTCTCCGCGGAACTGGTCGAGCGCCTGGAGGTCGACCGTGTCGAAGCGTTCGCGGATGCGGAACAGGAACACGCCGATCACCAGGAACGCGATCAGCACCGAGAATGCGATGCTGATCTCCACTACCAGCGGCATGCCCTGTGCGCCGGCGGCGGCGAGGTCGATGCCGTTCTCCAGCGACAGGAACCCGGCCACCTGGCTCACCGCGTTGCGGCGCGTGACCATCGACAGCAGCCCGAGCAGGACGACCGAGAGGGCGAGGGCGATGTATTCGCGTGTCACCGGATCGGCGCGCGTGGTGACCGGCAGCATGACTTCGAGCGCGAGGGCGACGAGCGCCATGCCGGCCAGCATGGTCAGCCCGACGCCGGTCACGGTCTCGATGCCGCGATGGATGCCCAGCCGCACCACGATCCGCCGCAGCGCCGCGGGGATCAGCACGGACTTGAAGCCGAGCGCGATCAATGCGGTGATGTAGAGCTCGGGCGCGTGCTGCAGATGCGCCTGCCACGCGATCGCGAGTGCCAGGATGAAGGCGTGCAGACTGAGCACGTTCAGCAGCGCCGGCAGCCGCACCTGATAGAGCATCATGAAGCTCGCGAGCACCAGCAGCCCGGCGAGCATGTTGGCGACGTCGAGGGAGAGTCCGCCCATCAGAGCCCCCGCGAAACGTAGAGAAGCAGCGTGGCCAGCAGGCTGAGCATGAGGGCCGCACCAAGGAAGCCGGGCACGCGGAAGACGCGCATCTTGGCAATCGACGTCTCGAACGTGCCCAGCAGCACGGCGGCAACGCCCAGCTTCGCCGCGTAGCTCGCGAGCCCGATCGGGTAGCGCACAAGCCCATCGGGACCGGCCGCCAGCCCGAAGGGAAAGAAGATGCACGCGATCGCGGAGACCGTGAGCAGCAGCTTCAGTGCCGCTGCCAGCTCGATCATCGCGAGATGACGGCCGGAATACTCCAGCACCATCGCCTCGTGCACCATCGTCAGCTCTAGGTGCGTCGCCGGGTTGTCCACGGGGATGCGCGCGTTCTCGGCAAGCGCCACGATGATGAAGGCGATCAGTGCGAGGGCCAGCGAAACGCGCAGCCCCACCGCCGAGGACAGCATGAACGCGGCGATGGTGGAGAGCTGCGTGGAACCGGCGAGCAGCGCCAGCGAGATCACGATCATCAGCATCGCCGGCTCGGCCAGGGAGGCGATCATCATCTCGCGGCTCGCGCCGATTCCGCCGAAGCTCGTCCCCACGTCCATGCCGGCGAGGGCCAGCAGGAACCGCGCGGCGCCGAGCAGCGCGATGATCGCGATCAGGTCGCCGCTCCAGGAGAACAGCAGGCCGGTGGCGAAGGTCGGCACCAGCGCGGCGGCAACCCAGGTGAGCGCGAAGATCAGGTACGGGGCGGTGCGGAACAGCCAGGAGGCGTTGTCGGCCAGCACGACCTCCTTGCCGAGCAGCCGCAGCAGGTCGCGGTACGGCTGCAGCACGGGGGCGCCGCGCCGGCGCTGCAGCCGTGCCTTCATCTTGCGCACGACGCCGGTGAACAGCGGCGCCAGCAGCAGCACCAGCGCCATCTGCGCGCCCTGGATCAGCAGGTCGCCGATCACTGCCACAGCGCGAGCACCAGCAGCAGCGCCACCAGGGCGATGAAGACGAAGCCGAGATAGCGGCGGATGGTGAGGAACTGCAGCACGTTCATCACGTCGGCCGCGCGCGTGATCCAGTGGCCCACGGGCGCATACAGCGCGTCCCAGATCGGGTCGCGCAGCGAGCGGCGGATGCGCGCGGGGCCGGTGTCGCCCGGCGGTGGCATCAGCACCACCTCGTGCGCGCGGAACACGACGCTGCCGAACACGCGGCGGATCGGCTGGGCGAAGCTCTCCGCCGTGTACTGCGTCACCGGCCGCGGATCGGGAAAGCCGCAATCCCACGCCGGTGCCCGCCGCACGGCGCGGGAGGCGAAGCGGTGGATCGCCAGGATCGTGAGCGTGGTCGCGGCGGCGATGAAGACGAAGATCAGCCAGCCGTTGTAGGAACTGCGCGCCGCCTCCACCGGAATGATCGAGAGCCACGGCAGCCCGAGCTGCGCCGGCATCCGCGCGCCCAGCAGCGCCTGCATCAGCGGGGCCAGCGTGTCGATGACCACGCCGGGGAATAGGCCGGCGAGCAGGCAGAGCAGGCCCATGCCGAGCATCGCCGCGAGCGAGAAGCGGTCCACCTCGCCCGCCAGCGCCGCGGCGGCGGTGCGCGGGCGGCCGAGGAAGGTGATGCCGAAGGCGCGGACGAAGCACGCCGCCGCCAGCGCGGCGGCCAGGGCCAGCAGCGCGCCGTCGGTCGGGATCATCACCTTCAGGCCCCATTGCGGCAGGTCGGGTCGCAGCAGGATCGCCTGGAAGGTCAGCCACTCGGAGACGAAGCCGTTCAGCGGCGGCAGGGCCGCGATCGCGGCGCAGCCGGTCAGGACCGCGAAGGCGGTGCGCGGCATGCGGTGGATGAGCCCGCCGAGATGCTCCGTGTCCCGCTCGCCGGTCGCCGACAGCACCGCCCCGGCGCCGAAGAACAGCAGGCTCTTGAACAGGGCATGGTTCAGGACATGGAACAGCGCCGCGGTGAGCGCGAGCGCGGCGCCGGCCGCGAACCCGTTGGCACGGAACGCCATCGCGAGCCCGAGGCCGATGAAGATGATGCCGATGTTCTCGACCGTGCTGTAGGCGAGCAGCCGCTTCAGGTCGTGCTGCATCAGCGCGTAGAGCATGCCGAGCACGGCGGTGACGCCGCCGAGCGCCAGCACCACCACGCCGCTCCACCACGCCGGCGGCCCGAGCAGGTCAAAGACGATGCGGATGAAGGCGTAGACGGCAACCTTCGTCATCACGCCGCTCATCAGCGCGGAGACGTGGCTCGGCGCGGCGGGGTGCGCGAGCGGCAGCCAGGCGTGCAGCGGCACCAGGCCCGCCTTCGATCCCGCGCCGAGCAGCGCCAGCATCAGCACCAGCCCGCCGAGCGGGGAAGGCGGAGCGGCGCGGATCGCCGCGAACGCGAAGTTGCCGGCGGGGCCGGCGAGCATGCCGAGGGCCAGCAGCAGCGCGAGGCCGGACAGGCTCGCCAGCAGCAGGTAGATCGTGCCCGCGCGCGTGTTCTCGGCGTCATGGTGGTGCGCGACCACGAGCGCCCAGGAGGCGAGGGACATCAGCTCCCACGCGAACAGGAAGCTGAAGGCGTCGTCGGCGATCACGACCAGGATGAGGCCTGCGAGGAACGGCGGAAAGAACGGCAGTACCCGTTCCGGCACGGTCTCGTGCCGGCCGTAGCCGAGCGCGTACAGGCTTGCGCCGCCGCCGCCGAGACCGACCACGACCAGGAAGAAGGCGGCCAGCGCGTCGATGCGGAACCGGGCACCGATCCACGGCAGGCCGAGCGGCAGCACGCCGGTCTGGGGCGCTGCGCCGAGGTGCAGGAGGCCGACAAGCCCGGCGATGATGCAGAGCGCGAGGCTTCCGCCGTAGACGACCGCCGTGCCGTCCGGATGCCGCGCACGCGCCGCACCGGCCGCCCCGAGGGCGAGCAGCGCCGCCACGCACAGCAACAGGAGCGTCATTCGGCGGGCCGGCGCAACCGGACGCCCCGCCCGCCATCAGGGCTGGGTGCGCCCTCGCCGATCAGATCGACGCCGGCGGCATTGAGCGCGGCGATCAGCTTGGTGAGCGACTCGATCGTGCCACGGATCACCCCCTCGCTGGCTTCCATGCGCTGGATCGTCGGCAGGGAGAGCCCCGAAATCTCGGCCAGCCGGCGTTGATCCATCCCCAGGATGGCCCGCGCCGCCCGCATCTGCCCCGCGGTCATCATGTCTAGAACATCAATTGTGCTGGCTACGAAGGCGTTCTCTACGCCCGAGCCATCGCGATGTGCAACTGGAATGTAACCTTGGCGGGTCGCTCAGGGCGGCAGCGGGCTGCATGCCAGGGCGGTGACGCGCGCGAGCACGATCATCCGCCGCGCCGCCACGCCCGCGCCCGCCACTTCGCCGGCGAGGTGGCGCACCAGCGGATGCGAGCCGAGCGCGCGCATCCCCGTCTCCACGGCGAGGTTGGTCGCCGCGACCCCCGCGGCACCGAGCGCGACCCGCCGCAGCAGGGCGAGCGTCGCCAGCGTGCCGGGCCGCATGCCGTGCAGCTCGGCCACCTGCCGCACCAGCCGCGCGCCGCGCCAGGCGACCAGCAGCGCGTCCAGGGCGGGCGAGGGCATGGCCGCGGTGGCGGCGAACATCTGCAGCGCCGCGTTCCGGCCGAGGGCCTCGGCGCGCGCCTGCAGGTCCGCGCCCGGCCCCGCGCGGAGCAGGGCGAGCACCGCCTCGGGCGTCTCCACCGTCGCCACCGCCGGCCGCAGCGCGCTGCCCTCCGGCAGGGTCGCGAGCCAGCCGAGGGCGGCGGCCCGCACCTGCGCCGGATCGGCCAGCGCCGCGCGCAGCCGGTCGACGCGGCGCAGCCCCAGCAGCCCCCGCGCCTCGCGCCCAAGCGCCGCCGCGATCAGCGCGAGGCCGAGCCCCGCGATCGCCAGTGTCAGCCAGCCCAGCGCCGGGCCCCGGGCGAACTGGGCGGTCACGAAATTGCCGATCAGCAGGGCGGCGATGCCGACCACGAGCACCAGCACGCCCCAGGTTCCGGCCGCGAACCGCCCGCCGCCGGGCGGGTCGGCTGCCGGCAGTGCCTCCGGCTGCAGCCGCGCCATGGGAGATTCGAGTTCGAACCGGGGCGTGACGAGCGGCGCGCTCACAACAGGTCTCCGAGCAGGAAATCGAGCAGCAGGTCGAGCCCGATATGGGGAACGCCGCCGCGTCCGCCCAGCGGCAGGACCATCGGCTCGAAATCCGGCAGGGCGAGGAAGCGATGCGCCCAGAACGCGGCGTCCGGCGTCCGGTCCGGCACCTCGCCCGGATAGGACCGCCCGGCCCGCGCCTCGCCCGCCACGCGCCCGCGCACGGCGGAGACCGGATGGCCCTCCAGCGTCCACACGATGTCCTCGGTGCAGCGCACCGCCGCGATCGCGAATGTGGCCGTGGTGGCGCGGGGGGTGGCGGCGAGCCGGTTGACCAGGGCGGCGAGGTTGCCGCGCTGCCGCTCGGCGACATGGTCGGCCTTGCTGGCCACGAAGGCGACGCGCTCGATCCCGCCCAGGAACGGCAGCAGGCCGGCGAGGAAGGCGGGCAGCCATGCCGGGCGCTGCTGGCCGTCCAGCGCCCGTGCCACCTCGCCGAGCGCCGCCGCCGCGTCGGCGAAGGCGGCGGGGCCGGCATGCAGCGCGGCGAGCACGTCCGCCAGCACCACCAGCCGGTCGATGCCGGCAAAGCCGGGGGCGGACAGCTCCCGCCGCACCGCGGCGCGGTACTGCTCGTAGCGTTCCTCGAGCAGCGCCGCGAGCCCGCCGCCGCCGGTCATGGGAAAGAACCCGAGCCAGGGCGGGGCCGGGCCGGGCGGGGGCATGAGGAACCGGCCGGGCTGCAGCAGCGCCAGCCCCTCGGCGCGCAGCCCCTCCAGCGCCTGCCGGTAGAGCGTATGCCCGCTCGCCGCCAGGGCCTCGTCGCGGCCGGCGCGGGCCGGGAGGGCGTGGAGGAAGCCGAGGAACGGGGCCGCCGCCGGCCGGCCCTCGAGCCGCCGCAGCACGGCCGCGGACCAGGCGGCGAAGCCCTGGCCCAGCAGCGGCAGGTCGAGCAGCCACTCGCCGGGGTAGTCGAGCACCTCCAGCCGCAGGCGGTGCGGCGGCAGCACCAGGGCCAGCGGCGCGGCGCGCGTCACCTCCAGGTCGAGGGCGAGCAGCGACACCGCGTTGGTGCGTGCCGGCCAGCGCGGCGGGTCGGCGGCCAGGGCCGCCAGATGCGCGGCATAGTCGAAGCGGGGCAGGGCATCGGCCCCCGCCGGGGCCAGCCCCACGCGCAGCCGCCGCGGCCCCAGCCGCGCGCCCAGCGCGGGCAGGGTTGCGAGGCCGGCGCCCGCCGCCAGCAGATTGGCGGCGAGCGAGGTCAGGAGCGCGGTCTTGCCGGCCTTGGCGAGGCCGGTGACGCCGATGCGGACGGTGCGGCGCAGCGGCAGCAGCGCCGCGAGCACCTCAGTGGCGCTGGACAAGCTCGATCTTGTAGCCGTCCGGGTCCTCGACGAACGCGATATGCGTGGTGCCGAACTTCACCGGCCCCGGCTCCCGCGTGATCTTCGCACCGGCCGCGCGCATCTTGTCACAGGTGGCATAAATGTCCGGCACCGCGATCGCGAGATGGCCGAAGGCGCTGCCGAGATCGTAGTGGTCGACGCCGTAGTTGTAGGTCAGTTCCAGGACCGTCGTGGACTCTTCCGGCCCGTAACCGAGGAAGGCGAGGGTGTATTTCCCGTCCGGCACGTCGCTGCGGCGCAGTTCCTTCATGCCGAAGATCTCGGTGTAGAATTTCACGCTGCGATCCAGATTGCCGACGCGCAGCATCGTGTGCAGGTAGCGCATGTTTTCGCTCATGATGGTCCTCCTTCGCGAATGAATGTCTCGGGGTCGATCCCGAGCAGAAACAGCCCCGCCGCGTCGGCCTCCTGCACCAGCGCGGCGCGGTCGGCCACCAGGGTGCCGCCGGCCTCGAACGCGATCCCCCGCAGGCCCGCCGCCGCCGCCGCGCGCACCGTGCCGGAGCCGATCGTGGGCAGGTCGGCGCGGCGGTCCTGCCCCGGCTTGACCAGCTTGACCAGCACCCCGCCAGGGCCGGGCCGGGCGAGGCCGCCGGCCCGGGCGAGCATGGCGTCCGTGCCCTCCGCGGCCTCGACCGCGAGCGTCATGCCCTGCTGCACGACGCAGCCCTGGCCCACATCCACCCGGCCCAACGCATGGGCGACGGCGACGCCGCGCGCGATGTCCGCCAGCGCCTGTGCGTCCGGCGCATGGCGGCCGAGCAGCCCGGACGGAGCCACCGCCTCCGCCAGGATCTCGTGCGCCCCGCGCACGCGAAACCCCTCCTCGGCCAGCACCCGGACGATCGCTGCGAGCAGCCCGTCATCGCCCGCGAACGCCGCGCGGCCGATGCGTGCGAGCAGCCGCGCGCCCTCGGCGTCGGGGCGCAAGTGCAACAGGCTCGGCCGCTTCACCGGGCCGACCAGCACGACCTCCCGGCATCCCGCCTCGCGCAGCAGGGCGAGCGTGTGGCCGGCGGCGCCGAGCCGCGACCAGCCATGGCGGAACGGGGCCAGCACCGCGGGCTCGGCATAGCCCTCGAACCCGACCAGGAACACGGTGCGCCCGGCCGCCTCGGCCGCGGCGGCGACGCGCCCGGGCAGTGCTCCGCCGCCGGCCAGCACGCCGAGCGCGCCCTCAGTGGCCATTTTCTGTTGATCGGCGGCGCGATCCGGCATACGCAGCCGGCCAGCCGTCACGTCGGCGTGATCGACACCGCGCGACAGCCGCGACCGCGAAGGGGAGCCCTCCAATGGACGACGACGCACAGACGGTGCCAAGCGACGACCTGACCGCGAGCGGCATCGTCCAGTGCCTGCGCATGCTGGCCGAGGAGGCGGCGGCGCTGCGGCTCGGCCGCACGCTCGCGGCCCTGCAGACGGCGATCGACGTGTGTGCGGCCGAGACGGACGGCGGCGCCATCACGGCCGCCGCGCCGCCCGGGGCCCTCCTGCACTAGGCATCGTCGCTCTCGCCGGCGCCCGCCGCGACCCGGATCAGGCCGCGCCGGCTGGGCTCCTCCACGAAGGCCAGCCATTCAGCGACCAGCGGATCGGCGCCGAACTCCGCCCGCGTCTGGGCGATGCGCCCTCCGAACGCGCCCTCGCCCCGGAACAGCGTGCGGAACGCCGCGCGCAGCCGGTTGACGGCCTCGCGCTCCATGCCCTGACGCTTCAGTTTGACGAGGTTGAGCCCGGCGAGGCGGGCGCGGTTGCCGAGCACACTGCCGAACGGGATCACGTCGCCCTCGACGCCCGACATGCCGCCCACCATCGCGCCGCGACCGATGCGCACGAACTGGTGCAGCGCCGCCGACCCGCCGATCACCGCGCCCTCGCCGATCGTGACGTGGCCGCCCATGACCACGTTGTTGGCGATGATCACGCCGTCGCCGATCGCGCAGTCATGCGCCACATGGACCACCGCCATCAGCAGGCAGTCGGCCCCGACGCGGGTGAGGAGGCTGCCGGTCACGGTGCCGCGATGGACCGTGACATGCTCGCGCACGATGGTGCGCGGGCCGATCTCGCACAGCGTCGGCTCGCCCCGGTATTTCAGGTCCTGCGGCGGCAGGCCCACGGTGCAGAACGGATAGAGCTGCACGCCCGCGCCGATGCGCGTGTGCCCGTCCACGACCACATGGCTGAACAGTTCCGCGCCGTCGTCGATGACGACCTCGGCGCCGACGCTGCACCACGGGCCGATGCGCACTCCGTGCCCGATCGTGGCGCCCGGCGCCACGATCGCCGTCGGGTGAATATTGCTCAATGCGCCGCCTACGATCGTTCGGCCGCGCGGTCCATGATCATGGCGGCGTAGGTGGCCTCGGCCACCGACACGCCATCGACCCGCGCCACGGCGCTGAACTTCCAGACATTGCCGCGGTTGCGGTCCTTGGTGACATGCACGCGAAGCTGGTCGCCCGGCTGCACCGGGCGGCGGAACTTCGCACCCTCGATCGACATGAAGTACACGAGCTTTCCGGCTGCCTCCGGTCCCAGCGTCTCGACCACGAGCACGGCCGCGGTCTGTGCCATGCTCTCGATGATCAGCACGCCGGGCATCACCGGATGGCCGGGGAAGTGGCCCTGGAAGAACCCTTCATTCACCGAGACGTTCTTGATGCCGACCGCCGAGCGGTCACGCACCACGTCCACGACGCGGTCGATCATCAGAAAGGGATAGCGATGCGGGATCGCGTGCAGGATGCGCGCGATGTCCGCCATGCCCACCAAGTCCGTGGCCGGTGCCACGGCCTCGCGCGCGCCGGTCGAGGTGCTGTCCATCCGGCTCAGCCCTGCTCCGTCTCCGCTCCGCCCTGCGCGCCTGGCCGCCGCGCCGCCAGCCGGCGCAGCGTCGCGACCTGGCGGAAGAATTCGCGCACCGGCATCGCGGGGCTGCCGACCACGTCGGCGCCCGCGGGCACGTCGGCCATGATGCCCGCCTGCGCCCCCAGCCGCGCCTTGCGGCCAATATGCAAATGTCCGGTCAGACCCGCCTGGCCGCCGATCATCACGAAATCCTCGACCACGGTGGAGCCGGAAATGCCCGCCTGTGCGACCACGACACAGCAACGCCCAATTCGGACATTGTGCCCGATCTGTACCAGGTTGTCGAGGCGGGAGCCGGCGCCGACGACCGTGTCCTGGGTCGAGCCGCGATCGATCGTGCTGTTGGCCCCGATCTCCACGTCATCCTCCAGCACCACACGCCCGAGTTGCGGAACAGCCAGGAATCCGCTCGCAGTGGTGGCGAAGCCGAAGCCGTCCTGCCCGATGCGTGCGCCTGGATGCAGCGTGACGCGCGCGCCGAGCAGGGCGTGGCTCACGCTCGCATGCGCGCCGACGCGGCAGTCGGCACCGAGCACGACGCCGTCGCCGATCACGGCGGCCGGGCCGATGCGGCAGCGCGCGCCGATCTCGGCGCGGGCTCCGATGATGGCGAGCGGCGCGATCTCGGCCGACGGATCGACCACCGCCTCCGGGTCCACGATCGCGCTCGGGTGCACGCCCGGCCGGGGCGGCGGGGCGGGGTGGAAGAGGGCGGCGACGCGCGCCCAGCCGACATAGGGTTCGCGCGCCAGCAGCGCCCGCGTGCCGGAAGGCACGCGCCCTGCCATGTCGGGGTGCACGATCACCGCGCCCGCCCGCGTCGCGGCGAGCGCCTCGGCATAGCGGCGGTTGTCGAGAAAGGACACCTCCTCGGGGCCGGCGCTCTGCAGCGGCGCGATGCCGTGCAGCAGCGTCCCGGCCGCCGCCGCGTCCCCTTCCGGCACCTCCGCCCCCGCCGCCGCCGCCACGGCGGCAAGCGGGTGCGGCCCGCTGCGCGCGAAAAAGCGCGGGTCGCCGGCGGCCATGGCGCCTACTTCGCGGGCGCGGGCTTGGGTGCCGGCGCGGGCTTCGTCGCAGGCGCGGGCGCCGTCTTCGCCGCCGCCGGGCCGGAGGCGGCGGCAGGCGTCGCCTTGTCCGTCGCCTTCGCGAGCGTCGCGGGCGAAACGCCATCCGGCGGGATCACCACGCTCACCAGCACCTTGTTGAGCTGCTCGGCAACCTGCCCGGTGATGTCGAACTGGTTCACGTTCAGCGCGACCTGCGAGCGGTGCAGCACGAGGTTCATGCCCCGCGCCTCCGCCACCTGCCGGATCACGCCGACCAGCGTGCGCTCGATCTGCTGCAGCGCGTACTGCGCCGCTTCCTGGATGATCCGGTTGCGCTCGCGGAAGGTCCGCTGGGCATTGGTGATGCGCTCCTGCAGGTCGCGCTCGCGCTTGCGGATCTGGTCGGCGGAGAGCTTCGCCCGGTCATTGACCAGCGCCTGCTGCATGTCACGCCAGACGCCCTGCTCCTTCTGCGCGTCCTCGTTGAGCTTGTTGCGCCGCTCGCCGATGACCTTCTCGACCGCCTGGGCGGCCGTCGACGCGCGCATCACCTCCGGCACGCCGAGCACGCCGATCACCGCGGCCGGCGGCGCCTCGCCCTTGGGGATCGGCGGCAGCTCCGGCGCCGGGGGCAGGTCGTAGTTCTGCGGCGGCGGCATCGCCTCCGCCGCATCGCCCGGCTCGCCGCCCGGGGGCATGGCGAACCCGGCGGTTCCGCCCACCGTCGGCGCCGGCGGCACCGGCCGCTGCACCGGTGCCGTCTTCGGCCGCGCGCTCTGCCGGTTCTGGCCGGGGATGAAGTAGTCCTGGTTCTGGGCCGCCGCCGGCGCTGCCAGGGACGGCAGCAGCAGCGCGGCGAACGCGACGGCGGAGAGGAATCGCAGCATGGGCTAGAACCTCGTGCCGAAGCCGACGCGGAACAGCTCGGTCTGGTCGTAGTTGTATTTCACGACGGGTACTCCGAGATCGACGTTGATCAGGCCGAACGGTGACTTCCACGACACGCCGACACCCACGCCCACGCGCGGGCCGGGGTAGTCGGTAATCGGAGCGCCGGGGATACGCTTGACCACCGAGAGCGCGCCGATATCGGCGAAGGTGCGTCCCGAAAGGCCGAGGTCGGGCGACAACGGCAGTGGAAAGCGCAGCTCGGTCGATTGCGTCCAGATGAAGCGTCCTCCGATGCTGTCGGCGAACTCGCCGGGGTTGACCGGGATCGCGTGCGGCCCGGCGCCCGCGTCGAGGAACCCGCGAAGATTGTCGCCGCCCAGGAAGAAGCGGTCGACGATGCTTTCCGGTTGGCCGATCGGCGAGAGGTAGCCGATCCCTCCGAGGATCGCCAACCCCCAATCGCGGCTGCCGACCAGCGATTCGAGCGGGAGATAATACGCGGCGTCGAGCTTTCCGCGCACGTAGCTTTCGGAACCGCCGAGCCCGGCAAAGTCGCCGCCCGCGCGGATCACCCAGCCTTTGTGCGGGTCGAGAACGCTGTCGCGATAGTCCACCGTCAGCGTCTGGCCGATCTGCGAGACCGTGCTCACGCCCGCCATGTCGGCGACGTACGGGCTGGCGGAGCTGGCGACGCCGTAGACGTCGCGGTTGACCGCCGAATAGGTCCAGGACTGCCGCAGGTGGTCGCTGAAGCTGTATCCGGTGCGCAGCGACAGGCCGTAGCGCCGCTCATTGTACTCCGAGACGTACTGCAGGTCGTTGTTCACATAGAAGACGTCGGTGCCGGCGACGATGTTGCGGCCGAGGAAATACGGGTCGGTGATCGAAAGGTCGATCGAGCTTTCGAGCTGGGCGATGATGCCGTTGATGCCGGCGTCGATCCCGGTGCCGAGGAAGTTCTTCTCCCGCAGCCCGACATTGGCCAGCGCGCCGACATCCGTCGAGTAGCCACCGCCCAGCGTCAGCTCCCCGGTCGCCTTCTCGTTGATCGTGGTGGTGAGCACCGTGCGGTCCGGCGCCGAGCCCGCGCCCTGGGAGATGCCCACGCTCTCGAAGTAGTTCAGGTCCTGCAGCGCCTGTCGCGAGCGGCGGATCAGCGCGGCGTTGAACGCGTCACCCTCGGCGATGCGGAACTCGCGGCGGATCACCTGATCCTCGGTGCGCGTGTTGCCGATGATGTCGATCCGCTCGACATACACGCGCGGTGCCTCGGAGACGTCGAACACCAGGTCGACGGTATGCTTCTTCGGATTGCGCGAGATGCGCGGCTTCACCTCGACGAAGGCGATGCCGCGGTTCTGCACGGCATCGGTCAGCGCCTGCACGTTGCGCTCCACAGCGTCGCCGTCGTACCAGTCGCCGGCCGATATGTCGACGGTGCTGGCGAGCGAGGCGCTGGTCACGTGCGGCAGCGTGGAATTCACTGTGACCTTGGCGACGCGATAGCGCGGACCCTCGCTGACCGTGAAGGTGACGAAGAATGCCGAGCGGTCCGGCGCCAGTTCGGCGGCGGCGTTGACGACCTGGAAGTCGGCGTAGCCGTTCTTGAGGTAGAACCGGCGCAGCAGCTCCTTGTCGAAATCCACGCGCTGCGGATCATAGCTGTCCGAGGTGGACAGGAAGCGCCACCACCGCGTCTCGCGGCTTTCGATCACCTCGCGCAGCCGGTTCTCGCTGAAGGCGTGGTTGCCGACGAAGGCAATGCGCGACACCAGCGTCGTCGGGCCTTCGTTGATCTCGAAGATGACGTTGACGCGGTTCTGCGGCAGCTTGACGATCTTGACGTCGACGCGCGCGGCGAATCGGCCGCTATGCGCATAGAGGTCCAGCAGGTGCTGCCGATCCGCCTGCGCGATGGCCGGCGTGAACACCGAACGCGGCCGCAACTGGATCTGCCCGCGAAGCTGGTCGTCGTTGAGCTTGCGATTGCCCTCGAAGGCGACGCGGTTGACGAGGGGGTTCTCCACCACGTGCACGATCAGCGTGTTGCCCTCGCGCACCAGCCGCACATCGGAAAACAGGCCGGTGGCGTAAAGCGTCTTGAGGCTGCGATCGAGCTGGTCCGGGTTGAACGGGTCGCCCGGCTGCACAAGCATGTATGAGCGGATGGTCGCCGCCTCGATCCGCTGATTTCCTTCCACGCGGATCGCCGCGATCGTGCCGGCCGCGCCGGTTTGTGCAACTGCGGGCGTCGTCCGTGCCGGGGCCTGGGCAGGTGCGGCGGTGCCGGACAGCACGAGCACGCCAATCAGCAACGCGGACAACGCGGCGCGAGTGCGAAACAACAGCCGACATCTCCTGTGGCGGCGGCGCCGCCCACCAGAAGACGGCATCCAGGTGCCCGGACGGGCGGCCCGGAGCATAGCCGCGGCCCGCGAGTCGCGCTAGGCGGGGAAACCCGCGCGGCGTCTTCAGCCGATCAGGTGCGCGAGCCAGCGAACCAGGCCGAGATGCGACAGGTCGTTCCAGGTCGCGAAGACGAACAGCCCGACCAGCAGCGCGAATCCGGCGCGGAATCCGTATTCCACGGCGCGCGGCGGCAGCGGACGCCCGCGCACCGCCTCAACCAGAAAGAACAGCAGGTGCCCGCCGTCGAGGATCGGGATCGGGAACAGGTTGATCAGGCCCAGATTTACCGAGAGCACGGCAATAAAGTCGACCAGACTGGCAACGCCGAGCTGGGCGACCTCACCCGAGAGCTGGGCGATCCGCAGCGGACCGCCGAGTTCGTCGGTGCCGCGCCCGGCCGTGATCATGCCCCAGACGCCGATCAGCGTCTGCGCCGCCACGTCGTAGGTGTGCGTGACTCCTTCGATTACCGCCCGCCCCGGCGGGAGACGGTGAAATTCGGTGGCATGCGCCGTGACGCCGAGGCTGCCGATCCGCCGCCCGCCGACCTCGCGCGAATCGGTGGTCAGGTTGATGCGCAGCTCCTGACCCGCGCGGCGCACCTGCAGCGCCAGGGGTGAATTCGGATGCGCCGAGACGATGCGCTGGATGTCCTCGAACCGTGACACCGTCTGCCCGTCGATGGCGAGGACGCGGTCGCCGGTGGTGAGCCCCGCGCGCGCGGCGGCGCTGCCCGGCAGCACGTTGCCCACCTCGGGCAGGATCACCGGCTGGCCGGCGGTGGCGAACAGCGCGGCAAACAGCACGGCCGCCAGCAGGAAATTCGCGATCGGACCTGCCGCCACGACGATGGCGCGGGAGCCCACGCTCTTTTCGTGGAAGGTGCGCCCCGCCTGCCAGCCGGCCCGAACCTCCGGGGTCGCGTCCTCCGGCCGTTCCTGGCCGTGCATCTTCACGTAGCCGCCGAGCGGGATCCAGCCGAGCTTCCAGACCGTGCCCAGGCGGTCGCGCCAGGTCGCGATGGCGGAGCCGAAACCGATCGAGAACGTCTCGACATGCACGCCGCGCCAGCGCGCCGCGAGGTAGTGGCCGAGCTCGTGGACGAACACGAGCACGCCCAGCACGATCACGAACGGCACCAGGAAGTTCAGCGGCGACGGCAGGGCGTGGAACACCAGCGTTCTCCGAAACCTCAGGCGGCCGGACGTCCCGCGTCGGCACAGCGCCGGGCCGCCGCCTCGCGTGCCCGCGCGTCCAACGCCAGCACCGCCTCGATCGAGCCCGGTCGTTCGGTGCCGACGTGCTCCATTACATGGTCGACCGTGGCCGCAATGTCGAGGAACCCGATCCTGCGGTCCAGGAAAGCAGCGACCGCAACTTCGTTAGCGGCGTTCAACACACACGGCGCGCCGCCGCCCTCGGCGAGCGCCGCGCGGGCCAGGCCCAGCGCCGGGAAGCGGGCGTCGTCGGGCGCCTCGAACGTCAGGCTGCCCACCCGGGCGAGGTCGAGGCGCGGGGCGGGGGTGGCGATGCGCTGCGGCCAGGCGAGGGCATGCGCGATCGGGGTGCGCATATCGGGGCTGCCCAGCTCGGCCAGCACGCTGCCGTCGCGATAGTGCACCATGCCGTGCACGACCGACTGCGGGTGCACGAGGACGTCGATCGCCTCGCCGGTGAGGCCGAAGAGCCGTGCCGCCTCGATCAGCTCCAGCCCCTTGTTCATCAGCGTCGCGCTGTCGATGGAGATCTTCGCCCCCATCGACCAGATCGGATGGCGCAGGGCGGCCTCCGGCCGGGCGCGCGCCATCTCCTCCAGGCTCGCGGTGCGGAACGGGCCGCCCGAGGCGGTCAGCGTGATGCGCTCCACGGCGTCGCGATTGGCCTGCTCGAGCGCCTGGAAGATCGCGTTGTGCTCGGAATCGACCGGCAGCAGCGTCGCCCGGTGCTGCGCCACGGCGGCCAGCATCACCTCACCCGCGCAAACCAGCGCCTCCTTGTTGGCCAGCGCCACGGCGGCGCCGCGGCGGATGGCAGCGAGCGTCGCGAGCAGGCCGGCCGCGCCGGAGATCGCGGCCATGGTCCAGTCCGCTGGCTCGGCCGCCGCCGCGACCACCGAGTCGGGACCACTCGCGGCCTCGATCCCGGTGCCGGCCAGCGCGTCGCGCAGCGCGGGGTAGGCGGCCTCGTCGGCGATCACGGCGATGCGGGCGTGCAGCGACTTTGCCTGTTCGGCCAGCAGCACGGCGTTGCGCCCGCCCACCAGCGCCTGCACCGCATAGCGGTCGGGGGCCGCGGCCAGGAGCCCGAGCGTCTGGGTGCCGACGCTGCCGGTGCTGCCGAGAACGCTCACGGTCTTCATTGCCACAAGACTACTCCGCGCCCGAACCACAGCGCCAGCAGCGCCGCCAGCGGTGCCGCCCCCAGCAGCCCGTCCAGCCGGTCGAGCAGCCCGCCGTGGCCGGGAATCAGCGCCCCCGAATCCTTGGCCCCCACGAACCGTTTCGCCGCACTCTCTCCCAGGTCGCCGGCCTGCGACGCGAGGCCGAGGGCAAGCGCGATCAGGGCCGCGCGCGCCGCCGGC
>JAFKFJ010000227.1 GCA_017307335.1 Alphaproteobacteria bacterium | reverse complement strand
GTCGCGGTGCTGCGGCCGGGGGCGGCGCTGCTGGTGCGGCGCGGCCGCCCGCCGAGCCTCGGCGCCTGGAGCCTGCCCGGCGGCGCACAGGAACTCGGCGAGACCGCCGAGGAAGCGGCGCGCCGCGAGCTGTTCGAGGAGACCGGGCTCACCGTCGGCCCGATGCTGCTTGCCGCCAACGTGGACAGCATCCATCGCGACCCCGACGGGCGGGTGCGCTACCACTACACCATCCTCGACTTCGCGACCCGCTGGGAGGGTGGCGAGCCGGCGGCCAGCGGCGACGTGACGGCCGCCGCCTGGGCCGGGTTCGGCGAGTTCGATCGCTACGCGCTGTGGGACGAGGCCCGGCGCGTCATCACCCTCGCCCGCCGCCTGCTCAGCTTGTAGCCTGCGCCGCCACAGCAGGAGGCCCCGCCGTGAAAGCATTGGTTCCGCTCGCCCTCTCGTCCGTGCTGATCGCCGCCGCGCCCACCCTCGCCCGGGCCGACGACGCGCCGGTTGCGGAGCAGATCGTCAATGCGATGAACAAGGTCTTCGGCGTGCACGCGGGTTTCCGTGCCAATCACGCCAAGGGCATCGTCGCCGAGGGCCATTTCAAAGGCTCCCCCGAGGCCGCCGCGCTGAGCAAGGCGAGCCTGTTCGCCGGCGCCGGCATTCCCGTCACGATCCGCTTTTCCGACGCGACCGGCCTGCCGACCATCCCGGACGGCGCACCGCCCGCCAACCCGCACGGCATGGCGCTGAAGTTCCATCTGCCTGACGGCAGCGACACCGACATGGTGACCAATTCGCTGAAGTTCTTCCCGGTCGCCAGCGGCGCCGATTTCCGCGACCTGCTGCTCGCGGTCGCGGCGAGCCCGCCGGACGCGCCGAAGCCCACCAAGGTCGAGCAGTTCATGGCGAGCCACCCCGCGGCCCCCGCGGCCTTCGCGACCGTGGCAACGCCCGACAGCTTCGCCGATGAGGAGTACTACGGCGTCAACGCCTTCATCCTCATCAACGCGGCCGGCGCACGGCAGGCGGTGCGCTACCAGTTGGTGCCGGAGAAGCTGGTGCATCTCGACGCCGCGGATGCCGCGAAGCGCCCGCCGAACTTCCTGATGGAAGAGCTGCCGGAGCGCCTGAAGCGCGGGCCGGTGACGTTCCACCTGAAGGCGCAGCTCGCCGCCCCCGGCGATCCCACCAACGACGCGACGAAAGCGTGGCCCGCCGACCGCAAGCTGGTCGACCTCGGCGTGGTGACAGTGGAGAAGATCGCGCCCGACAGTGCGACCGCGGAAAGGGCGCTGCTGTTCCTGCCGGGCCAGGTGACGGACGGGATCGAGGCGTCGGACGATCCGCTGATCGACGTGCGCAACGCCGCCTACGCGGTGTCCTTCTCGCGTCGCAGCCAGTAGGCCGGCCGCCGGTCAGGCGAGGAACTCCACCAGCGTCTGCGGCGTCGGCGCCAGCGGCTCGGTCGTGATGCCGCGGAACCCGGCATCACGTCCCATCACCTCCAGCTCCGCCGCGGTGTAGGCGTCGCCAGCGGGCGTGTTTAGCAGCATCACCAGCGCGAACATCGCGGGCACCGGCGGCGACACGCGATCGGGGTTGGGCACGAACTCCACGGCCAGCAACCGGCCGCCGGGTGCAAGGTTCTCGCGCGCCCGGCGCAATAGCGCGGTGCCGGTCGGCGCGTCGAAATGATGCAGGATGTTGGGCAGCAGGATCAGGTCGTACGGCCCTTCCCAATCGACCTCGAAGACGTTGCCGGCGATCGGGCGAAAGCGCGACGCCACGCCCATCGTCGCGGCGTTCTCGCTGGCCACGGCAAGCACGTTGGCCCAATCCACGGCCGCCACCTCGACCCCTGGCACGGCGCGTGCGACCTGGACGCCGAACATGCCGTGGCCGGCGGCGACATCGAGCACGCGGCGCGGTGGCACCGGAAAGCCGGTGACCTTGGCTGCGACACCCTGAGCCGACGGCATCATGAACGGGACCATGGCGCGCGCAAACTTCACCCAGATCGGGTTCTCCGGCGCCGTATGCGCAAGTCCTATCGACCCGCCGGCACGAACCCGCGCCGCGGGGTCTTCGAGCGTGATCGCCAGATGCTCTGGGGCGGCGAGGAAGTCGCCGATCGAGCCAAGATAGGTCGGAGAGCGGCGGTCGAGGAACGCGGCGCTGTCCGGCGTCAGGCGATAGCGTCCGTCGGCCTTCTCCAGGAAGCCGCGAACGGTCAAGAAATCCGCCAGGATGCGCGCCCCACGCGGTGCCGCCCCGACGTGCGTGGCCAGTGCCTCGACGGTGTCGGCACCCTCGGCGACGGCGGTGAACAGATCGAGCTCAATGGCCGCCTTCAGTGCCGCGGTCACTCGGTAGCCAAAGAAAATGCCCTCGATGAACGACAACGGCGACAGGTCTGGCATTGGCTCTCCCCGCTTGCGTGCTGCACGCCAAGCCGATGTCAACCGACAACCGGACGCAAATCACATTTGAGCCGGGCCGGAGCGGATGGAGGGCCGGCGGCGTCAGCTCCGCCAGCGATGCGGCCGGGAGACGCTCTTGCGCGAGCCGAGCGTCATCGCGCCGCCCGCGAACAACAATCCCGCCGCCGCGGGCATGAGCCAGCAGGGGCGCAGCAGCAGCGGCAGCAGCAGGTGCGCCCAGAGCCATGCGGAGAGGTGGTTCGCCACGAACTCGTGCGCGTCATAGAGCAGGCGTGCATCCAGCATCGCGACCATCTGCGCGAGCGTGAGCGGCGGCGGCAGCAGGGTGGCGAGCGCGAACGCCGCCACCAGGCTGACCGCCGAAAGCACTGCCAGGACGCGCGCGAGCGTCACGCGAACAAACGTTCGCCGGTCTTGTCGGTATACATGGCCGCGACGAACTCCCCGTAACCGTTCCAGATCTTGGTGGGCACCATCTCGTCCGTGCCGATCAGCCGTTCCTCTGCCTGGCTCCAACGCGGATGCGGCACCGCCGGATTGACGTTGGCCCAGAAACCATACTCGCTCGCCTGCAACCCCTCCCAGAACGTCTTTGGCCGCTGGTCGGTGAACTCCACCTTCACGATCGACTTTGCGGACTTGAAGCCATACTTCCACGGCACGTTCAGGCGGATCGGCGCCCCGTTCTGCGGTGGCATGACCTTTCCGTAGAGGCCGACCGAGAGGAAGGCAAGGTCATTGGTCGCCTCCTGCATGGTCAGCCCCTCCGTGTAGGGCCAAGGATACCAGGGCTTGTGCAGCCCCGGCATCGTCTTCGGATCGGCGAGCGTCGTGAACTTCACGTAGGTCGCGCTGCCCAGCGGCTCCGCGAGCTTCACGAGATCGGCGAGCGGGAAGCCGATCCAGGGCACCGTCATCGCCCAGGCCTCCACGCAGCGATGCCGATAGACCCGCTCCTCCAGTTTCACCTGCTTCAGCAGGTCCTCCAGGCCGAGCGTGCGCGGCGTCTTCACCATCCCGGCGATCTCGATGCTCCACGGCGATGTCTTCAACGCCTGGGCTTCGTCCACCAGCGACTTGTCTTCGCTGAATTCATAAAAATTGTTGTAGGTCGTGGCGGCCGACTCGGGCGTGATCGCGCGGCCGGCCGGGTAGCGGTCGTTGCGCGGGGCGCTGAGCGGCTTCAGCGGTGCGGGGGGCGCCTTCGGCTTGCTGTCGAACAGGCTCCATGCGGCGGCCGGGCGAACCATGGCGGCGGCGCCGAGTGTCCCGGCCACGCCGCCGAGCAGTGCGCGGCGATGGAAGAGGGCTTCCGGCGTGACCTGGCTCTCCGGGATCTCCCAGCCACGGCGGCGGTGGATGAACATGGTGGAACTCCTGTCCCTGCGTTCGTTCTACACCTACTTCTTTCCGAGGCGGCCAGATGTTACTCTGCCTCCAAATCCAAGCTCCCGGCAATCGCGCCCGGCGCGGGGTCGCCCGCTGTGGATCCGACCGCGTGGATTTGACCGCGCGCGCGCCGCCTTGCAGGATGCCGGCATGCTCCTCCTGATCGACAACTACGACAGCTTCACCTTCAACCTCGTGCACTTCCTGGGCGACCTTGGCGCCGTGTGCGAGGTGCACCGCAACGACCGCCTGTCCGTCGATCAGGCGCTGGCCATGGCGCCGGAGGGAATCGTGCTCTCGCCCGGCCCCTGCACGCCGAACGAGGCGGGGATCTGCCTCGACCTGATCCGCGCCGCGGCCGGCCGCATCCCGGTGCTCGGCGTCTGCCTCGGCCATCAGGCGATCGGCCAGGCGTTCGGCGCCGAGGTGGTGCGCGCGCCGCTGCCGATGCACGGCAAGGTCAGCGCGATCCTGCATGACGGCAGCGACGTGTTCGCGGGCCTGCCGAGCCCGTTCCACGCGACCCGCTACCACAGCCTCATCGTGCGCCGCGATACGCTGCCGCCCGTCCTGGTCGAGACCGCGCGCACCGAGGACGGGCTGATCATGGGCCTGCGCCATCGCGCGCTGCCGATCTTCGGCGTGCAGTTCCACCCCGAGAGCATCGCGAGCGAGCACGGCCACCACCTGTTGCGCAATTTCCTCACCCTGGCGCGCGGCTCCAACACGCCGGTGGAACCGGCGCGCGCCGCCTGAGCCGGTCGGTGGCCGGCAACCTCAAACCCGTGCTGGCCCGCCTCGCGGTGGGCGAGACCCTCTCGGCGGCGGATGCGGAGGATGCGTTCGGCATCATCATGTCGGGCGAGGCAACGCCCGCACAGATCGCCGCCCTGCTGATGGCGATGCGGGTACGCGGCGAGACGGTCGCCGAACTCACCGGCGCCGTGCGGGCGATGCGCGCGCGCATGCTGGTGGTGGAGGCGCCCGGGAACGCGGTCGATGTCTGCGGCACCGGCGGCGACGCGGCCGGCACGCTGAACGTCTCCACCGCCGTCACCTTCGTCCTCGCCGGGCTCGGCGTGCCGGTGGCGAAGCACGGCAACCGCGCCCTCTCCTCGCGCACCGGCGGCGCTGACGTGCTGGCGGCGCTGGGCGTGAACATCGAGCTGCCGGCGGAGCGGCTGGCGGGCGTGCTGCGGGCCGCCTCCTGCGTGTTCCTGTTCGCGCCGCGCCACCACGCGGCACTGCGCCACGCCGCCGGGCCGCGGGTGGAGCTCGGCACCCGCACCATCTTCAACCTGCTCGGCCCGCTGGCGAATCCGGCGCAGGTAAAACGCCAGCTCACCGGCGTGTTCGACCCGAAATGGGCGCGCCCGATGGCAGAGACGCTGGCAGCCCTCGGCACCGAGAAGTGCTGGATTGTGCACGGCGAAGGGCTCGATGAACTGACCGTCGCAGGCGACAACCAGGTGATCGAGCTCGATCGCGGCACCATCCGTTCCTTCACGATTTCAGCCGCGGATGCCGGCCTGCCCGCGGCCCCGATCGCCGCCATCCGCGGCGGCGAGGCGGCGGTGAACGCGGCGGCCCTCGGGGCGTTGCTGCGGGGAGCCGCGGGGCCGTATCGTGACACCGTGCTGTTCAACGCCGCCGCGGCGCTGATCGTTGCGGGGCGCGCGGAGGATCTGCGGGCAGGCGTGGCGCTGGCATCCTCGGCGATCGACGGCGGCGCGGCGCTGGCCGCATTGGAAACGCTGCGCAGGGAAACCGCATGAGCTCCGCCTCCTCGCTCTCCGCCCAATCCCAGGAGGTCACCGGCCTCGACGTGCTCGCGCGCATCTGCGCGGACACGCGGCTCGAAACCACGCGGCGGATGGCGGCCGCGCCGCTCGAGGCCATGCGCGCCAAGGCCGAGGCGGCCGATGCGCCGCGCGGATTCGGCCGCGTGCTCATGGAGCAGACGGCGGCGCTAGGCACCGGCCTGATCGCCGAGATCAAGAAGGCCTCGCCCTCCGGCGGACTGATCCGCCCGGATTTCGACCCGCCGGCCCTCGCCCGCGCCTATGAGCAGGGCGGCGCCACCTGCCTCTCGGTGCTCACCGACGGGCCGCATTTCCAGGGCAGCCCGGACCATCTCCGCGCCGCCCGCGCCGCGACCCGGCTGCCGGTGCTGCGGAAGGATTTCATTCTCCTCCCGTGGCAGGTGTACGAGAGCCGGGCGATGGGCGCCGACTGCATCCTGCTGATCATGGCGGCACTGACCGACGAACAGGCGGTGGAGCTGGAGAGCATCGCCCGCACGCTCGACCTGGACGTGCTGGCGGAGGTCCATGACGACACGGAGCTGGCGCGCGCGCTCGGGTTGCAGACCAAGCTGATCGGCATCAACAATCGCAATCTCAAGACGTTGCATACCGATCTTACAACTACGATCGAGCTTGCGCCGCACGTGCCGCCGGATCGGTTCCTGATCGCCGAGAGCGGCATCCGCAGCCGGGCCGATGTCGGGCGGCTGGCGGCGGCGGGGGTGAACTGCCTGCTGGTGGGCGAGAGCCTGATGCGCCAGACCGACGTTGCCTCGGCCTGCCGCGCGCTGCTCGGGCGATGAGCGGGCTCACGCATCTCGACGCCAAGGGCCATGCACGGATGGTGGATGTCGGCGCCAAGGCGGAAACCGACCGCGCCGCCACCGCCCGCGCCCGCGTCGTCATGCAGCCGGCGACACTGCGCCTGATCCGCGAGGGCGGGGCCGCCAAGGGCGACGTGCTCGGCGTCGCGCGGGTCGCCGGCATCATGGCGGCCAAGCGCACCGCCGACCTGATTCCCCTCTGCCACCCGCTGCCGATCAGCGCGATCACGGTCGATCTTGAACCCGAGGGCGAGGACGCGATCGGCATCACGGCGACGGTGCGCACGACCTCGCGCACCGGCGTCGAGATGGAGGCGCTGACCGCCGCGGCGGTCACGGCGCTGACGGTCTACGACATGTGCAAGGCGGTGGATCGCGGCATGCGGGTCGAGGGGCTGCGCGTGGTGGCCAAGTCCGGCGGCAAGTCCGGCGACTTCACGCAGGACTGAGCATGATCTCGATCGACGAGGCGCGCGCCCGCATCCTCGCCGGCCTCCGGCCGACGGGGAACGAAATTGTCCCGCTGGCCCAGGCCGCCGGGCGGGTGACGGCGGCGCCGGTGCTGGCGCGTGTCGACCAGCCGCCGCAGGACGTCTCGGCGATGGACGGCTACGCGGTGCGGGCGGCGGACGGCCGCGAGGGCACCCGGCTGCGCGTGGTGGGTTCGGCGCCCGCGGGCCACCCCTGGGCCGGCACGCTCGGCGTGGGCGAGGCACTGCGGCTGTTCACCGGCAGCATCGTTCCCGCCGGTGCCGATGCCGTGCTGCTGCAGGAGGACGCGGAGGAGGCCGACGGCCAGGTCGCGGTCCGCGAGACGGTGCGCGAGGGCCGCCACATCCGCCGCCGCGGCCAGGATTTCCTCAAGGATGTTGAATTGATCCCGCGCGCCCGGCGGCTGACGGCGCGGGACGTGGGGCTCGCGGCCGCCGGCAACCACCCCTGGCTCAGCGTGCATCGCCGCCCGCGGGTCGCGATCCTGGCCACCGGCGACGAGATCGCCCTGCCCGGCGAGCCGATCCCGCCCGGCGGCATCGTCAGCTCCAACGCCCATGCGCTGGCGGCCTTCGTGGCAGCGCGCGGGGGCGTGCCGCTCGTGGTCCCGGTGGCCCGCGACGACGCCAATGCGATCGCCGCGGCGGCCGAGGGACATGGCGCCGACCTGCTGATCACCACCGGCGGGGTGAGCGTCGGCACCCACGACCTGGTGCAGGCCGGGCTCGCGCGCCGCGGGCTCGAGGTCGATTTCTGGAAGATCGCGATGCGCCCGGGCAAGCCGCTGATGTTCGGCCGCCTCGGCGCGACGGCGGTGCTGGGGCTGCCGGGCAACCCGGTCTCGGCGCTGGTCTGCGCGGCCCTGTTCGCGCTCCCGGCCCTCGATGCGCTGGCCGGCCTGCCAGGCGACGCGCCGCCGACGGTGCCCGCCGTCCTCGCGACGGCGCTGCCGGCCAACGATCATCGCGCCGACCACCTGCGCGCGCGCCTGACCGCACAACCGGACGGGATCGCCCTCGCGACCGCCTATTCCCGCCAGGACTCCGCCCTCTTGCGCATGCTGGCGGAGGCCGATGCGCTGATCCTGCGCGCCCCGCACGCACCCCCGGCCGCGGCCCGCGAGCGGGTGCAGGTGATCCCGCTCGCGCCGCTGGGGCTTTAATTCGACAAGAGGATTTTAACGCCGCGGGCGTCATGGCATCCTCCCGGTCACGGGCTGGTGAGGAGACGCGCGGTGAGTGAAACACTGGCGAGGGACGAGTGGATCGAGCGCGTCCTCGGCCTCAATCATGTCCGGCAGACGCCCAGCGACACCAACAAGCAGGTCCGGTTCGCGCCGACGCCAACCGTGATCGCGCCGCCGAAGCCGCCGCCCCAGCTCGGCCGGGGCCGGCCGCGCTCCAACGCCGTGATCAAGCCGCCGCCCCCGCCGCCGAAGCCGAACGAGTTCGTGGGCGAAGGCGGCAAGAAGATCGCGATCGCGAAAAGCCCGAACGGCGGCACGCTGTTCACCGCCCCGCCCCCGCCGGTGCGCGAGATCACCTTCTCCGGCGGCGGCGGCAAGGGCGTGGCGCTGCCCGGCGCGGTCAAGGCGCTCGAAGACAGCGGCGTGCTGAAGGACGCGAAGAAGATCGCCGGCGCCTCGGTCGGCTCGATGACAGCGGCCATCGTCGCGGCCGGCATCACGGCCGAGGACTTCAAGACGGTCGCGAACGCCGAGGAGACGACGGCGACCATCACCGAGGGCAGCGGCGGCACCAAGCTCGGGCTGCTGATGGCGGCGGCGAAGAACAAGCTCACCACCGGCTCCGGCAACCCGCTCACCGGCCAGGGGCTGGAGAACATCGTGCGCGACGTGCTCGACGAGACGCTGCGCAAGCGGATGCTGGAATACATCGAGCAGTGCGGCAAGGACGGCAAGCAGCCCGACGCGACCGTGATGGCGATCGCCAAGCGGCTCAGCGGCAACAAGGCCGGCCCGACCTTCATGGATTTCCGCCAGCTTTCGAAGGTGATCCCGGCGGTGAAGGAGGTCGTGATCACCGGCACCTACACCGAGGAATTCACGACCGACGACAAGGGCAAGAAGACCAAGCTCAAGGACGGCAACGACCAAGGCCAGCTCTACATCTTCGACGCGGACAGCGAGCCGGACATGGAGGTGGCGGTGGCCGTGCACGCCTCCGCCTCCTTCCCCGCCGCGTTCAAGCCGGTGGACATCAAGCTGTCGAGCGGCCTGACGGTGCGCTTCATCGACGGCGGCGTGATGAACAACACGCCCACCTCTTCCAGCATCGGTAACGAGCGCAAGCTCGACCCGGTGCCCGAAGGCCGCGGCATGACCTTCGTGTTCGAGGACAAGGGCGGCACGAGCAAGGGCCTGCTCGACGGCAAGGTCGCGCCGTCGCAGGGGTTCGGCGCGATGGCGGTGGACTGGTTCGTGGGATCGCCGCACAGCGGCGCCGAATACGCGAAGAACCGCGACGTGGCCGACCGGCCCGAGGAAATCGTCGTCGTGCCGCTGCAGCTCACGCTGCCGCCCAAGAAGCCCGGCGAGAAGCCGCAGAAGTTCGACATGCGCGACGGCACGCTGGAGTTCAACCTGCCGCACGACGCCAAGGTGGGATTCCAGGAGGCGACGGAGCGTGCCACCAACACGCAGATCGAGCGCGAGAAGCAGCCGAAGACGCGGGAGTTCGCCTCCGACTCGCAGATGTTCGTCTGCATCCCGATGTCGGACCTGAAGACGCTGAAGGACAGCGACTACCCTGGCGCGGATGACGCCTACACCTTCCGCACCCGGGTGGCCGAGATGATCGGCAAGCTGGACGAGGCGGTGAAGAAGGAGACGGCGAAGGACAACGGCCGCATCGCCGACGTGCTGAAGGACAAGAACGCGACCATGGCGATCGACGAGCTGAACAAGCTCGCGGGCAAGAACGTCGATTTCCAGGGCTATGTCGGGCGGGAGATGAACCGCGGCGGCCTTGATTCCCTGCTCGATGCGATGCGCAAGGGCGGCGTGAAGAGCGACGTGCTCGATGCAACCTATGCCGTCGCCGACGCGCTGAAGGCGCAGACCTACGCCGACAACATCCTCAAGCAGCTCGTCTATCCCAAGATGAAGACTGAGCGCGAGGGCGGCGCGGGCATCGCGACGCTGCTGCAGGTCGAGAAGATGCTGCGCGGCGCCAAGACGCCCGCCGAGGTGAACGCCGCGGTGACGGTCGCGGTGAACCACTTCAAGAACAAGTCCGACAAGCGACTGCCGCGGCGCGGCCACAAGCAGTTCGCGCAGGCGATGGAGCGCCGCATGATGCCGAAAGCCGCATGAGCCTGCCGCCGCCGTATCGGCGGCAAGCACGGCGGGACCCTGGCGAACGCAGGCGTCGCGATGGGTGTTGCAAACGCCTGGAACCGGCCGGCGTTGATTCCGCACTGGCCACTCGCTGAGGAGCGATCTGCCGATGTTTGAACGCACGCGTGCACTCTACGACGATCTGGCCAGAACGCTCGGCGTGGCCGCGCTGCCGGCCGATCCCAGCGGCAGCGTTCAGCTTTCGGTGGGCGAGAATTCGACCGTGGCACTGTTCGCCGAGGATGAGTTCACGCTGCTGCTCGCCTCGCCCGTCACCGCGCTGCCGCGGCAGGTGGAATACGGCCGGATTCTCTGGCTGCTGCGCCGCAACTTCTACGATAGCCCGATCGCGCCATTCCGCGTCGCCTGCGATACCGCGGGCAGCGTCGTGGTCTGGGGACGCGTGCCGGTGGAGGGCATGACCGGCGAGCAACTCGCGAAGTTGCTCGATGCGCTGGCCGAGGAAGCCGACCTGATTCGCGAGGAGATCGAGGTCGATGAGGGTGCCGACGAGGAGGATCCGGCAGCAGTCGCCCAGTAGGCGGCCGGCAGGGGGCGGCAGGCGGGCGCTGCCCGGGCGTTGCCTGTCCGCGACATGTCGCTTGACGCGACGCGTGGAACCAATTTAGAACGCCGCCCATCGTTGCCGGTTTGTTCGCGTATCGCCTTGCCCGCCCCTCCCGCCGCCGGCCGCATGGAGAGATGCCGCGATGCTGACGCGCAAGCAGCACGAGTTGCTCAGCTTCATCGACCGCCACCTCAAGACCACCGGCTTCTCCCCGAGCTTCGAGGAGATGAAGGCGGCGCTGCACCTGAAGTCGAAGTCCGGCATCCACCGGCTGATCTCGGCCTTGGAGGAGCGCGGCTTCCTGCGTCGGCGGCACCATCGCGCGCGGGCGCTGGAAGTCGTGCGCCTGCCCGACGATCTCGCCGCACGCGAACCCGCGGCGCCGCACGCGCCGGCCTTCTCGCCCAACGTGATCCGCGGCGATTTCGGCAGCCGGCTGCAGGGCGTGCGTGCCGCGAACGAAGCGGGTGCGGTGCAGCTTCCGCTTTACGGCCGCATCGCCGCCGGCCTGCCGATCGAGGCGCTGCGCGACAGCGGCACGCAGACCGAGGTTCCGGTCGCCCTGCTCGGCAACGGCGAGCACTATGCGTTGGAAGTGGCTGGCGACTCGATGCAGGACGCCGGCATCCTCGACGGCGACACCGTCATCATCCGCCGCGGCGAGGTTGCGGAGAACGGCCAGATCGTCGTCGCGCTGGTGGACGAGAGCGAGGTGACGCTGAAGCGGCTGCGCCGGCGCGGCAACTCCGTGGCGCTGGAGCCGGCCAACCGCCTCTACGAGACGCGCATCCTGCCCGCCGACAAGGTGCGCGTGCAGGGGCGTCTGGTGGCACTGCTGCGGCGTTACTGAACGCGCATCGGGGTGCGCATCGGGCCGCGCGTCATACCGAGATCACCGGTCCGAACTCCTCCCACCCGTTGCGCCCCCAGCGGTGCAGCCGCATGGCCCGGATCGGGCGGTAGTTCGCCGGGCTGGTGTTCACCCGCACGCCCGGCAGCAGCACCGGCACCTCCAGATCGACGAGGTTCGCCGCCTGGCGCATGATGTTCGCGCGCGAGAGATCGTCGCCGCATTGCTCCAGCACCCGCACCAGCACATGCGCGACGGCGTAGCCGTACACCGTATTGATGTCACTCACGTCGCCGGCGGGATGGTGCTTCACCATGAACGCGCGCCACGTGGCCATGCCCGCGTCGTGCACCCAGCGCGCGTCGGTCGGGTCCTTCATCCACTCCGCGGTGATCATGCCGTTCGCGTGCGCAAGTCCCGCCGGCCTGATGACCACGCCCACGGACGACGACGCGTAGGTCATGCAGTGCAGCGGCTTCCAGTCGAGTGCCGCCATCGCGCGGATCATCTGGATCGCCCAGCGCGAGGCGGCGGCAGTCACCACCGCGTCCGCCCCCGCGGCCTTGAGCGCACGCGCCTGATGCTCGATGGTCGCGTCGGTGACCTCGTACGGCGCTTCCTTGACCACCATGTCCGGGTAGGCGTCGCCCAGCGCATGCCGCAGGCCGATCAGGTAGTCCTGCCCGAAGCCGTCGTTCTGATAGAGCACTCCGATCCTGGCGCCGGGGCGCTCCTGGCGGATGAACTTGCCGTAGATCTCCGCTTCGGTGCGGGCGCTGGGCGAGAAGCCCATGCTCCAGGGATATTGCTGCGGATCGTCCCATTCCTCGGCCGGGGAGCCGACAAACAGTTGCGGCACCCGGCGGTTGTTGAGATAGGGCCGCACCGCTGCCTGGGTGCGGGTGCCGAGCCCGTTGAACAGCAGCGCAACCCGTTCCTCCGTCACCAGCCGGCGCGTTTCGTCCAGCGCCCGGCGCGGGCTGTAGCCATCGTCGCGCGAGATGAAGGTGATGCGCCGGCCGTTCACGCCGCCCCGCGCGTTGACCATCCGGAAATAGGCCGCCTGGGTCTGCGCGATCGCGCTGTACGGCGCGAGCGGGCCGGAATACGGCGCCGTGTTGCCGATCCTGATCTCGCGATCCGTGACCCACGGCGAATCGGCCCACAGCATGTCCTCCCCGGCCATGTCCTCGGCGCGCGGGGCGCGCAGCGGCGGCAGCATGGCCAGGGCGGCGGTCTG
The DNA here is from genome assembly GCA_017307335.1 of Alphaproteobacteria bacterium. Lineage (GTDB taxonomy): Bacteria > Pseudomonadota > Alphaproteobacteria > Acetobacterales > Acetobacteraceae > JAFKFJ01. Next base: position 9,557 of record JAFKFJ010000227.1, on the reverse strand, counting down.
TAACAGCGTTCTCCTGCTCAGCATCGGCGTCGGCTCCGGTACGGGCGTCGTGTGACGCGGGCTTGCGGCGAAGGCACAGGACCCTGCCGCGACGGACGCAGCATCGTCCCATTCTGTCACGCGGTGATGGGCAGGCTGTAACAACGCGGTAACAGCGCCCGCCGCAGCCGCGGCTACGGCCCTTGCCGCAGCGGCAAGACGACGGCGTCGCGGTGCTCGACCGAAACATGCGCATCCTGCAGCAACGCATCGCAGGCCTTGGCGGCGGCGGGGAGGCGGCCGAGATCGCTGCCGATCGCGCCCCACAGCCCGTCGCGGCAATCGCCGACCGCGAGCGTGACGCTCAGCACGGAATGGCCGGCGCGATCGACGGTGACGAGCCAGCGCGGCGCCCCGCGTTCGACGTCGAAGTGGTAGCGCGCCTGCGCCGGCGGCGTCGCCGCGTCGTGCAGGCCCTGGAAGTAGACGATCGGCGCCGCGACCGGCCACTGCGCGGCATTGTACGGGCGCACCAGCCGCCGGCTTCCCGCGCAGGCGTCGCTGCCGGTCAGCACCAGCTCGCCGCCCCGCATGTCGCGCCCGGGATAGAGGTCGCCGGTCAGCTCCTCGCAGGCGATCACGCGCAGCAGCCGGCTCTCCCCTGCCCGTTCGTCGCCGTACGGCGTGCGGCCGATGCTGCGCAGCGACCGGAACAGCAGCACGTCGCTGGCGAGCTGCTCTTCAAGGTCGCTGTCGCCGTCGGCGTGGTAGCCGCGCAGGATGGAGCGGTCGATCAGCCGCGCCCAGGTAAGCGAGTTGCTGCCGAGCGCGTCGTGGAACGCGCCGGTGCGGATCAGCTGCTGCCAGCGCAGCGGCAGGGCATCGCGCTGCGCGTGCCACTCGGCCTGGAACGCACTGAACTGCTGTTCGTAGCTGGTGAAGGCGTGGCCGAGCGTCCCCTCCATCACCAGCGCGCGCGGCGGCGTGCGCGATTCGCGGCCGGCGATTGCGGCGGCGATGGTCGCCTCCACGGTGCCGTACGACTGGCCATAGAGGATGTAGTCGAGCCGCTCGCCGCGCCCCCTCTCCATGTCAGCGACGATCGCGAGCAGATCCCGCGCCAGCCATTCGGAGGTGAAGTCGCGATCCTCCGTCAGCCGGGGGTCGTCGTTGCAGCCCGCGCCGCGGGGGTCGGTCAGCACGACCGGCACGTCGTCGGGGATGCCGCCGCTCAGCACGTTGCGGTCCTCGCGGATCAGCGTGCCGCCCGGCCCGCCGGGAATCACGATCACGAGCGGGCGCACCGCCCCGCTGCCGGGCCGCAGGCGGTAGGCGAGATCGAACTGCCCGCCCTGGGGCCGCGCGTAGTCGAGCGGGACCGCGACATGGCGCACGTCCGGCGCGGCGCACGCCCGGTTGTCCGCCCGCGCGATGCCCATGGCAACGAGCAGCGCGAACGCACAGCTTCCGGCGCCGATCCAGTGCTTGTGCACGGCAGGCTCCCTGTCTGTTTCCGGTGGGGAGCGAGTTCGTTCCTTGCAGGCGTCGGATATCAGGCGGGTCCCCGCCGTCCGCAAGAGGAGCCCCAGCAGACGCCTATTCCGGCGCCCGGGGAACCCACGGCCGAGCACCGCGCGCGTCACGGTCCGAGCTGATGCGCACGCCGCGGGGCGCGAGCCACACGGCATAGGCCCCGTCGCGCCAGAGGTCGAACCGGTCGACCACGATCGGCCCGTCGCCGGGGCAGTCCAGGCGCACCGGGCGCAGCGACAGCAGCACGTCCGCCGCGCAATCGGCCGTGCCTGCAGGGCCGAGCAGCAGCGTCGCCGCGGGACCGTGCGGATCGGGGCGCAGCACGCAGGCCCGCGCATCGCAGGCGAGGCCCGGCAGCGGTGCGTCCGGCAGCGCGCGCGGCGCGCCGGCGGCGAAGTAGCGGCGCCAGGCGTCGAGCGTGTACGCCGATGACCCCGCCCGCTCTTGCACGAACATCGCGCCGTCGGCGTGCAGTGCCGCGAGCCGCCCGTCGCCCGCCAGCAGCGCGTCCGGCGGGCGGACGAAGGCGGGCGAGGCGAGGCCGAACAGGATCGCGGGCACGCCCGCGAGCCGGATGCGGGTGCGCCAGAGACCGAGCCACGCGATCCCCAGCGCCGCCACGGCGAGCCCCCAGGCCGGCGCATGCGGCACGAAGAAGGTCGCCGCGGGCAGCGCCGAGACGGTGCGCCCGATCCAGAGCACGGCGCCCACGCCCCACGCCATCGGCCACAGCGCCAGCGCCTCGGCATGCAGCGGCATCAGCGCGAGCGTCACGAGGCCCGCCGGCATGATCCAGACCGCGGTGATCGGCACCGCAAGCACGTTGGCGAGCACATTGTAGATCTGCACGACGCCGAAGTGATAGGCGGCGAACGGCGCCGAGGCGGTGCCGGCCAGCGCGCTGGTGATCGCGAGCATCGCCACGTGATGCAGCAGGCGCCGCCCGATCCCCTCGCCGCGCAGGCGCAGCAGTGCCGGGAGCAGGGCGTAGTAGCCCGCGATCAGGGCCAGGACGGCGGAAAAGCTCATCTGGAAGCTCACGCCCATGGCCTGCGCCGGCGCGATCAGCAGCAAGGCCGCCATCGCGAGCGCGAGCCCGCGCAGCGAGAGCGCGCGCCGCCCCGCGACCACCCCGAGCGTGACCACGCAGGCCATGGCGAAACTGCGCATGATCGGCACATGCGCGCCGGTGAGCAGCATGTAGACGCCGCCGGCGGCCAGCGCCACGACCGCCGCCACCGGCTTCGTGGGCCAGTGCAGCGCCGCCCGCTCCCACGCCGCGAGCAGCAGGCGGGTGAGGCCGAAGATCAGCCCCATGACGATCCCGATATGCAGCCCGGCGATCGCCAGCAGGTGCGCGAGGCCGGAATCGCGGAATGCCGCCCGGTCGGCCTCCGGGATGCCGGCGGTGAGGCCGGTCAGCAGCACCGTGCAGATCGCGCCGCGATCGTCCGGCACCACCGAAGCGATGCGCGCGGCAATCGCCTCCCGCAGCGCCTCGATCCGGCCGGAGAGCCCTGTGGGCGGCGCATGCGCGACGATGGCGAGGCGCGTTACGGCAAACCCGTAGGCGCCGAGACCCGAGAAGAAATCGTCGCGCTGCAGGTCCCAGCCGCCCGGATAGGCTGGCGGCGACGGTTGATCGAGGATGGCGCGCAGCCGCACGCGGTCGCCCGGCACGGGCGCGGCGTCATCCTCCGCCCGCAGACGGATGCGCACCCGGCGGCCTTCCGGCGGGCCGCCGTTCAGCGAGGGGGCGACGAGCGTGATGCGGCTGCCCGTCGGCAGCGCCTCCACCGCCCGCACCTGACCCGTGACCAGCGCCGCGTGGCGGGGCACGGCGAGCAGCGGCGGCGCGGTCACGGCGGCGAACTGGGTCACGGCGAAGCCCAGCGCGGCGGCGAACGCCGCGAGCCCCGCCGCGCGCGGCAGCAGCATCCGCCAGCCGAGCCCCGCCGCGGCCGCGCCCACGGCGAGCGCCGCCGGCCCCGCCCAGACGGGCGGCTCATCCATCAGTGCGAAATAGAGCGCGTCGCCCGCCAGCATGAACACCGGCAGCCAGAGCGCGAACCGCCCGCGCTCCGCCTCGATCCAGTCGAACAGCGCGGCCTCGGCCGCACGCCGCCAATGCGCCTGCCAGGTCAGGAGCGTGGCGCCCTGCGACATCCGGTAACGTTACGCCGGCGTCGTTTGGGAGGCCATCGGCGGCGTGCTACAGCCGCGCGCCATGACCGTCCGCACCCGCTTCGCCCCCTCGCCCACCGGCATGCTGCACATCGGCGGCGCCCGGACCGCGCTGTTCAACTACCTCTTCGCCCGCCACCACGGCGGCACCTTCCTGCTGCGCATCGAAGACACCGACCGCGAGCGCAGCACCGAGGCAGCGACGCAGGTGATCCTCGACGGGCTCGCCTGGCTCGGCCTCGATCCCGACGAGGCGCCGGTGTTCCAGTCCACGCGGCAGGCGCGGCATGCCGAGGTGGCGATGCAGATGCTCGCGGCCGGGCACGCCTATCGCTGCTGGTGCACGCCGGCGGAGCTGCAGCAGATGCGCGAGCGGGCGCTCGCCGAGGGCCGGCCGCCCCGCTACGACGGCCGCTGGCGCGGCCGCGACCCGGCCGAGGCGCCGCCGGGCGTTGCCCCCGCCATCCGCATCAAGGCGCCGCGCGACGGCGAGACCGTGGTGCCCGACCTCGTGCAGGGCGAGGTGCGCGTCGCCAACGCCGAGCTCGACGACATGATCATCCTGCGCAGCGACGGCACGCCGACCTACCTGCACGCCGTCGTGGTGGACGACCACGACATGGCGGTGACGCACGTGATCCGCGGCGACGACCACCTCACCAACACTTTTAGGCAGTTGCAGGTCTATCGCGCGATGGGCTGGGCGCCGCCGCAATTCGCGCACATCCCGCTGATCCACGGCGCGGACGGCGCCAAGCTGTCGAAGCGCCACGGCGCGGTCAGCGTGCTGGAATTCCGCGAGCAGGGATTTCTGCCCGAGGCGCTGTGCAACTACCTGCTGCGCCTCGGCTGGGCGCACGGCGATCAGGAGATCCTCTCGCGCGAGCAGGCTATCGCGCTGTTCGATCTCGACGGCGTCGGCCGCGCGGCGTCGCGCATGGACTACGCGAAGCTGACGCACATCAACGCGGTGTGGCTGCGCGCGGCCGACGACGCGTTCCTGACGCGCGAGACGCTGCGGCGGCTGGCGCACCGGCCGAACCTGGCACTCGGCACGGCGGCGGCGCACCGCGTGGCGGTGCTCATGCCCGGGCTGAAGGAGCGTGCGCGCACGCTGATCGAACTGGCCGATGCAGCGGCGTTCCTCGTCCACCCGCTGCCGCTGCCGATGGAGCCGAAGGCGGCGGCGCTGCTGACGCCGGAGGCGCGGCTGATGCTGCGCGAACTGGCCGACGTGCTGGCCGCCACCGACTTCACCCCACCTGTTGTGCATGCGGCCCTGCGCGCGTTCGCCGAGGCGCGGGGCGTGAAGCTCGCGCAGGCCGCACAGCCGCTGCGCGCGGCGCTGACCGGCAGCACCGCGAGCCCGCCGATCGACACCACGGTCGCCGCCCTGGGGCGGGAGGAAACGCTGGCGCGGATCGCGGCGATGGCCTCGCCGGGGTCGTGATCGCCCTCAGGCGGGCCCCTCAGGCGTGGATGTGCTGATGCACCACCGCGCCCGCACCGTGATCGTGGCGCGTGTTGGCGACCTGCGCCGGCACCACGTGCAAATTGGCATGCCGCACGCCGCGCTGCGCGGTGAGCGCATCGGCGAGGTGCTGCACCGCCCCCACCGTGCCCTTCAGCACCGTCACCTCCAGGCATGTCGCGTGATCGAGATGCACGTGCATGCCGGCCACACTCAGGTCGTGATGGTCGTGGATCACATGCGTCAGCCGCTCCGCGAGCGCGCGGGTCGCGTGGTCATAGACGTAGCGCAGCACGGCGACGCAGGGGGTGGCGTCGGCTGAGGCGACCTCGCGCGCCGCCGCCGCCGCGCGGATGAGGTCGCGCACTGCCTCGGACCGGCTCGCATACTGGCGGCGCTGCATGAGCGCATCGACGGTCGCGAGCAGCTCGTCCTCAATCGTGATGGTGATCCGTTGCACGGTGCCCTCCTGCTGCCGACGTAGTGGCTGGACGTACTACTTTTCAAGGCAATAGTATGAACTCCAGGTCACGTCGGGGGGGTTGCGATGGGGGCGGCGCTCGCGAATATCTTCGGTGACGGGTCCAGCAACCTGCGCTTGAAGATCATCGGCATCTATGCCGTGCTGATCTCCGCCAACGTCGCCGCCTGGGCCTGGGCGCTGGTCACGTTCCGACAGTATCCGGTGCTGCTTGGCACCGCCCTGCTGGCCTACGGGTTCGGGTTGCGCCACGCCGTCGATGCCGACCATATCGCCGCGATCGACAATGTCACGCGCAAGCTGATGCAGGAGGGCAAGCGGCCCGCCACCGTCGGCTTCTTCTTCTCGCTGGGCCACTCGGCGGTCGTGGTGCTCGCCTCGGTCGCCATCGCGGCGACGGCAACCGCGTTCAAGGGCCGGTTCGCGGCGTTCCAGAGCGTGGGGGGGCTGATCGGCACGCTCGTCTCCTCGCTGTTCCTGCTCGCCATTGCGGCGATGAACATTGTCATCCTCGTCTCGGTGGTCCGCGTCTTCCGCCGCGTGAAAGCGGGCGGGGCCTATTCCGAGGACGACTTCAACACGCTGCTGGCCGGGCGCGGACTGCTCGCGCGGCTGTTCCGGCCGGTGATTCAGATCGTCCGGCAAAGCTGGCAAATGTTCCCGCTGGGGTTCCTGTTCGGGCTCGGCTTCGACACCGCGACCGAAGTCGGCCTGCTTGGCATTTCCGCGAGCCAGGCGGCGCAGGGGATGCCGATCTGGTCGATCCTTGTGTTTTCTGCGCTGTTCACGGCGGGGATGTCGCTGGTGGACACCACCGACGGCATCTTCATGCTCGGCGCGTATGGCTGGGCGTTCCTGAAGCCGCTGCGCAAGCTCTATTACAACATGACGATCACCTTCATCTCGGTTGTGGTCGCCGTGGTGGTGGGCGGGATCGAGGCCCTGGGCCTCGCCGGCGACAAGCTCGGGCTCACCGGCCCGTTCTGGGACGGAATCGGCGCGCTGAACGACAATTTCGGCACGATCGGCTACCTGATCATCGCGCTGTTCGTGCTGAGCTGGTTGCTCGCCGCCGTGATCTACCGCGCCCGCGGCTATGACCGGCTGGAGACGCAACTCGGGTAGCCGCCGGCCGCCCGCATCGCCGCCGTTGCAGCCGCCCCCGTTTGGCGCGAGGCTCAGCGGCCAGGAGATTTGGAGCGGGCCATGGACGCAATCGACGGCACCGTCGCCGACCCGGCGGCACTGCGGGCGCATTACGGCGAGGTGATGCCGATCGCCGCCCGCAAAGTGCTGCCCCGGCTCGACCAGCACTGCCGCGCCTTCATCGCCCTCTCGCCCTTCGCGGTGCTCGCGACCACGGACGGCGCGGGCAACGTCGACGCCTCGCCGCGCGGCGACGCGCCCGGGTTCGTGGGCGTGCTGGACGACAACACGCTGCTGCTGCCCGACCGGCCCGGCAACAACCGCATCGACAGTTTCGGCAACATCCTCGCCCATCCCGGGATCGGCCTGCTGTTCTTCGTCCCCGGCGTGAACGAGACGCTGCGCGTGAACGGCGACGCCACCGTCATCACCGACGCCGACCGGCTGGCCCCGTTCTCGGCGCAGGGCAAGGCGCCGGTGGGCGGGCTTCTGATCACGGTCCGGGAGGCGTTCTTCCACTGCGCCAAGGCGCTGATGCGCTCCTCGCTCTGGGACCCGTCCCGCCACATCGAACGCCGCAGCTTCCCCACCCTCGGCCGCATCATCGCCGACCAGACGCGGATGATCGAGACGGAGGAGGCGGAGCGGAAGATCGAGCAGGGGTATCGGGAGAATTTGTACTGAGCGCGCCGCGACCGAAGTGATGCAGAATACGTGTATTCCGACGCCTCAGGAGTTATCGAGCTTACTCGAGACTGGGAATTGCGCGCTGCGTGGCCGAATGTTCGCACAAAATGCGGTCCGACCTTCGAGAGCGGCGAGGCGGCGTCATCCCCTTCGACCGTGTAAATCCGGATGGCTTTGGGTTTCACTCAGTGTGAGCGAACGCGCACGCACAGCGTGATGCACGGCAGGAACAAGACATTGATGATGGGACCAGATCCAGAAGACGATCTCCCACGCGCCCTTAAAGTAAAGCTAGTGACTTGCCAGACGCTTGTCCAAGAACCTCTGAGTGCTTTCAAGTCAGCGATCGAGCAAGAGCCACCTCCTCCAACGATTTATCACTACACCGATGACAATGGACTGGTAGGAATCCTACAAGAGGGGCTCTTCCGACTAACAGATGTGTTCAGCCTTAACGATCCCTCCGAACTACGACATGGCATTGGAATCGCGTCCCGTTTGATCCGTGAACTTGGTCAGCGCAGTGAGGTATCGAAGTCCTTTGCGAATTCATTCGAAATCATAATTAACTACGGCATAGCGGAGATAGCGAATTTCTTCGTGTGCTGCTTTTCGAAGAACGGCGATGAACTCGGTCAGTGGCGCTCATATGGGGATGACGGACGGGGTTTCGCGCTTGGCTTCGATGCCGGCATGCTTGAACAGGCGTTTGCCAAGTCAGGCGCTGCCGCCGAATGGGGCTGTTCTGCGTTTCCGGTAACCTATGACGACGCGCGGTTGACCGCGCTGCTCACGGAGATGATCGAGGTTGTCCTCCAACAAGTCGACGCGATGAAGGCGACGGACCTTGACCCTCACGTTGCGTCCTGGTTCTATCGTAGTTTAGCTATCCAGCTCGCAGTCGGTTGCGTAGATGCTTCGCTCCGCTTCAAGCATCCCGCGTACGCGAGCGAATGCGAGTATCGGTTTCTTCAACTCCATAGTGCAGACGATAAGCTTGATACATTGCGTTTTCGGAGACGTCCATACCAGATAGTGCGGTACATGGAGTTTCGATGGGGCGCCCACGCCGCGGCAGCCTTGCAGACCGTGACTTTGGGACCGTCTTCCGACTACTCACTTGGGAGTAGGTTGCTCGAAACCCTCAAGGCGTTCCTGCCCACAAAGAAAGACGTCCGGCTCGTTCGTTCGGAGATTCCTTACAGAGGTCGATAGCGCGCTACGCGTGCAGCTTTCGCAGTCAGTCGCACGGCAGAAGACAAGAGCGACATTTGGCGCACATGACCGCTTCAGGCGCAGTCATAGTCGGCGCCGGCCCCGCCGGCCTCGCCTGCGCCGCCTGTCTCAAGCAGGCCGGCGTCGAAGCGGTCGTCCTGGAAAAATCCGATGCCGTCGCCCCCGTCTGGCGCCGCCACTACGACCGGCTGCATCTGCACACCAATCGCGCCGTGTCCGGGCTGCCCGGTTTCGCCCTCCCGAAAACCTATCCGCGCTACCCGGACCGCGCCCAGGTCGTGGACTACCTGGAGCAGTACGCCCGCCACTTCGACCTGCGCCCACATTTCGGCGCCGCCGCCACCTCCGCCCGCCGCGACGACGGGCTCTGGCGAGTGGAAACCGCCGCCGGCACCTTCGCCGCCGCCAACCTGATCATGGCCACCGGCATCGCCGACTTTCCGCATCGCCCTCACTGGCCGGGCGAGGCGCGGTTCGGCGGCGACATCCGGCACAGCAGCGACTATCGCAACCCCGCCCCCTATGCGGGCCGGAAAGTCCTGGTTGTCGGCTTCGGCAATTCGGGGGCGGAGATCGCGCTCGACCTCGCCGAGCACGGCGTGCCTGTCGCGCTCGCGGTGCGCGGGCCGGTGAACATCGTGCCGCGCGACCTGCTCGGCATTCCCATCCTCAGCATCGCGATCGCGCTCAGCGTCCTGCCGCCCGCCGTCGCCGATACGCTATCCGCCCCGGTGGTGCGGCTCGCCGTCCGGTCGCTGGCGCGGCTCGGGCTCCAACGCGCGCCGCGTGGCCCGCTCGCGACCATTGCCGAGCAGGCCCGCGTGCCGCTGATCGACATGG
>JAFKFJ010000059.1 GCA_017307335.1 Alphaproteobacteria bacterium | reverse complement strand
AGGCTCCATCGGCCGCGCGATCGCGCTCGCCGAGGGCGGCGGGCTCGGTGCCGCGGACCTGGTCGGCAAGGTCTGGGGCGCGCGGCCGGCACCGGACGGGATGCTGGCGCACGAGGTCGCCGACGCGCTCGGGCGCGACGAGGATGCGTTCACGACGTTCTTCGACCTGCTGCGCGCGAACCTCGCCACCGCCGTGCGCGCCGCGGCGCGCGGAGAGGCGGACGCAAGGCAGCAGGCCGTGCTCGGCACGCGGCCCCTTGCCGCCTGGATTGACGTGTGGCACGCGCTGACCGATCTGCAGGACGAGACGGAAGCCTTCCATCTCGACCGACGCCAGGCGATCCTCGCCGGCTTCGACCTGCTCGCCGGGCGCGGAGTGCCATGAAACCGACGTTCTACATCACGACGCCGATCTACTACGTGAACGGCGCGCCGCACATCGGCCACGCCTACACGTCGATCGCGTCCGACGTGCTGGCGCGCTTCAAGCGGCTCGACGGCTACGACGTGTTCTTCCTCACCGGCACCGACGAACACGGACAGAAAGTGGAGAAGGCCGCCGCCGCCGCCGGGCTCGACCCGCAGCGTTTCACCGACCAGATCGCCGCCGATTTCCGCGACATGGCGGAGAAGATGGGCATCTCCTTCGACGACTTCATCCGCACGACGGAGGACCGGCACAAGGTCTCCTGCGCCGAGCTGTGGCGGCGCATCGCAGCGGCGGACCAGATCTATCTCGGCCACTACGAGGGCTGGTACGCGGTGCGTGACGAGGCGTTCTACGACGAAGGCGAACTCGTCACCCGCCCCGACGGCAGCAAGGCGGCGCCCAGCGGCGCGCCGGTGGAGTGGGTGCGGGAGCCTTCGTATTTCTTCCGCCTCTCGGCATGGCAGGACCGGCTGCTGCGGTTCTATGACGAGAACCCGGACTTCATCGCCCCGCCCGGCCGGCGCAACGAGGTGGTGAGCTTCGTGCGGTCCGGGCTGCGCGATCTTTCGGTCAGCCGCACGAGCTTCCGCTGGGGCATTCCGGTGCCCGGCGATCCCGCGCACGTGATGTATGTCTGGCTCGATGCGCTGACCAACTACGTCACCGCCTGCGGCTTCCCCGATCCGGCGGCGCCGCGGTGGCATTTCTGGCCCGCCGATCTGCACGTGATCGGCAAGGACATCCTGCGCTTTCATGCCGTCTACTGGCCGGCTTTCCTGATGGCCGCCGGCCTGCCAGTGCCGAAGCGCGTCACCTCCAACGGGTGGTGGACGGTCGAGGGCGAGAAGATGAGCAAGTCGCTCGGCAACGTCATCGCCCCGCGCGAGCTGGTCGCGACCTACGGGCTCGATCAGGTGCGGTATTTCCTGCTGCGCGAGAAGCCGTTCGGCGGCGACGGCACGCTCAGCCATCAGGCGCTGGTGACGCGCATCAATGTCGAGCTGGCGAACGACCTCGGCAACCTCGCGCAGCGCACGCTGGCGCTGATCGCGCGCAACTGCGAGGGAAAGCTGCCCGAGCGCGGCGCGCCGACCGCCGAGGATGCGGCGCTGCTCGATGCGTCGGCGGCGCTGCCGGCGCTGCTGCGCGAACGGCTGGACCGGCAGGCGTTTCATGAGGCGCTCGACGAGGCCTGGAAAGTGATCCGCGCCGCCAACGCCTATATCGACCATCAGGCGCCGTGGGCGCTGCGCAAGACCGATCCCGCGCGCATGGCCGCGGTGCTGCGCGTGCTGGCCGATGCGCTGCGCGTGGTCGCGACCGTGCTGCAGCCCTTCATGCCCGGCAGCATGGCGAGCATGCTCGACCAGCTCGGCGTGCCGGCGGACGCGCGGATGCTCGCGGCCCTGGCGCAGCCGCTGCCGGGCGGCATCGCGCTGCCGGCACCGAGCGGCGTGTTTCCGCGCTACGTGGAACAGGCGGCCTAGCGTCTTCATGCTGATCGATTCGCACTGCCACCTCGACTATTTCCGTCCGGACGAGGTGGAAGACGTCCTTGCACGTGCGGCGGCGGCGGGCGTGGGCGAGATGGTCACCATCAGCACAAGGCTCGCGCAGGCGGAGCCGCTGCGCGACTTCGCGGCGGCGCATGCCAATGTCTGGTGCACAGTGGGCGTGCATCCGCATCACGCGGCCGAGGTGCCGGTGCCGGAGCCGGCGACCCTCGCGGCGCTCACCGAGCATCCGAAGGTGATCGGAATCGGCGAGAGCGGGCTCGACTACTTCTATGACCGCGCGCCGCGGCCGGTGCAGCAGGCGAGCTTCCGGGCGCATATCCGTGCGGCGCGGCTGGCAGGCGTGCCGCTGGTGATCCATGCCCGCGACGCCGACGATGATATTTCAGATATCCTATATGATGAATGGCATACCGGCGGCCCCTTTGCGCTGCTGCTGCACTGCTTCAGCTCCGGCCGGGCGCTGGCGGAGGCGGGGGTACGGCTCGGCGGCTATGTCAGTTTCTCGGGCATCCTGACCTTCCCGAAATCTTCTGAAATCAGGGCGATCGCGCGCGACATTCCGGCCGATCGGCTGCTCGTGGAAACCGATGCCCCATATCTCGCGCCGGTGCCGTACCGCGGCAAGCGCAACGAACCGGCCTTCGTCGTCCGCACCGCGGCGGTGCTCGCGCAGGAGCGCGGGCTGGAGCCGGCGGCGCTGGCGGACCTGACCGCGGAGAATTTTCGTCGCCTGTTCCGGAAGGCGGCGTGATCCGCGCGACGCTGCTCGGCACCGGGGGTTCGGCCGGGGTGCCGATGATCGGCGGGGTGGACGGCCATGGCGACTGGGGCGCCTGCGACCCCGCCGAGCCACGCAACCGGCGCACGCGCTCCTCCATGCTGATCCAGCAGCACGGTGCCACGCTGCTGGTCGACACGCCGCCGGACATGCGTGCGCAGCTTCTGGCCGCCGGGGTCGCGCGTGTGGACGCCGTGCTGTTCACGCATGCGCACGCGGACCACATTACCGGGCTGGACGATGTGCGCATCCTGAACCGCATCATCGACCGGCCGCTGGACGCCCTCGCGACCCACGCCACGCTGGATGAGCTTGCCCGCCGGTTCGACTACGCGTTCCGGCCCTGGCAGCCGCCGGGCTTCTTCCGCCCGGTGCTGGCGCCGCGCATCGTCGCGCCGGGCGACACCGTGCGTGCGGCGGGCATCGAGGTGCGGTTCTTCGACCAGGACCACGGCTTCACGCGCTCGCTGGGCCTGCGGGTCGGGCGGCTCGGCTACTCGACCGACGCGGTGGCCCTGGACGACGCGGCGTTCGCGGCGCTGGCCGGGGTGGACACCTGGATCGTCGGCTGCTTCCAGCGCGAACCGCACCACACGCACGCTTGGCTCGCGCGCGTGCTGGGCTGGGCCGCGCGGGTCGCGGCGCGGCGGACGGTGCTGACCCATATGGGCACGGACCTGGACTGGGCCTGGCTTCGCGCAAACCTGCCGCCGGGTATCGAACCGGGCTTCGACGGCCAGGTGCTGGAGGTCCCCGACTGACGTTCGGCTCAGTTGACATAATATACCTTCTGCGGCAATCGCCGAAGCCCGCGCGCACGCCCCGCTCTGGCACGCTGTCGTGGCGCCGCCTATCGTCCGGCGCACACCAACGTCCGAGGGCCCTTCCATGATCCACGTTGTCGCCTTCATCACCGCCAAGCCCGGCCAGCGGGCGGCACTGCTGCGCGAGTTTCAAGCCATCGTGCCGCTGGTGCGTGCCGAGGCCGGGTGCATCGAGTATGGGCCGGTCGTGGATGTGGACGGGTTCGGCGGCATGCAGGCGCCACTGGGGCCGGACGTTTATGCCGTCGTCGAGAAATGGCAAAGCGCCGAGGCGCTGCGCGCGCACTCCACCGCGCCGCACATGCGTGAATTCGGGGCCAAGG
>JAFKFJ010000226.1 GCA_017307335.1 Alphaproteobacteria bacterium | reverse complement strand
GCCCACCAGGGCCCGGTTGAGGTCGACACCGCCCGCTTCGCAGGCGCCCTCGATCACGCCCGTCGCGTCGCGCCCGGCGAGGTGGCACGACACCGGCCGGTCGCGCACCAGTGCCGCGAGCGCCTCGGCCGCCGCGCCGCCGCAGTCGAACCGCTGCCCGCCATGGCCGTGGCACAGTTCGCCGCGAACCGGCGCCGCCACGCCACGCAGGCGGAGCACCACCTCGCCCAGCCGCAAGGTGCCGCCGTCCACCACCGCGACCTGCTGCGGCACGGCGCTGATGGTTCCCGCAGGCGCGGGCACCCGCCCGAACAGCGCGCCGGGGTCGGAGAGCAGAATCAGGCCACCCACGAGCAATGCGCCCGTAGCGCCAAGCAGCAGCGTCGGATGCACGTCGAGCCGCCGGCGTGCCGGGGCAAGCGACGAAGAGCGAAAGATCCGCCGCTTGCGGTCGAGGGGCACGCTGCGCCTCCTGCGATCAGATGCGTCGGTCCGCACGCCTAGCGCGCGAGCGGCGGCCGCGCAACCCGCGGAACCGGCGCAGGTCCCAACCACAGGATTCAGCCGGCTTGACTCAGGCCCAGAACGGATCGAGCCGGCGGAACCGGCGCCAGGCGCGGTCGAGCCGCTTGCGGGCGCGGGCCTCGCCGGCGGCGAGGAAGCCGCGCACCACGCCGGCGGCGTAGCTTCGTCGGCCGCCGTCCAACTGGCCGAGCAGCGCATCGGCCACCGCGGCGTCATTGAGCCGGCCGAGCCGGTCCTGCAGCCGGGCCAGCCGGCGGATGAACCGCCGCCCCGATCGCGCAGGGTAAAGCGGGGCAAAGAATTCAGCAGTGTAGCGCAGCCGCTTCAGACGGATGCGCAGCGCGTGCAACTCCGCGCCGGTCAGCATCGCCAGCCGCTCACCCGCTTCCTCGGCACGCGCGAGGCGCCGCGCCAGTGCGTGGGCGCCGAAGTCGGCGAGCGGCTGGGCGAGCAGGGCGCCCTGTTCCTCCGCACCGGCAGCCGCCGCCTCCCACGGGCGCAGGGCGGCGAGGGCGGCGAGGCGGATCGCGACCTCGCGGAACCCGGCCCCGGCGAGATACTGGCGCAGCACCGTGTAGCTCTCCCGCCGCCGCCGGGCGGCCCCGGTGCCGAGCCGCTGCAGCGCGCGCTCGTCCGACAGGCCGGCGGCCACGGCGGCGAGGGTGGTCGTTGCGAAGACATCCCAGTCGCGCGCCGGCCCGAGGGTGCGGCCCAGCTCGCGCAGCGCCGGCATCGCTTCGTCCACGGCCGGGCACGCGACCGCCGCGCCGAAGATCTGCCATGCCGAGCGCAGCCGCCGCAGCGCGACGCGCATCTGATGCACCGCCTCCGGCTCCGTGCCCTCGGCGGCGGCGGGCGCGTGGTGCAGCAGCACGCCGAGCAGGTGCCCCACGATGTGGGCGAAGGCCACGCTCACCCCAAGCTCCGGCGCCAGCGCCGGCGCCCCGAGCCGCCGCCCCGGCACCGGCCGGCCGGCGGTGGCCAGCGCCTCGGCGGGGAGCGAGGCGGCGGGCGGGGCGAGGGGCAGCGTGGCGGTGATCGCCAGCGCGACGGCGGGCGCGGCACTGCCGGCGAGCCCCACCCGGCAGACCGCGCGCTCGCCGGCGGCCGACCGCACCCGGCCGGTGAGCAGGGCGAGGGCGACGCTTCCCTCCGGATGGTCGACCTGCACGCGGCGCAGCCGGCCGACGCAGGCCGCCACCGGCAGCAATGGTGCCGGCAGGGCCTCGCCCAGGCGATCCAGCGCGTCGGCCTCGGCCAGCGGCTCCATCGCGCCGCCGGGCGGGTCGGCACGCAGGGCGACGAGCTGCCAGCGCCGCTGCCGCCCTTCGCGCCGTTCGCACAGCGCGAGCCCCTCGGCGGCCAGCGCGCCCTCGGCGGTGTCATGCCAGACCTGTTCGACCGCGACGCTGCGATGGCCGCTGCGCAGCAGCGGCGCGATCGCCTTGAGCCGCGTCAGGCGCGCGGCCTCGGTGGCCGGCAGCACCAGTTCGAGGCCAGGCTCCGCCACCTCAATCCGCCGCCGCGGACAGGTCGCGCGGGCACAGGAAGCGCACAAGGCGGGCCCCGCCAGGACCCAGGCTGCTCCATGGCCCGGGCACTGCGAATTCCGCGAGCGCGCCGGTGGGGAACTTGCGCGCCATGCACTCGGCCGCCGCCGGATCGGCGGCACTGCCCGTCAACGCCTGCGCGAGCTCCTGCATGCCGGGATTGTGCCCGACGAGCATGACGCTGCGCGCCGTCTGCGCCACCCCGTTCAGCAGCCGCAGCATCTGCGCTTGTGTCGCGAGATAGAGTGCATCGAGCGTCTCGATGAGCGGCGTCTCCTCGAACGGCTGCAAGGCGGCGAGGGTCTGTTGTGTGCGCAGGGCGCTGGAGACGAGCACGAGATCCGGCTCCAGCCCGAGGCCGCGCATCGCCTCGCGCAGCGCCGCTGCGGCCCGCCGCCCGCGATGGCTCAGCGGGCGGTCGTGATCGGACAGACTGGAATCGTCCCATGACGACTTCGCATGGCGTAGCAGGAGGAGCTGGCGCAATTCGGTCCCGGACGCTGGCGCAGCGCGGACTTTGCCATCCTTTGCCGCCCGCTGCGATGGGCGGCATGGCGCCTTTGCGTGATCCGGAGCCGCGCAGCGGCGTTGCAGGCTGGACGATCAGCAGCGTTGGCCTTAGGAACCGTACGCTATACCCATAAGGATATAGCGACCACTCAACCCGGGAGCGGAGGGAACATGCGGCGCCCCAATCATTCTCCACGACGACCGGCCCGCCTTCTATGGGTCGGTGCTTGTCTGTGTGCCTTGCTGTCCGGGGCCGCTACCGCGCGGGCCGGCGATGTAGTGGTACCCGGCAAGACCGACTTCCCCGAGAGCATGAGCGGTACCTCGGACGGCACGCTCTATTTCGGCAGCTTCGCGGGTGGCCGCGTGTTCCGCGCCGAACCGGGAGCGTCGGAGGCCAAGGAGTGGATCAAGCCGGGCACGCTGCTCTCCGTCCTCGGCGTGCTGGCGGACGAGAAGTCCAATACGCTCTTCGTCTGCTCCGACGACACGAGCGGCTTTGGGATCAAGAGCGCGGGCGAGCCGAAGGTCACCGCGCTGCACCTGTTCGACCTCAAGACCGGCGCACCGAAGGCCAACGTGCCGCTGCCTGACGCAAAGCTGCTCGGCCAGCCGCCGCTCTGTAACGACATCGCGGTGGGCGCGGACGGCACAGCCTATGTCACCGACTCGCTGGGCGCGCGCGTGCTGCGGCTGAAGCCTGGCGCGACCGCTTTCGAGGTCTGGGCGCACGACCCGCGGTGGGACGTGAAGCAGGCCCAGCTCGACGGGATCGCCGTGCTGCCCGACGGCAACGTCTACGCCAACATCTTCGAGGGCGATGGGCTGTATCGCATCGAGGTGAAGCCCGACGGCAGCGCCGGCAAGATCACGAAGCTCAAGACCTCGCGGCCGCTCTATCACTCCGACGGGTTGCGCGCCTTCGGGCCGAACCAGTTGCTGATGGTCGAGGGTGAGACGCGCGGCACGCTCGACCACATCACCATCGACGGCGACGCGGCGAGGGTCGAGACGGTGAGGGGCGGCTTTGAGGGACCGGTGTCGCTGTACCAGCACGGCAACGTGGTCTATGTGCTGGATGTGCCGCTGAAATACCTGTTCAACCCGAAGCTGAAGGACCGGGGGCCGCCGTTCAAGGCGATCGAAGTCCCGCTGAAGCAGTAGGCGGGCGCGGCGGGCGGGCACTACCGCGCCGGGCCGGCCGGCAGGTCGATCCAGGCGAGGTGCCCGCCCTTGCCGGCGCCGGTATCCAGGAACACCGCCGCACCGCCGCCAGCGCCCCGCAGCGTGAGCGGGCGGCCGTCGGTGCTGCGGCGATCATGCCCGCAATAGACCGTCAGGCCGGGCGGAATCCGATCGACCCAGCGCAGGCTGCGCTCCGGGAATCCGTCCGGCTGCGTCCGGCCCGTGGTCTCGCCGAACAAGGCGCGCGCCAGCAGGCCCTCGGCCCTGCTCCCGAACGGGGGCGGCGGCCGGTCGAGCATCGCGGTGTGGAAGGCGGCATGCACGAAGAACGCATCGCCATGGCGCAGCCATGCCGGCGCGCGGGCGATCTCCGCGACCGCACGCGCGCGCAGCCTCGGGTCGAGCTGCGCGAGCGTGGCGTGCAGCCCGGTATCGGTGCGCACGTTGCGCCCCGCCAGCGCACGGGCGAGCTTCAGGTCGTGGTTGCCGAGCAGGAACAGGCCGCGCCCGGCATCGAGCAGCGCGAACATTGCCGTGAGCGTTGCCGCCGGCTCCGGCCCGCCATCGGTGAGGTCGCCGAGCTGCACGACGAACCGGTCGGTCGCGACGGCGGCGGCGAAGCCATGTGCGTCGCCGTGCACGTCGCCAACGACGCGCAGCGCCGCGCCGCGTGGGATCATGCCGGAACGCCGGCCCGCAGCGTGCCGTAGGGGAAGCTGAACAGCCGCTCGCGCCCGAGCAGGAACACGCGGCCGCCGCGCGGAAACAGCGCGGCGATCGCGCCGTCCTGCACGTCGAGGCCGCCGGCAAAGGCACCGAGCGCGGGCAGGATGATCCGCCGCGCGTCGGCCACGAAGCAGGGCCGGCTGATCGTGCCGCCGCGCGCCGGCACCCGCGCCTTGGGATGATAGTGGCCGCTGATCTCCGCTTCCGCCGCGCCGCGCCGCGCCTCATGGCGGAACACCAGCGGCCCGATCCGCAGTTCCGCCGCGGCGACCCACGGCAGCGGCGGCGGCGAGGGATCGTGGTTGCCGTGCACCCAGACGAAGCGGTGTGCGGCGGCCAGGGCAACGAGGCGCGCGAGGTCGTGGGCGAGCAGCCGCGCGCTGCCGCCGTCGTCATGAAAACTATCGCCCAGCGCCACCACCGTTTCCGGCCGCCAGCGCCGCAGCAGGCCGGTGAGCCGGTCGAGCGTCGCGCGCGTGTCCCAGGGCGGCAGCAGCGCGCCGCGAACGGCGGCGGCGGAGCCTTTTTCGAGGTGCAAGTCGGCGACCGCGAGCAGTTGCTGCGCCGGCCAGAACAGCGCGCCGGAGGGATCGAGCATCAGGCGCTCGCCGGCCAGGTGGAAAGGAGCAGGCGTCATCGCCGGGCCTCGGCACCCGGCGCCGCACGAGCGGGCGCGCCATCAGATGTGTGCAGGGGGTCGGCGCGGAGGGCGGTCACGACGACATTCTGGCGTGCTGCACCGCCGCCTGGGAAGAGCGGCGCGCGCACGTGCAAGACCGAGTGATCCGCGCGCACAGCACCCCAGAGTGTGCACGAACGCCGGCTCCGCACGGTTCGCCGCTGCGTATGTCCCTTTGCATAGGGCTTAGGGAATGGGACCGATGCGAAAGGTTCTGGGTATGGCTGCCGCGGCGACGCTGACGCTCGCCTTCGTGCAGGGCGCCTTCGTGCAGGGCGCGGTGGCGCAGGAGCGCCGTGCGGCCGTTCTCCCGGTCGCCGCGGAGGACTCGTCGCTCGATTTCAACGCGCAGCAGGACGGCAATGCGCCGGCCCCGCGGTTTTCGCTCTTCGGCCTGCCGGTGGCGATCAATTCGCCGGTGACCGCGCCCTACTGCAACTGCGCGCTGAACACCTTCGGCGGGCAGCCGATGAACGGGCAGGACTCGGTGCGCGCCCTCGGCCGCGGCGTGCGCGGCTGAAATCCCAAGGGCTTGCGCGGCACCAAGGGGGCGGGGGGACGAAGTCGCGCGTCCGTCCCCGCCGCCGCTGGCGGAGACGCGGTCAGCCGGCGAAGCAATAGGTGCAGCCGCGGGACTGCGCGCCGTTGACCGCGATCACGCCGGAGGGAACCGGCGTCGCGCCGGGGATCAGGCCGCCGATCCAATCCTTGTGCACCGCCTCCGGTGCCATCCCCATCTTCTTCGCCACCATGCCGCTGTACACGCGCATGGCCACGTCGCAGACGCCGACCTTCACGCCGCGTGCGATCAGCTTGTCGAGCGACGCATCGGGCAGTTTCATGTCCTCGGGCTTCGCGTTGACGAAGAAGTTGCGCGTCGACGGCGCGTTGCCGACCGGGTCGCGGATGTCGAACACTTCGCCCAGCTTGTATTTCGCCCACAGCGCATCGGAGAACGCGACCGGGATCGCGCTGTGGCGCAGCACCAGCACCACGCCGAGCTGGCTGTCGGACACGCCGTACGCCTTCGGGCCGGTGAGCAGGAACACATAGGAAAAGATCAGCGGAAAGCCCTCGTTCGCGCTGGGCGCGTCAAACACCTGGCGGTGCTTGCCGCCGATGGAGTCCAGCCATCGTGTGAAGTCCGTGGCCTCGCCGCCTGCCTCGGCGGCGTGGGCCGCCGATGCGAGGTCGGTCAGGCCGGCGACCGCGCCCAGCGTCGCCACGCCACCGAGAAAGGCACGCCGATGGGTGATGGGCTTGTCGTCTGACATGCTCGGTTTCCTCCTTGCAGAAGACGTTGCCGGGATGCGCGACAGTGCGCACATTTTCCCATGTCCCGGTCGCGATCCGCAACGCCGTTCGCGATTCGTCCCCGCCGCGCGTCAAACCGCCGCGCGTCAAACCGCCGGTCGCGAGGTCAGGCGCTAGGGCGAGGCGGCGTGTGGCGCTCCGCTCGCCGCGTCCGGCGGTGTCGTGGCCGGCAGGTGCCGCGCCGCCTCGATCGGCTTGAAGGGGCCGAAACGGTGCTGCTGCTGGCTGAACGTGTCGGCATAGGGGCCGTAGCCGGCATCGACCGGCTTCTGACGCAGGGTCGGGTAGTCATGCTCCGCGCCCTGGAGATGCGGCCGCGGCTGGCTGACCAGGAAGGCCGCAACGTCCCACGCATCCGCAACGGAAAGCGCCGGCGCCTGCCACGTGGTGCCATAGGGCATGTTGTTGTGGATGAAGTTGGCGCTGACGATCAGCCGCGCCATGCCGGCGCCGTCGTTGAAGCTGCCGCTGCCCCAGAGCGCCGGGGCCGGCGGGTTGCCCGGCAGGCCGGCGCCGTCCGGGCCGTGGCAGGCGGCGCAGACGCCGGCATAGACTTGCGCGCCGCGCACGGGGTCGGCGGCGCGATCGAGTTCCGGCATATGCCCCGCGCCGCGCCCGTGCACCGGCGCGCCGATAGGAACGCCGGTCGAGAGAAACTTGAGGTAGGCGAGGAGGGCCCGCATCTCGGCGCTGTCGGCGGGGAGGGGGCGCCCATTGAGGCTACGGGTCATGCACCCGTTGATCCGGTCCTCGAGCGTCGCCACCCGGCCCTCCCGGCCGCGGTATTGCGGAAAGTCGCCGTAGACGCCGATGAAGGGCAGGCCGAACTCCTTGGTACCGGCCTCAAGATGGCAGCTCTGGCACGCCAGCGCGTTGCCGGCGAAGCGGCGCTGCGGGTCGGGGGCGAGCGGGCCGATCAGCCGCGGCGTGTCGGTCACGAGGCTGCGCCCCGCGCGCACCTCGCGCCCCCACGCGTCGTCGGGCAGGCGGTCCGCATCCGGCACCTGCCACGCCTGCGCAACGCCCGGGACGGCGAGCAGCGCGAGTGCGAAGACGAAGTGAATCCTTCGGCGCGTCTTGATCATCATCTTCCCGGTCACGGTGATCGCGTAGTCCGCCCGATCATAGCGGCCGACGTGCCCGCGAGGAGCGCGCAAGCGTCATACCAACTGCCGCCCCTGGCCCGGCGCGCGCCGCACGGTCCGGCGCGCGAGGTTCGGGCGCAGCACCGCGGGCGTGCGCAGCGGCGGGGGATCGGCCTCGCCCAGTGCCTCGGCGATCAGCGCCGCCTCCTCAAGCCGCAGGTCGTCGCCGTCCGCCTGGCGCACGCTCTCGCGCCCGATCTCCAGCAGCACCGGCACCGCGAGCGGGGAGACGCGGGAGAGCACCATGTGCCGCACGCGGCCGTGCACGCGCGCGAGCATGCCGGCTATGCGGCCGAGATCGGTCAGCCCGCCGCCGGCGTCCGCCCGCGTCGCGCGCAGCAGCACGTGATCGGGCTGGTGCCGGCGCAGCACGTCGTAGATCAGGTCGGAACTCACCGTGACCTGCCGTCGCGTCTTCTCGACGCCCGGATGCTGCCGCTCGATCAGCCCGGCGATCACGGCCACGTTGCGGAACGTGCGGCGGAGCATGGAGGATTCCGCCATCCACGCCTCCAGGTCGTCGCCCAGCATGTCCTGCTCGAACAGCCGCGCCACGTCCTGCGGCGCCCGCGCGCTCCAGGTGGCAAGGACGTAGTCCGTGGCGACGAAGCCGAGCGGCTGGAACCCGAATCGCTCCATCCGGCGCGTGAGCAGCAGGCCGAGCGTCTGGTGCGCGTTGCGACCCTCGAAGCAGTACGCGACCAGAAAATGCCGGTTGCCGCGCGGGAACGTCTCCACCAGCAGGTCATGCCGGCCGGGCAGGCGGGAGACGGCGCGCTGCAGGCGCAGCCATTCCTGCACCGGCTCGGGGAATGCGCTCCAGGTTTCCGGGGCCTGCAGCATCGCGCGCACGCGATCGGCGAGGTTGGTGGTCATCGGCATGCGCCCGCCGGCATAGGCGGGCACCATCGGCTCCCCGCCGCCGCCTTCCTCCGCCTCCACCGTCGTCTCGCGCAGGCGCAGGAAGCGCAGCAGGCGGCCCGCGAACATGAAGGTGTCGCCGGGGGAGAGCATGTTCGCGAAGTACTCCTCCACCTCGCCCAGCACCGGCCCGCGCGGGCCGAGGCGCACCTTCAGCAGTGGCTCCTCGACAATCGTGCCGATGTTCATCCGATGCTGGCGCGCGATGCGCTCGCTGCGCACATGCACGCGCCCTTCCGCATCACGAAACAGTTTCCGGTACCGCTCGTAGGCGGCGAGCGCGTAGCCGCCGTCTTCGACGAAGCGCAGCACGTCGTCGAAATCGGCGCGGGGGAGGGCCGCATAGGGCGCGGCGCGGCACACCTCGGCATAGAGCGCGTCGGGCGCGAACGGCGCGCTGCACGCGATGCCGAGAATGTGCTGTGCGAGCACGTCGAGCCCGCCCGGCCGCGGCGGATCGCCGTCCAGCTCGCCCGCGGCGACGCCGAGAATCGCCGCCTCGCACTCCAGGACCTCGAAGCGGTTGGCGGGCACCAGGACCGCGCGCGAGGGTTCGTCCATGCGGTGGTTGGCGCGGCCGACGCGCTGCAACAGCCGGCTGACCCCCTTCGGCGCGCCGACCTGCAGCACCTGGTCCACGCCGCCCCAGTCGATGCCGAGATCGAGCGAGGACGTGGCGACGACGGCGCGCAGCCGGCCTTCCGCCATCGCCTGCTCGACACGGTGGCGCTGCTCGGGCTCCAGGCTGCCGTGATGGATCGCGATCGGCAGCGTCTCGCCGTTGAGCTTCCACAGTTCCTGGAACAGCAGCTCGGCCTGCGCGCGGGTGTTGACGAACACGATGGTCATGCCCGCGGTGCGGATGCGGGCCAGGATTTCGGGCGCGCTGAACAGGCCCATGTGGCCCGACCAGGGCAGGCGGCCGTTGGGCAGGATCATGCCGATCTGCGGCGGCGCCCCGCCGGCCGCCTCGATCACGCGCACGCTCTCGGGCTTGCCGTCCGGCGCGACATAGGCGGCGAGGGGCGCGCGGTGCGCGACGGTGGCGGACAGCCCGACGCGCCGCGCCGCCGGGGCGAGCGTGCCGAGCCGGGCCAGGCCGAGGGCGAGCTGGTCGCCGCGCTTGGTGCCGGCGAGCGCGTGCACCTCGTCGATGACGATCGCGGCGAGGGTCGCGAACATCGCCGGCGCCTCGGGCAATGACAGCAGCAGCGTGAGGCTTTCGGGCGTGGTGAGCAGCAGGTTCGGCGGCGCCTCGCGCTGGCGGCGGCGCTCGTCGGCGCGGGTGTCGCCGGTGCGGGTGGCGATGGAGAGCGGCAGCGCCAGCTCCGTGACGGGGCGCGTGAGGTTGCGCGCGATGTCGGCAGCCAGCGCCTTCAGCGGGCTGACATAGAGGGTGTGCAGGCCGGGGCGGGGGGTTGCCGCGAGGTCGATCAGGCTCGGCAGGAACCCCGCGAGCGTCTTGCCGCCGCCGGTCGGCGCGATGAGCAGGGCGCTCGCGCCGGCCTGCGCGGCCTCGAGCACCGCGAGCTGGTGCGCGCGCGGCGTCCAGCCCTGGCGCGCGAACCAGCCGGCGAGGGGTTCCGGCAATGTTCCCATCGCCCGGTAGATAGCGGTCCGGGCGCCGCAGCGGAAGCCGACGCGGAAGCCGAAGCCGAAGCCGAAGCCGGGGCGGGTGCTACTGGCTGTTCAACCCGCCGCCCGAAGCCGGCGACTGACCGTGGCCGCCCGTGGCGCCACCACCACCGCCGCCACCACCGCCGCCACCGCCGCCGCCACCACCGCCGCCTGCTCCACCAGCGCCTGCACCACCGGCGGCGCCACCGCCTGACCCCCCGGCAGCACCACCGCCACCTCCGGCGCCACCGCCACCGCCCGCACCGCCGCCTCCAGCACCGCCGGCGCCTCCGGCACCGCCGCCAGCACCACCCGCGCCGCCGGCGGCTCCTCCGCCGGCGCCGCCAGCACCAGCGCCGCCAGCACCAGCGCCGCCAGCACCGCCACCGCCCCCGCCGCCGCCGGCTCCGGCGCTCCCCGCTCCTGCGCCCCCGGCACCACCACCGCCGCCGCCGCCGCCGGCTCCGGCTCCGCCAGCGCCGCCACTGCTACCGGCCCCTCCAGCCGCGCCGGCACCGCTACTCCCGGCGCCGCCTGCGCCTCCTGCTCCGCCCGCACCGCCGGCTCCGCTGCCGCCCGCCCCCCCGGCGCCGCCGGCACCCCCGGTTCCACTGCCACCGGCACCACCGCTGCTGCCGGCGCCGCCTGCGCCCCCTGCGCCGCCGGTTCCGCTGCCCCCGGCACCGCCGTTGCCGCCCGCACCGCCATTGCCGCCGGCGCCACCGGTGCCCGTTCCCCCGGCACCGCCCGCACCGCCAGCGCCGCCGGCCCCGACACCGCTGGTGCCCGGGCCCGAGCGGACGAACAGCACACCGCAAAGCGCCAGCGCGCCGTGCCCGAGGGCGGATGCCGCGGCAGCCCGCTCGGCGCACATCCTGCCTTCAACGGGCGGCACCGCCGCGGCCGCCTTGGCGCCGCCAGCCGAAATCGCCGCCAAGCCCAGGGCGGCCGAAAGCATCACCGGTTTGTTCACGCATGCCTCCTCGACGAGCATCGGCCGACGGCGCGCCGGCCGGATCTCGCGCAGGAAAAACGGCGGCGCGCCTGACAGCGCGCCGCCACGCCTCGGTCGCAGCCTAGCCGCCGGCCCCGCCGCCGCCGCCGCCGGCGCCACCGCCGGCGCCACCGCCGCCGCCGGAGCCGCCCGCGCCGCTGCCGCCGGAGCCGCCATTGGCGCTCGCCGAGCCGCCGTTGTTGTTGCCATTGTTGTTGCCATTACCGAAGCCGGTATTGGCGTTGCCGTTACTGTTGCCGTTGAAGCTGTGCGCGACGGCGACGCCGCCGTTGCCACCGTTGCCGCCCGTGCCGGCCCCGCCATTGCCGCCGGTGCCACCATTGCCGGCGATGCCGCCGTTGCCGCCGGTCGCGCTGCTGCTGCCGCTGCTGTTGCTGCTCGCGGTGGCGTTGCCGCCGTTGGCGGTGCCGCCGCTGCCGCCGCTGCCGCCGTTGCCGCCGGTGCCGTTGCCGCCGTTGCCGCCATTGGCAGTGGCGGTACCGCTGTTGTTGTTGCCGTTGTTATTGCCGTTGTTATTGCCGTTGTTGCCGTTGCCGTTGCCATTGCCGTTGAAGCTGCCGGCGATCGCAGTGCCGCCCTTGCCGCCGTTGCCGCCGATCCCGTTGCCCCCGCTGCCGCCGTTGCCGCCGCTGCCACCGATCCCGCCATTGCCGCCGGTCGCGGTGCCGCCGCCGCGGCCGCCATTGGCGGTCGCGTTGCCGCCATTGGCATTGCCGCCGCTGCCGCCGGCCCCGCCGTTGCCGCCGGTGCCGTTGCCACCGTTGCCGCCGTTGGCGGTCGCGCTGCCGCTGTTGTTGTTGCCGTTGTTGTTGCCTTTGTTGCTGGCGGCGTTGTTGTTGCCGTTGCCGTTGCCGTTGAAGCTGCCGGCGACCGCTACGCCGCCATTGCCGCCGTTGCCCCCGAAGCCACGGCCGCCATTGCCGCCATTGCCGCCATTGCCGGCAATCCCGCCGTTCCCACCGGTCGCGGTGGCGTTGCCGCCCTTGGCGTGGGCATTGCCGCCATTGGCATTGCCGCCGTTGCCGGCGTTGCCGCCGTTGCCGCCGGTGCCATCGCCGCCGCTGCCGCCGTTCGCGGTCGCCACGGCGCTGCCGCCGTTCCCGGTACCGCTCGCGTTGGTGCCGCTGCCGTTGCCGCTGCCGGCGACGGCAAGTCCACCCCGCCCGCCGTTGCCGCCGATGCCGCTCCCGCCGTTGCCGCCCCAGCCGCCGTTGCCGGCGATTCCCCCGTTGCCGCCGGTGGCGAAGCCGTGGCCGTGGCCGCCGCCATGACCACCGGCCGCGAACGCGACCGACGCACCCGGAACCGCAAAGCCGAGCGCAACTGTAAGTAGAAGAAGCTTTCTCACAGAACCCTCCCTGATCCAATGCCAGATATGTCGGCACGACCGGTGAACAATCGTGGCGCGTTCATATAGCGATGGCGGTTTTTGTTGTCGTAACTCCGGCGTGGATGAGGGAGATATCGCTCCAAAGTGACACAATTATTAGAGAATCAAATGACAATGAGCTCACGCACAACAGAACATACAGCTAGATACGGTCCATGTGGTCCGCAACGAGTGCAAGTATCAAGTACAAGAGAAACGGAGGCAGCTTGCGCTGCCTCCGTCCTCGTCCTGCCGATGCGGTCCGCAGTGGACCGCCAGATCGGCGCCCTGGTCAGCTAGTGGCCGCCGTGGCCGCCGCTGTTGCCGCCGCCGTTCCCGCCGACGCCAACACCCACGCCCGCGCCGCCGTTGGCGCTGCCACCGGCCCCGCCAGCCCCACCGGCGCCGCCGGTGCCCGAGCCGCCGCGCCCGCCATTCGCCGACCCGATGCCGATGCCGGCGCCGAGGCCACCAAGCCCGACCCCGCCGACGCCGACGCCGACGCCGCCGCTGCCGCCGTTGCCACCGGTGCCCGAGCCGCCGCTGCCGCCAGCCCCGCCGTTGCCGCCCGTGCCGCCGTTGCCGCCAACGCCGACGCCGATGCCGGCGCCGCCGCCGTTGTTCGTGCCGTGGCCAGGCCGGGCGAAGGCCGGCGCGGTTGCGAACGCGGCAAAGCCGAGCACCGCCACCGAGGCCAAAAGAATCTTTCGCATGCGTCCCTCACAGAAATTTCTGATTTCGTCGCCGATCTCTCCCGACGACGATAATTACGTGCCACCGGTGTGAGAAAACTGGCAACAGGAAACATTTCACAATACTGTGGAACCGAATGGTCGATATTCATAGCGGTATTCATCGCCTTGCCGCATTATCGCGGTCGTGATGACTCTCCTTTTAAGTGTATCACGTGATCAGCGAGTTGTGAGCGAGTAGCTGGCCCAGCGTCGCCTGCACGCCCATCAGTTCCGCCACGTGTGTTCCTGCGCCACTGCCAACCGCGAGCCAGGTGTTGTTGCTCACGGTCGAGGCGTGCAGGTAGTTGCCGAGATCGGACGCCTGACCGTCCCAACTGGTGGTCGCCAGTGCGCTGGTCAGGTCGAGCTGATCCGCGTTGTAGAGCGAGAAGTTGTAGATCGCATCATAGCCGCCGCCCGGCGCCTGGATCACGAACGTGTCCCCGCCCACGCCACCGAAGATCGTGTTGTGGTTGATGGCGGCGCCGGCATCGACCCAGTTGCCGAACCCGGAAAGCTGGATCGTGTCGTTGCCTGACCCGGTCTGCACCACGTTGCTGCCGATCCCGGACAGAATCACGTGGTTGGTGCCGTCGCCGAGCCTGACGGCCGCGTGGTCGGCATTGCCCACCACGTTGTTGCCGCCGTTGCCCGCGACCACCGTGTCGAACTGCCCGGCGATCGTGATCTTGTTCGCGCCGTCGCCGGCGACCACGGTGGAAAGCCCGCCGGGTGCAACGATTTTGTTGTTGCCGTTGCCAGCGACGATCGTATCGAGCGCACCGGTCAGCGTCAGCGTTGCCGGCTGCGTCGAAGCCGGCTGGAACGCCAGCGGCATGCCGTTGCCGTTCTGGTTGCCGTTCAGCCCGCCCAGGTTGTCCTGGCCGTTGCCGTTGCCGCTGTTGCTGCCGCTGTTGAGGTTGCCGTTCAGGTTGCCGTTGTAGACGCCGAGGTTGTCGTAGCCGTTGTAGTTGCCGTTGTTGGCACCGGTGTTCATGCTGCCGTTGGCATTGCCGTTCAGAACGCCGACGTTGAACACGCCGTTGTTGGTGCCGCTCGACCCGTCGGCGTTGTAGGCGCCGTTCATGTTGCCGTTCAGCGCGCCGATGTTGTAGTTGCCGTTGTTCGACGCACTGTTGGAGTTGCCGTTGAAGACGCCGATGTTGCCGTTGCCGCTGGTGCCGTCGGAATTGCCGAGGCCGCTGAAAGCACCGATGTTGTTGCTGCCGCCGAGGAACCAGCCGAAGTTGCCGTCCGTCATGTTGACGCCGAGCGGGATCGGCAGGGCAAGCTGCAGCGTGGCACTCAGTGCCCCGCCATAGATGATCCGCACGTCCGTGGGATCAATCGTCACCTGCACGATGCCGGCGCCGCCGCGGATGGTGTCGTTGCCATCGCCGACGACGATCGTGTTCAGCGCGCCGTTGAGCCCCACGGTGTCGGTGCCGTTGCCGACATAGACGGCGCCGATGCCGGCCCCACCGGTCACCGTCACATTGCCGTTGTCGCCATAGACGCTGTTGCCCAACCCTTTCAGCTTCAGCGACGTGTTCGCATTGCCGAGGTCGACGGCCACCGCGCCGGTCGCCGGCGGAGAGACCAGCATCACGTTGAACAGCGGGAGGCCGGGTGGCGGGTCGTCGTTATTTGTATTGAAACCGTAATCTGTTGGTTTGAAGACAGCCGTGCTCACCGCCGCGTTTGCTGCGCTCGTCATGAGTTTTTCTCCGTTGCAGGGTCGTGCCCGTATTCCTAGCGAGCCCAAACCGGGATGCGGATAATTCCGGCGCGAGGTAACAACAATTTGCAGGTGGTGAGCGCCTGTCCTGATCGCCCCCCGATTGCGGATTCCGCCGATAGCAGGAGCGCCGGCGCGGCCGTCTCTATCGGTGGGTGCTAAGCTCTGGCGTCGGCGGCAGGGTGCGCCCACCTGTGCGCCATGCCGCACCCGCAGACCTGGCTGAAGCCGCTGCCGGCCGGGCTCTTCTGCGAGCCGGGCGGGTTTTTCATCGACCCGGTACGCGCCGTCGATCGTGCCGTGATCACCCACGCCCATTCCGACCACGCCCGGCCGGGCCATCGCGCGGTGCTCGCGAGCCCGGCGACGCTCGCGCTCATGCGCGTGCGCCTCGGCGCGGACGGCGCCGGCGCGACCGCGCAGCCGCTGGCCTGGGGTGAGCGTCTGACGATCGGCGAGGTCACGCTGTGGCTGGAGCCGGCCGGCCACGTTCTCGGCTCGGCGCAGGTGGCGCTGGAATGGCGCGGCAGCCGCGCCGTGGTCAGCGGCGACTACAAGCGCGCGCGCGATCCCACCACGCCCGGCTTCGTGCCCATCCCGTGCGACGTGTTCGTCACCGAGGCCACCTTCGCCCTTCCGGTGTTCCGCCATCCGCCGGCGTCCGGCGAGATCGCCAAACTGCTTGCGAGCGTGGCGCTGTTTCCGGAGCGGACGCACCTCGTCGGCTGCTACTCGCTGGGCAAATGCCAGCGCCTTGCCGCCCTGCTGCGCGAGGCGGGGTGGGAGCGGCCGATCTTCCTCCACGGCGCCCACCTCGCGCTCTGCGAGGCCTACGCGGCGCTCGGTGTGGATCTGGGTCCGCTGGTGCCGGCGACGGGTGCCGCGAAGGCGGCGCTGGCGGGGGCGATCGTGCTCGCTCCGCCGGGGGCGGCGGCGGACCGCTGGGCGCGGCGGCTGGCCGATCCCGTGGTGTGCGCCGCCTCCGGCTGGATGCGGGTGCGCCAGCGCGCGCGGCAGGGCGGCGTGGAGCTGCCGCTGGTCATTTCCGACCATGCCGACTGGGACGAACTCAATGCCACGATCGACGAGGTTGGCGCCCCGGAGATCTGGGTGACGCACGGGCGCGAGGAGGCGCTGATCTACGCGGCCGGGCAGCGCGGCGTCCGCGGGCGGGCGCTGCGCCTCCTCGGCTATGGCGAAGAGGATGAGGCCGCATGATCGCCTTCGCGGCGCTGCTCGAGCGGCTGGTGTTCACGCCCTCGCGCAACGGCAAGATCGCGCTGCTGCGCCGCTATTTCGAGACCGAGCCGGACCCCGACCGCGGCATCGGCCTCGCCGCGATCACCGGCGACCTGAGCTTCGCCGCCGCCAAGCCCGCATTGATCCGCGAGCTGGCGGCGGCGCGCACCGATCCGGAATTGTTTGCGTGGTCCTACGACTATGTCGGCGACCTGGCGGAAACCGTTGCCCTGATGTGGCCGGAGGCGCCGGCGCGCACCGACCCGCCCGGGCTGGCGGAGGTCGTCGCCACGCTGGACGGCGCCGCCCGCAGCGCCCTGCCGGCGATCGTGAGCGGCTGGCTCGATGCCTCCGACGCCGCGACGCGGCTCGCGCTGCTCAAGCTGATCACCGGCGGGCTGCGCGTGGGCGTCTCCGCGCGGCTGGCGAAGCTGGCGCTGGCGGAGCTCAGCGAGGGCCGCATCGCCGCCGACGACATCGAGGAGGTCTGGCACGGACTGACGCCGCCCTATCTGCCGCTGTTCGCGTGGATCGAGGGTCAGGGGCCGCGCCCCGACGCGGCCGACGCGCCGCTGTTCCGCCCGCCGATGCTTGCCCATCCGCTGGAGGCGGTGGACTTCTCCGGCCTCGACCCGGCGCGGCTGCGGGCGGAATGGAAATGGGACGGCATCCGCGTGCAGATCGTCGCGACCGCGGGCGGGCGGCGGCTCTATTCGCGCGGCGCCGAGGACATCTCCGACGCGTTCCCCGAGATCGTCGAGGCGATGCAGTTCCACGCCGTGCTCGACGGCGAGCTCTTGGTGCTGCGCGACGGCGTGGTGGCACCGTTCGCCGAACTGCAGCAGCGGCTGAACCGGCGCAGCGTGGGGGCGAAGATGCTGCGCGACTATCCGGCCGCGGTGCGGCTCTACGACCTGCTGTTCGAGGAGACGGAGGATCTGCGCCCGCTGCCGTTCGACGCGCGGCGGACGCGGCTGGAGGCGTGGTTCGCGCACATCCGCCCGGCGCGCATGGACCTCTCCGAGATGATCGGCTTCGCGACGCTGGAAGACCTCGCCGATCTGCGCGCGGGCGCGCGCGCCGCCGGCATCGAGGGGCTGATGCTCAAGCGCGGCGATGCACCCTACGTGCCCGGGCGGCCGAAGGGGCTGTGGTGGAAGTGGAAGCGCGACCCGCTGACCATCGACGCGGTGCTGATGTACGCGCAGCGCGGCCACGGCAAGCGCAGCAGCTTCTACTCCGACTACACGTTCGGGCTCTGGCGCGACGGGCCTGCGGGCGAGGAGCTGGTGCCGGTCGGCAAGGCGTATTTCGGCTTCACCGATCAGGAGCTGGCGTGGATCGACCGCTGGGTACGCAACCACACCATCGCGCGCTTCGGCCCGGTGCGGGAGGTGGAGAAGGCGCTGGTGCTGGAGGTGGCGTTCGACGCCGCCCAGCTTTCCCCGCGCCACAAATCCGGCGTGGCGCTGCGCTTTCCCCGCATCGCGCGCCTGCGCACCGACAAGACGACGGCGGAGGCCGACCGGCTTGCAACGCTGCTGCGCACCCTGCGCCTTGAGGCCGAGCCGTCGCCCGCGTAGCCTTCGCCGCAAGAAAGTCGCGGAGGCACAGGATGGCGCAGATCCCCGATCGCCCCGAATACAAGGGCGAGTTGTTCGAGCGTGGGCTCGCCGCACGCCGCGAGGTGCTGGGCGCGGACTACGTGGACCGCTCGCTCGAAAGCGCGGACGATTTCTATGCCGCGTTCCAGAAGGCCACGACCGAGATGGCGTGGGGCATGGTCTGGGCCCGCAAACCGGGATTGCCGTACAAGACACGCAGCATGCTCAACCTTGCGATGCTCGCCGCCCTCGGCAAGTCGCACGAGCTGCGGCTGCACATCCGCGGCGCGCTGACCAACGGCGTGACGCGCGAGGAGATCAAGGAGATCTTCATCCAGGTCTGCGGGTACTGCGGCATTCCCGCCGGCTTCGAGGCGTTCCGCACCGCCCGCGAGGTGTTCGCGGAGATCGACGCGGGGAAGTAGGCCCTCACCCCGGCCCTCTCCCGCAAGCGGGAGAGGGAGAACAGAGAGCATCTCCCGCTTGCGGAGGCGGGCGAAGAACGGGACGTGAAGCGGTACGAAAAGGCCCCTCTCCCGCTTGCGGGAGAGGGAGGGGCCCGGCCGAAGGCCGGGAGGGTGAGGGCAGAGGAGCAGACGATGCAAGCGCGCACGCAGGAGAGCCTGGTCGTCGGTCAGTTCGGCGAGCGGGCCGCTGAATATCTCGTCAGTCCGGTCCATGCCCAGGGCGCCGACCTCGCGGCGTTGGCGGCCCTCGCGCGCGGGCAGGGGCGGGCGCTCGATCTCGGCTGCGGCGGCGGCCATGTCGCCTATGCCGTGGCGCCGAACGTCGGCGAGGTCGTCGCCTACGATCTTTCCCCGCAGATGCTGGCCGTCGTGGCCGAGGCGGCGAAGTCGCGCGGGCTCGCCAACCTGCGCACGGTCCAGGGGCCGGCGGAGCGCCTGCCGTTCGACGACGCCAGCTTCGATCTCGTCCTCAGCCGCTACTCGGCGCATCACTGGCGCGATTTCGATGCCGGGCTGCGCGAGGCGGCGCGTGTGCTGAAGCCGGGCGCCGAGGCCGGGTTCGTGGATGTCGTCTCCCCCGGCGTCCCGCTGCTCGATACGTACCTGCAGGCGGTCGAGCTGCTGCGCGACACCTCGCACGTGCGCGACCGCTCGCGGGCGGAGTGGGAGGACGCGCTGGCCCGTGCCGGCTTCGTCGCGGGCGGGGTGACGCCGTTCCGGGTGCGGCTCGCGTTCCCGGAATGGATCGCGCGCATGCGCACGCCGGAAGGGCTTGCCGGGGCGATCCGCGCCGTGCAGGCGGTGATGGCGGACGCGGTGCAGCGGCATTTCGCGATCGAACCGGATGGCAGCTTCGTGATCGACGTCGCCCTGTTCACCGCCCGCCGGGCGCCATGAGGAGCGGCGCTTCGTCGGGATGAATCGTTCCGGAACAATTACTTAACACACAGCGCCCGGGTTTGACGAAAAATTTGCGAAATTTTCGCGGATAGGCTACACTGTCTCGGTGTCGTCATTGTTCGGAGTTCGTCGTGCGCTTAGCCGGGACGGTCGGGTTGGTTGTGGTCGGGGTGCTGGCGAGTGCGGGGGCCGCGAAGGCAGGGCCGCTCTCCGCCAGCGCCATTGCGTCCGGGTTCGGCGCAGTCGTGTTTGGCAATTTCAGCAGCACCTCGGATGTCGAGGGGCCGCTGGTGGTCGGCGGCAACATGTCGGGCCCGTCGCATACCTTCAACAACAATCCCCGCAGCACGCCGCCGGCGGGCTTCGGCGCGGTGACCGTGTACGGCAACGCGAGCGGCGGCACATACAACGTCAACAACGGCGGCAACGTGTATGTGGGCGGCACCAACACCGCCCATTTCAACTTCAACGGCGGCGGATCGTACCTGGCGTCGGTGCCGAACACGATCAGCGACTTCGCCAGCGTCGGCCCCGGCCCCCTCGGCCTCTCCTCCGTCCTGCAGGCGATGGCCGCCACCAGCACCATCGACGCGCACGACAACAACAACGTGCAGTTCAACGCGACGCCGGTGGACGGCATCGCGGTGTTCGACGTCACGGCCGCCGCGCTCCAGGGCTATGCCGGGTTCAAGGTGAACCTGGATGGCGCCTCGACCGTGGTGATCAACGTCGACGCCAGCAGCACCGGCGGCGTGGTCAACCTGAACAACCACTTCAACAACGAGTCGTCCGGCCGTCAGAACGTCATCTGGAACTTCTACGACGCCACCTCGGTCAACTTCGGCACGCAGTGGGGCGGGCTGATGCTCGCGCCGGATGCCGCGGTGTCGAACTCGACCGACATCGAGGGCGTGCTGGTCGCCGGCAGCTTCGATGGCCGTGGTGAGCTGCACGACTACGCCTTCCTCGGCACCATCCCGGAACCGAAGGCGGTGCCGGAGCCCGCGACGCTCGCGCTGCTCGGCCTCGGGCTCGGCACGCTGGGCGTCCTGCGCCGCCGCCGCGCCGCCTGAGCGGCCGCCGGCGGGGCGCTACCCCCCGAACACCCGCCACCCTGCCTTCCACGTCCCGACGACGCGCCCCTCCAGGGCGCGGCCGTCGAAGGGCGTGTTCGGCGCGCGGCCCGGCAGCGCGCCTGCCGCGACCTGCCAGGCGCGCTCCGGGCTGAACAGGCAGAGATCCGCCGGCGCCCCCTTGCGCAGCGTGCCCGCCTCGATGCCGAGCAGGCGCGCGGGTGCGGCGGTCAGCAATTCGATCGCGCGCGGCAGCGGCAACCCGGCGCCATGCACCTGCGCGAGCGTGACCGCCAGGAGTGTCGCCAGTCCGGTTCCGCCGGCGGCCGCTTCCGCGAACGGCAGCCGCTTGTCGTCGGCGTCGCAGGGGCGATGGTCCGACGCGATGGCGTCGATCGTCCCGTCGCCCAGCGCCGCCGCCACGCCCTGCCGGTCCGCCTCCCCCCGCAGCGGCGGCGAGAGCTTGGCGAAGGTCCGCCAATCGCCGATCGCGGTCTCGTTCAGATCGAAATAGGGCGGGGCCGTGTCGCACGTCACCGCCAGCCCGCGCGCCTTCGCCGCGCGGATCAGCGCCAGCGCCTCGGCGGTGGAGACATGGGCGAAATGCACCGCCCCGCCGGTCAGCTCCACGAGCCGGATGTCGCGCGCGACCATCAGCGCCTCGGCCGCCGCCGGGATCGTCGGCAGGCCGAGGCGGGTGGCCAGCTCGCCCTGCGTGGCGGCGCCGCCTGCGGCCAGCGTGGGCTCCTCCGGGTGCTGGATGATGCGCGCGCCGAACCCGCGCGCGTAGGTCAGCGCGAGGCGCATCAGCCGCGCCGGCCCGATCGCGCGCGCGCCGTCGGTAAAGCCGGCCGCCCCTGCCTCGCGCAACAGGCCGTACTCGCACAGCTCCTCGCCCCGGCAGCCGCGCGTCGCGGCGCCGTAGGGCACGACGGTGATCGCGCCGGTTTCCTCGCCGCGTGCTCGCAGCAGCCGGACGAGCGCGGGATCATCAATCGCCGGCACGCCATCGGGCAGCGCCGCGACGGTGGTGACGCCACCGAACGATGCGGCGGCGGCGGCCGAGGCGACGGTCTCGCGATGCTCGCCGCCCGGCTCGCCAAGCGTCGCGCGCATGTCCACGAGGCCGGGACACAGCACGGCGCCCGCACCCGCGACGATCGCGGCGCCGTCCGGTCGGCCAAGGCCGCTGCCGAGATCGGCGATCCGCCCGTCGCGGACCAGCAGCTCGGCGTGCGGCAGATCGAGATCCGCGCCCGGATCGAGCACGCGCACATCGGTGAACAGCACGTCGGTCATCCGTTGGCACCGGCCTGCGCGAGCACGTCGAGAACCGCCATGCGCACCGCGACCCCCATCTCCACCTGCTCGCGGATCACGCTGTGGCGCGGATCGTCGGCCACGGCGCTGGCGATTTCGACACCACGGTTCATCGGGCCGGGATGCATCACCAGCGCGTCGGGGCGCGCGTGCGCGAGCTTCTCGGCATCGAGTCCGTAGAAGCGGAAGTATTCGCGCGCACTCGGCACCAGGCCGCGCGCCATGCGCTCCTGCTGCAGGCGGAGCATCATCACCGCGTCCGTGCCGCGCAGGCCAGCCGCCATGTCGTGAAACACCTCGACGCCGAGCCGGTCGATCTGCGACGGGATCAGCGTCGGCGGCCCGATCACGCGCACGCGGCTGCCCATGGTGGTGAGCAGGAAGATGTTGGAGCGGGCGACGCGGCTGTGCAGCACGTCGCCGCAGATCGCGATCGTCAGGCCCTCGAGCCCGCCGCGATGGCGGCGGATGGTGAGTGCGTCGAGCAGCGCCTGCGTCGGGTGCTCATGCGTGCCGTCGCCGGCGTTGATGACCGCCGCTTCAACCTTGCGCGCGAGCAGCGCCGGCGCGCCGGAGGCGGCGTGGCGCACCACCAGCAGGTCGCAGTTCATCGCGTTCAGCGTGGCCGCGGTGTCGAGCAGCGTTTCGCCCTTGTTCACGCTGCTGGCGCTGACCTGCATGTTGATCACGTCGGCGCCGAGCCGCTTGCCGGCCAGCTCGAAACTCGTGCGCGTGCGCGTGGAGTCCTCGAAGAAGAGGTTGATCAGCGTGCGTCCGCGCAGCCGGTCGCGCGGCGTTTTGCCGGACCGGTTGAGCAGCGCGTAACTCTCCGCCAGGTCCAGCAGCGCCGCGATCTGCGGCGGGTGCATGCCCTCGATCGCGAGCAGGTGTCGGTCGGTCGGCGGCACGCGGCATCCCATCCTGTGCGAGTCGCGGCGCGAGGTTAGCACGCCCGGCGACGGCACGCGGCGCACCGCGTGGAGGGGGCGTGCTGGGTTCACCTGGAGCATATATCGCCACGAAGGGATCGTAGCGACCGAGATACGTTTGACGCAGGTCAAGGGTGCCATTCCTCGACCCGCCGATGCTCACGCGCATCGGTGGCGAGGTGGATGATGAC